>JANDJJ010000012.1 GCA_024330945.1 Nitrospira sp. | reverse complement strand
ATTTGCCAAAGCCCCGGGCCGGGTAGCGTTCCGCCAGTTCCTGCAACACGGCGATGATTTCATCGTCGGCATCCGGATCAGGCCGGTAGGTGTAGACCGACCTCGATAACCCCAGCGCCTTGCAGGCGCTGCGCTGACTCAGACCATGCTGCTGCAATTCCGTGGCGGCACCACGTTTCTGGCCGGGGCTTAACGTTTTAAACCAAATACTTCCTTGATGGCCTTGTTCTCCAGGCTCAGGTCAGCCACCATCAGCTTGAGCTTGCGGTTCTCATCTTCGAGCTCCCGCAGGCGCTTGATGTCGGATATCTCCATCCCGCCGTACTTTGATTTCCACTGGTAGTAGGTCGCATCCGAGATGCCATGCTCCCGGCATACGTCCTTGACCAGCCGCCCCGCTTCAACTTCTTTCAGTATTCCAACAATCTGGCTCTCGCTAAATCTGCTCTTGCGCATCGTGGCCTCCTTGGCATCGTAGTTTGCCGGAAGACCTCTAGTTATGCATGGCCCGATTTTACGGGAGGGTTACAATCACCCCCTAGACACAGCAAAGCAGACAGATCGAGACGAAACTTCGTACCATCAGCTATTTCGAAATATGCTCTAGCCGATGTCGTCACTTTTGAGCCTCACCCACCGCCAGATCGCCTGCTCGACCGAGCCGCCCCACCCTCGATACTCGATGTATTCCATCCTGTCGAATTGGAACTCGACTCCGATCAGATGGTGATCCCTGTCCTGGTCAATACTTTTGACAACGCTCGTCAGATTTGTGACGTGGCCCAATCCCGGCAATTCAAATTCCAGATGAATGGATAAGCCGGTCCTGAGCCATGGCGGAGTCCGATCCACGGCGATGCGGCAACCGCCCAGACTCAGATCCCTCACCAGACCGCCGATATGGTCCGCCAACCCCCTTCCTCCCCCATTCTTGCTTCGACTCCCGATTCGGCTTAACACGGCCGGCTCGTTGGACGACACGCGCGGATATTGCCGGAGATGCATTTCCTCGACCTGCCGAGGATAGGCCAGGAACAGCAGCGGCACCGGCGTTGCGATGGCTCCGCGAATCTCCGTTCGACAGCCGACGAGTTTTCCTTCTCGCAGATAACTGATCGTGCACGGTGTTTTCTCCGCCAAGCCGGACACCCAGTCAAGCTGCGACGGCCATTCGCAGATCAACCAGACCGACTCTTTCCACCCCAGCAACGTACTGCCGTGGACGATCTTGCGGCCGTTCATCACGAGCGAGAGTTTGACCGCAAGCCCGACGGTCAAAAAACAAGCCGATGGAGGGACGGTCTCGATCGTCTCTTTCATATCGGCTCCTTATCAAGGTACACGGCAGGATCGATCCCAACGTCATGCGGCCCTTTCACCGCGTGGATGGTTCGTCCGGAAATCTTCGCCTCCTCCCGCAAATCGCATTCGATCGGCTTGGAGAGCAACACGTTGCTTGCGCTTTTTACAATGATGACAAGTGGAGCCAGCGGCGCCTCTCGATGCACCCGGCGCACCACCGCCACTTCACCCGTGTTCAGCTCGACGAGGGATCCCACCGGATACACCCCCACAGTGCGAATGAATCGTTGCACCAACCCGGCATCGAGATGGCCTTTGAGCGACAGCAGATACAGGTATTGCAGCGCATCGTGGGACGCCCTCCCCCGGTGATAACATCGATCACTGGTGATGGCGTCATAGATATCGACGATCGAGGCGATCAACCCGAAGCGGCTGATCCCGTCTTTGGAACGGCCGAAGGGATAGCCGGTTCCATCGACCCGTTCATGGTGCTCGAGGGCCGGCTTCGTATGCACCTCGGATAAACCGGTCGTCTCCGACAAGATCTCCACCCCGCGCATCACGTGTTGTTTCATCAGTTCCATCTCATCTGGCTCGAGACGCGCCGGTTTGTTGAGCAACTCGTTGGGAATCCTGGTCTTACCGATGTCGTGCAACAGAGCCCCGACGCCGACCTGATGGAGTTCGCTCTTGGCGAAACCGAGGTCACGCCCCAACGCCATCGCGAGCAATGAGGTGTTGACCGAATGGTAGAACGTGTATTCGTCGAACCGCTTGAGTCGAGAGAGGCTGGTCAACGCATCGAGATTACGCAACACGCTTTCCGCCATGTCCGAGACGACTCGATCGACCGCTTCCATGTTGATCGCCCGCCCCAGTCGCACGTCCTGCATGGCGCCTTGGATCACGGCCTTGGCGGCCCGGTACACCTCCTTGGCGGTTTTCAGTTCCTCTTCGAACGAGGTCGGCTCGGGAGCGACATCCGCCGCCGACCGTAAAGAAACGGTCTCTCCGCCCTCCTCTGTCGAGCGATCGTATTCATCATCGTATTCGTCTTGGCGGATCTCCTCCCCGCCCGCCCCGTCTGCGGCGATCTCGACGATTCGAACCCCGCAAGCCTTCAGTTGCTCGACCTGCTCCCGCGAGGCGATCGTCAGCCGGTGACTCAAAAAGGGCGTCACCAGCCAGGATCGATCGATCGCGACCACGCGCATCCCCGGCCGAAGCTCATCCACTGCAATCCGTTTGTTCATGGCCGCCCGGTCAGTCCGTTGTAACGCGCGTCAAAAAGCAAGCCCCCCCATGTTCTATCGGCCATCGTATCGAAATCTTGACCTCCCCCCTGTCGCGACCCGTCAAGTTCCCCCGGCACATGCCGATACGGTTTACACAGGGATCCGCCCCGTGCGCCCGATCGTATGGCCGAGAGCAAGTTGAAACACATTTCCATCGACGATCTGACACCCGGCATGTACGTCGTCGGCGTCGACGTGCCGTGGTACCGAACCCCTTTTCTCTCGCATAAGCGTCTCATCGAGGGCACGGCCGTCATTGACACCATGCGGAGTTGCGGCATTCGAACCGTCACCATCGACCCCCGCAAAGGAAAAGACGTGGTCGCAAAACCATCGAGCGACGGGGGCAACGGTCAGGACGGAGAGGAAGCGGGCGCTCCGGATTCAATCATTGCAGCGTCGCCGGACCAAGCGGATTCGGCCGACGCCTTCTATAGCGCCGCCGAAGAAGCCATCGAACGAATGTTCGATCGGCTCATGCAGGGTGGCCCTCCGCCCTCGGCCGTCGCGAAGGCCGTCGTGGTCAACATCATGCGACGGATTCTCAACGACCGCGAGGCGGTGACGACGCAGTTGGCCGTTCGCAAAATCAAGCGGTTCGACCAATCCCTCGCCGCCCACACACTCGACACCTGCATTCTCTCGCTGGCCGTATCGGTCGAATATGGTCTCGATCAAGATGCACAAACACTCCTCGGAACGGGCGCCCTGCTTCACGACGCCGGCTATCTTCGACTGCCGCGCAACCTCGTCCGAAATCGTCATGAATGCACCGGCCAGGAACGCGCGCTGCTGGAACAACACCCGCGATTGGGCCTGACCGTGCTCGCCGAATGCGACGACGTGCACGACGAGGTGAAACGAATCGTGGCCGAACACCATGAACGCACGGACGGCAGCGGATTTCCCGATGGACGGGGGGGACAGGATATTTCGCGTCTTGCCCAAATCGTCGGGATCGTCGACTGGTACGACGGCATGGTGAGCCGCCGCGGAGGACGTCCGGCCATGCTCCCGAACGACGCCGTGCGCCGACTGTTCCTTTCCGGCAAAGAAGGCCGCTTCGACGCGGCGCTGATCGAAACAACCGTTCGGATCGTCGGCGTCTATCCGATCGGAAGCCTGGTGCTTCTGAACACCGGCGAGCAGGCCATCGTGACAGGCCTCAATCCCGAGGCGCGGCTCAAGCCGAAAGTTTTGATCATCAAG
The DNA here is from genome assembly GCA_024330945.1 of Nitrospira sp. Classification (GTDB taxonomy): domain Bacteria; phylum Nitrospirota; class Nitrospiria; order Nitrospirales; family Nitrospiraceae; genus Nitrospira_D. The sequence continues at coordinate 33,170 of JANDJJ010000012.1, read as the reverse complement.
GGACCGCGAGGGGAAGCGTATCTCAAGCCTCATCCTGTCGATCTAGCGGCGCCTTCCGGCGGTGAGGCGGCTCCCGCCATCGCGCGCGTGCTCGACCCGGCTCACGAATTCGTCAACATCGCCTTGTATTTGGACGACGTCACGGTCGAGGCTGCACCATGACGCCGACAAGCCGACATACACTCCACGACGAATTCCATCACCTCTCCGTAAGCGCCCTCCTCGACAATCTTCCCTTCGGGATCGTGCTGCTGCGCGACGACGGGTCCATCACGTGGAGCAACCTGGAGGGGGCGCGTCTGCTCGGACGGCCGCAAGCCGCTCTCTCCGGGCAGTCGTTTCCCGACATCTGGGCCGCTCTGACCGATTCCGACACCTCCTCCCAGGTGCTCGACCGGCTCAAATCCGTGGCGGCATCAAGAGAGCCCACGGTGCGCGCGACCGTGCGGCTCCGGATCGGCATCGCCGGCGAAACTCCCGTCGAATGGACCTGTCATGCTCTTGATCACGACGGCCGCTCCAATGCGCCGAATCTGGCGATCAGCCTGCGGGATTTGTCTCGTGAAGAAGAGCTGCGTGCCGAGCGGGACCGGCTCGCCGCCATCGCGGAAGAATCGCCCTCGCCCGTCGTCGAGCTGGATCGCGACGGAACCATGCTGTACGCCAATCCGGCCATGACGGCTCGGCTCGCCGCTCTCGGTTATCGATCGAACGGCACACCGGCCGTCTTGCCGCCGAATCTTCCCGATCTCGTGGCGCACGCTCTCCGCTCCGGCGAGCCTCTGCAAGGAGTGAACGTCTCGCTACCGGATGCCAACTTCTCATGGATACTCTGCCCGGTCGCCACGCACGGCCTGGTTCGCGGCTATGGGATCGACGTCACCAATATCCGCAAGGCGCAACAAGAACTGATGCTCACCGCCCAAGAGCTGCGTGACGCCAATCATCGGTTGGATGAGGCGCTGACCGTCGCCCAGGATGCGGCGAAAGCCAAAGCAACGTTTCTCGCTATGATGAGTCATGAGATCCGCACACCGATGAACGGAGTCATCGGCATGACCAGCCTCCTGTTGGAAACGCCCCTCTCGCCGGAACAAAAAACCTATGCGACGACCATTCGGCAATGCGGCGAGTCGCTGCTGCGCGTGATCAACGACGTGCTCGAATACAGCAAAATCGAAGCGGGAAAGCTGGAGCTTGAATCGATCGACTTTAATCTGCGCGACACGGTGGAGGACACACTGGCGCAATTCGCTCAGCAGGCCGACGCCAAGGGGCTTGAATTGACCGGACTCGTTCACGCGAACGTGCCTATCGCCCTCCGGGGGGACCCCGCGCGCCTGCGCCAAGTGCTCACGAATCTGATCGGAAACGCCGTCAAGTTCACCCAACAGGGAGAGGTTTCGCTGCAAGTCTTTCTGGAGGAAGACTCGCCGGACCACGCCACGATCCGTTTCGACGTCACGGACAGCGGAATCGGCATCCCGCCGGACACCCAGGCCAAATTGTTCAGGCCCTTCGTGCAGGGAGACAGTTCGACGACCAGACGGTACGGCGGCACGGGTCTCGGCTTGACGATCTCAAAACAATTGATCGAACTCATGGGTGGCCGCATCACTCTGATCAGTTCGGTCGGTCAAGGAAGCACGTTTCGATTCACGGCTCGATTCGCGAAGCAGGCCGACTCTCCGCGAGCGATCGTTCCGTCGGACGACCTCGCGGGACATCGCGTGTTGATCGTGGACGACCATGAATCCGGTCGGAGAGTGCTGCGCGAGCTCATAAGCGGATGGGGCATGCTCGCGGAGACCGTGGAAGACGCCGATGCAGCCTTGCGCCGATTCGCGGAAACGGCGACGAGCGGGACTCCCTTCGAGCTTGTGATCGCCGACGTCATCATGCCGAGGAAAGACGGTCTGCAATTCGTTCGGGAACTGCGGCAACGCGCCGAGGGAAGAACGACTCCCGTCGTTCTTCTCACTCCTCTCCTTCAACGAGACTACACTGAACGGGGACAGTCCGTCGGGCCGGTCGGCTATCTCCAGAAACCGATCCGTCACAATCAATTGCAGGAGTGTCTTCGCAAGGCCTTGGCTCGTGGAAGCGAATCCCCAGCCCGTCACCCTATCCGCCCGGGCTCCTCATCGACAGAGAGCGCGCCGGCGGTCCATGCTTCGCGGCGGGTGTCTCTCTTGATCGTTGAAGACAACGAAATCAATCAGAAACTGGCGGCGCGCATGGCCCAGAAACTGGGCTACGACTTCCGGCTCGCAAACAACGGACAGGAAGCACTCGACGCCCTGGCCGAGAAGACCTACGACGCGATTCTCATGGACTGTCAAATGCCGATCCTCGACGGTTTTGAGACTACGAAAATCATCCGGCAACGTGAAGCGGACGCCGGGACAGCCGCCGATGCCACAGCCGGAGGAACACACAAGGCCGGGGCATCCCGCCCCAGGCGCATTCCCATCATCGCTGTGACGGCCAACGCCATGAAAGGAGATCGCGAGCAATGTCTCGCCGCCGGCATGGACGACTACCTCGCCAAGCCGATTCAATTGGAGACGTTGCGTTCGGTCCTTGATCGGTGGATTCCACGCCCCGCACTATCTCCGGACCGGATTGACAAGCGACCGATCGTGAACCATGTTGACGCCGACACGTTCGACCTCGCCGACTTGGAGGCCAATTTGGGAGGCGATCATCGACTGATCCGGGAACTGGTCGTTTTGTTTATGGACCGACATCAGACGAGGTTGGCTGAAATCAAAACAGGTCTTGAGACGGGCGACGCCACGACGGTCGAGCGGGCGGCCCACACCTTGAAGGGAGCGGCCGGCAATCTGCGCGCCGGGCAAGTGGCATCGGTGGCCGGCCGGATCGAAGAGCTCGCCCGCCAAAAACGTTTGGAAGAGGTGAGGCCTCTCGTTACCGAGTTGGAAGCGGCGGTTCTCCAACTCGTGCCGGTGCTGCGACAGTATCACGAGGAAACCAGCACCTTCCGACAGGCAGCCTGACGATCGACCATACGTTCTTCCACTCCTCATTTCCTTCCATCGGCCATTTGACAGATCTTCTCACACATGAGATACAGTCGGGCGAGTCATCTCCTTTTCAAGCAAGAGGATTCCTATGACCGTTCATCCACTGGCCGGGCAACCGGCGCCGGTTTCTTCGCTCGTCGATGTCACAAAGCTCCTGGCTGCCTACGAGAGGGAGAAGCCGGACCCAATGATACGGGAGCAGCGGGTCTCTTTCGGCACATCGGGCCATCGCGGATCCTCGTTGACACACAGCTTCAACGAAGCCCATATCCTGGCCATCGCCCAAGCGATCTGTGACTACCGATCCGGTCGGAACACGACCGGGCCGCTCTATTTGGGACAAGATACGCACATCCTCTCCCGACCTGCCTTTGTCACGACCCTCGAAGTGCTGGCGGCCAACGGCGTCACCGTCATGATCGACCACGAGGACGGATACACGCCCACGCCGGCGATCTCCCATGCGATTTTGTCCTACAATCGGGGCCGGACGTCCGGATTGGCGGACGGCATCGTCATCACCCCCTCACACAATCCGCCGGAGGACGGCGGAATCAAGTACAACCCGCCGCACGGAGGGCCCGCCGACACCCACGTCACCAAATGGATCGAGGATCGGGCGAATGAACTCTTGGCGGGCGATTTACGCGGCGTACGGCGCGTGCCGTTTGAGCAGGCGCGCCGGGCTTCGACGACCTATCGGCACGATTTCATCTCCTCGTATGTCGGCGACCTTTCCCAGGTTATCAACATGGACCTGCTCCACACCTCTTCCTTGAAACTGGGCGTCGATCCGCTGGGAGGGTCCGGCATCGCCTACTGGGAGCCGATTGCGGCGCGATTCGGCTTGGACCTCGAAATCATCAATCGTACCGTCGATCCCACGTTCCGCTTCATGCCGCTTGATTGGGACGGGAAAATCCGGATGGACTGTTCCTCGCCCTATGCCATGGCCAATCTGCTCGCGCTCAAAGGTCGGTTCGATGTCGCGTTCGGCAACGATCCCGACACTGATCGGCACGGGATCGTGACTCGATCCGGCTTGATGAACCCGAATCATTATCTGGCTGTTTCGATCGCCTATCTGTTCACGCACCGGTCCCGGTGGAGGACCGACGCCGGAATCGGCAAAACATTGGTCAGCAGCAGCCTGATCGATCGCGTGGCAACACGCCTACAGCGACGGCTTATCGAAGTACCGGTCGGCTTCAAGTGGTTTGTAAACGGTCTGTTGGACGGCTCCTTGGGGTTCGGCGGCGAGGAAAGCGCGGGGGCTTCATTCCTTCGCCAGGACGGCACCGTCTGGGCCACCGACAAAGATGGGATCATCATGGGCCTGCTTGCCGCCGAAATGACAGCCAGCACCGGCAAAAACCCCGCCCAACTGTATCGTGAGCTCACAAACGAATTAGGCGAGCCGGTTTATGAGCGAATCGACGCCCCCGCAACACCAGAACAAAAAGCGGTACTCGCAACACTCTCTCCCGCCCACATCACGGCCACGACCTTGGCCGGCGACCGAATCATCGCCCTGTTGACGACGGCTCCTGGCAACGGCGCCCCCATCGGAGGGCTCAAGGTCGTGACGGAGCACGGCTGGTTCGCGGCCAGGCCGTCCGGCACCGAAGCCGTGTACAAACTCTACGCGGAAAGCTTCCGGGGGAGGGAACATCTCAAGCAGATTCAGGAAGAAGCCCGGGCCATCATCGGCAAGGCGTTGGCGGTTTGAGTCTCTTCGGGAACCACACCGACGCTCACACGTCGAACGCGGTGACGTGGGCCGGTTGACGATGCACTGGAAGCCCCTTCCCGTGCGTTTTACAGCCTGACCGTCACCTGCCGTTCGGCATGATACGAACTCCGCACCAACGGCCCGGCCTCGACGTGGCTGAATCCTAGACCAAGCCCTTCTTCTTTCAAAACGGCAAACTCGGAAGGATCGTAGAATCGTGAGACGGGCAGATGGTCTCTCGTCGGCTGGAGATATTGGCCGATGGTCAGCACATCGCAGTCGACCGATCGCAGATCACGCATGACGTCTCGGACCTCGTCGATGGTCTCTCCCATGCCGACGATCAGACCGGATTTCGTCCTCATGCCCCATCCCTTGGCCCTCTCCAGCAGTTCGATCGACCGCCGATATTTCCCCTGCGGTCTGATGGCCGGAAACAATCGAGCGACCGTTTCGATATTGTGACTCAGAATGTCGGGCCGTTCGGCACAGACGGTCTTGAGGGCGTCCCGGTTTCCCTCAAAATCGGGAATAAGCACTTCAACCGTGCAGTGCGGATTCAGTTGCCTGATGAGTCTGACGGTCTCGGCGAACACCGCGGCGCCGCCGTCCGGCAGTTCGTCGCGATTGACCGACGTGACCACGGCATGGCGAAGGCGCAGGGCCTGCACGGCCTCGGCCACCCGTCGCGGCTCGTCACGATCGACCGGTTGCGGCCGTCCGGTTTGGACCGAACAGTAGCGGCAGCGCCTGGTGCAGATATCGCCCAGGATCAAAAATGTGGCGGTGCGTTGGTTCCAACATTCCCAGCGATTGGGACACCGAGCCTCTTCGCAAATCGTATGGAGGCCGAGCCGGTCCATCGCCCCCTTCACATCCAAATAGTCGGGACCGGTTTTGGCGACGACTTTAAACCAAGAGGGCAATCGGGAACGAGACGATCGATTTTCGTTCGGGCTCGTCGAAGGGGACGAATCTGAAAAACCGACGACGGAAGACCGAAGCTGATCGACGGGAACAAAATTCATCGGTCTCCTCCGACGCGCGTGGTGGAACCGAACCAGTTCAGCAGCCGGCCCCAAACACCTCGTCGTTCCGGTTCATCGGACGGATCCGGATACTCGACCCACGGCTCTCGCGACCCCAAATACGCACCCTTGTGAAAACTTTTCTGGGTCTTCAATCGCCGGTACCCTTGCCCGTGGAGCAACGCGATCAAGGCCAGCAACGCGTCATCCTGCGTCCGACAGGGTTCGGTCGTGACACGCACCGTTTCATAGCGCAGAATCGCCTGATAGCCTTCCCTTACCGGCTCAAATTCGACGGCGCGACTGAACCCGCGCGCGCTCGGATCAAATCCCGCCAGTTGGTGCTTGTCGAGAGCGGAATCGGTCATCTCCGGCCTTTCTCTCAAAACCAGCTTCTTCCGCCGCCACTTTCCGACGAGATCTCGCAGCTAGAGCAGCACCTTGATGTCGTCGCCTTCGACCTTGACTTGAAAGACCTCGACGGTTGCGGATGGATTCCTGGTACAGGCCCCCGTGGTCACATCGAATTGCCAGCCGTGCCAGGGGCAGGTCACGATGTTTCCCTCGACTTCACCGTCTCCCAGCGGCCCGCCGCGGTGCGGACAAGTATTGTCGATCACGTGATAGATCCCATCGACGTTGAAAACGGCCACGGTTCGGCCGTTGACCTCCGCCGTCAGACCTTGCCCCGGCTTCACCTCGGACGTTCCGGCAACCCGCACAAACTCCGCCATGCTCTCCTCCACGAGAAATCGTCGATCGGTCATCAATGACCGCCCAACGGTTGTGTGATTTTTTTGAGCAGACTCTCGATCGAAGGCCCGCTCTTTTTGTCGCCTTTCAATTCGTCGATCAATTTGCGCGCGATGTCGCGAAACGCCTCGGCCTGCGGCGACGTCGGGTCCGTCACGACGATCGGATGCCCGCTGTCCCCTCCTTCTCGAATCGCAGGATCGATGGGGATACGCCCCAGAAAGGGTACCCCCAGCTTTTCGGCCGCCCGTTCGCCGCCGCCATGGGAAAAAATTTCGGTCCGTTCTCCGCAATGGCCGCACACAAAGTAACTCATGTTTTCGATGATGCCCAGCAGCGGCACGTTGACCTTTTGAAACATGGCCATCCCCTTGCGCACGTCGTGGAGCGCGACCTCTTGGGGAGTCGTGACCGTGACGGCCCCGGCCAAGGGCACCATCTGCGACAAGGAAAGCTGCACGTCGCCGGTCCCGGGAGGCAAATCGATCAAAAGATAATCCAGCTCGCCCCATTCCACGTCGCGAAAGAACGCCTGGAGATATTGATGGACCATCGGCCCTCTCCAAATCAACGGCGTGTCCTCTGGAACCAGAAACGCCATCGAGATCAACTTGACCCCGTAACTTTCAGCCGGGACGATTTTTCCGTCTTTTTGTTCGGGCCCCTTGGCTGGTCCCATCATCATCGGAATATTGGGGCCGTACAGATCGGCATCCAACAAGCCGACCTTGGCCCCCGTCAAGGCTAGTGCGCAGGCCAGATTGGCCGCAACGGTTGATTTTCCCACGCCTCCCTTCCCGCTACTCACAGCGATCACGTGTTTGACACCCGGCACCAAGCTGCCGGTCGCATGCTGCGGCTTCCCGCCCTGGGAATGTTCATCGGCCATAGTCGATATCCTCCGTTGTGAGCCCGCCCGTCGCTTTGTTCCATCATAAGCGATGGCATCGTGGAAAGAAATGGGCCGGTCGGATCATGCACCGATGGGCCTCTCACGGGAAATCCCCCGGGAAGTGATGGCCCATTCGGTTGCTCCATGTTAGTCTTATGAACAACAGCCGCTTTCTGTGACGGAGTGACGGACCATGACGACTGCTTCATCACACGAACCGGAATCGCTCGAACCGGCCGTTCGCCGGATCGGCGAGCATCTTGCCAGCCTCTCCGCCGGCCACAAGCCGACCGTTTTCGAGGGTCGTTGGTGGTCCCAGTCGGCGATCAATCTCGCCATGAAGGACCAGGTCTTCAAAACCCGTCTCTTTCGTTTCATCGATGTCCTGCCGTCGGTCGCGGATGATGAGCGCGTCGTCTCTCTCGCCCAGGAATATTTCGGCGGATTACACGCCGACTTGTTTGGTCTTCAATGGGGACTCAATGCGTTGGCGGCCACCGGCCTCGGCGCCAGATGGACCGGCAAATCGATCAGGGCTCATGTTGAACAAATGGCTCGAACGTTTATCGCGGGTGCTGCTGTGGAAGAGGCGGCTCCGATGTTGGAGCACCTCTGGAAAGCCGGACGGGCCTGGTCCGTCGATCTCCTGGGAGAAGCGACGGTCAGCGAATCAGAAGCCGATCTCTACCGGGACCGTTGTCTGCAAGCGTTGATAAACCTGACGCGGACGGCTTCTTCCTGGCCCTCGGTCCCCCTTTTGGAATCGGACCACCTGGGGCCGCTGCCGCGCGTGCAACTCTCCCTCAAAATTTCGGCGCTCTCCTCTCGCTTGGACCCGATCGACCCCGACGGCAGCTATCGATCGGTGGCGGCGCGCCTTCGCCCCTTGGTCGATCAAGCCGTCTCATTATCGGCCGGGCTGATCTTCGACATGGAGCAGGCCGAGACCAAATCCCTTCTGGTGGACATCTTCACCACACTGTTCAATGAGCCGGCATACCGTTCGTATCCCTATGCCGGCATCGCCCTTCAAGCGTACCATCGGGAGACGGAACAGGATATTCGAAACTTGATTGCGTGGGTAAGGGCCCGTGGCACGCCGATCACGATCCGATTGGTCAAGGGCGCCTACTGGGACTCCGACACAGTTCGATATCGGCAGGCAGGCTGGCCGGTGCCGCTCTTTGCACACAAGGCGGAAACGGATGCCAACTATGAACGACTGGTTTGTCTCCTCTGCGACCATGCGGAATTGATCCGGCCCGCTTTTGGCACGCACAATTTGCGGACCCTCGCTGTCATCGAGGCGACGGCCAACAGCCGCCACCTGCCGGCCTCCGCGCGGGAATATCAAATGATCTACGGCATGGCCGAACCGTTTCAACAAGCCATGGTGACGCTCGGCCGCCGGGTTCGGCTTTACACTCCAGTTGGCCAACTTTTGCCTGGTATGGCCTACTTGGTCCGTCGTCTGTTGGAAAATACGTCCAATGAATCGTTTCTCCGTAAAGAATATGTCGAATCCCAGTCGCTGGCGAAACTTCTGGCTCCGCCCGAGATCCCGGCGGTTGAGGCGGAAACGCTTGCCGCAGCCGATCGTCGAACGTTTTCCAATGAGCCGCACAGCGATTTTTCCTTAGCCGAGGTCCGTCAAGCCATGAGGGACGGCCTCGCGTCGGTGCGGGCGCAACTCGGACGGCGATGGGAATCGATCGGAGCGGATTTGAAACCAACGGGTCCCTGGCTGGTGTCTCACAATCCGTCCAAACCCGAAGAAGTCGTCGCGGAGGTGAAAGGCGCATCCGTCTCGGATCTCGACCGAGCCGTCCAACGGGCGGAGGCGGCCTTCGAGAATTGGCGGCGGCGCCCGGCCGAGGAACGGGCCGCCGTTTTGGACAGAGCCGCCGATGAGATCGCGCGGCGGCGTTACGAATTGGCCGCCTGGGAAGTCTTCGAGGTCGGCAAACCCTGGCGGGAAGCGGACGCCGACGTTGCCGAGGCGATCGATTTTCTGCGGTACTACGGCCGGGAGATGCGCCGCCTGGCCGAACCGATGAAATTGGGCGACAAACCGGGGGAAATCAACTACCGACTGTACAGCCCGCGCGGCGTCGCCGCCGTCATCGCCCCGTGGAATTTTCCTCTCGCCATCCCGACCGGCATGGTCGCCGGCGCCTTGGTGACCGGCAACGCCGTCCTCTTTAAACCGTCGGAGCGGGCTCCTCTGGTGGGAACGCTCCTCTCGGAGATTCTGACGTCCGCCGGAGTGCCGTCTGACGTGCTCATCTGCGTCCCGGGAGGACCGGAGATCGGACGCGCCCTCGTGATCCACCCTCGCATTGTGACGATCGCCTTCACAGGATCAAAAGCCGCCGGGCTTCACATCCTAGCCGACGCCTCCGTCGTGCGGCCTGGGCAACCGATGGTGAAACGGGTGATCGCCGAGATGGGAGGCAAAAACGCCATCATCGTCGACGACACGGCGGATTTGGACGAAGCCATCGTCGGCGTCGTGGCTTCCTTCACGGGATACGCGGGGCAGAAATGTTCGGCCTGCTCGCGAGCTGTCGTGCATCGCTCGGTGTACGACGAGTTCGTGGGCCGATTAAAGGACGCCGTCTTAAGCCTGGAAATCGGCGATCCGGCGGATCCCGGCACTCGGGTGGGACCGGTCATCGACGCGCGGGCGCAGGCGTCGATTCAAACGTTCATCACGGAGGGATTGCGCGAATGCCGACCGCTGGTTCAGCGATCGGTCGACCGGGAAGGATACTTCGTCGGCCCGACGGTCTTTGTCGACGTAGAACCGTCCCACCGGTTGGCGCAGGAAGAAATCTTCGGTCCCGTGCTCGCCGTGATGAAAGCGGAAAGTTTCGAGGAGGCCCTTCGTCTGGCGAACGGGACACCTTACGCACTGACGGGCGGTGTGTACAGCCGGAGTCCGGCGAATCTCGCCCTCGCCCGCGACCGATTCGACGTCGGCAATCTTTACATAAATCGGCCGATCACTGGCGCGCTCGTCGGGCGGCAGCCCTTCGGCGGGCATCGTTTTTCAGGGGTGGGAGCAAAAGCGGGAGGCCAAGACTACTTGCCTCAGTTCATGATCGCTCGCATCGTGTGCGAAAACACCCTCCGCCGGGGATTCGAGGCTGTCGAGTGAACTGTTTCACTTCTTGATCTCGTATTCTTCCAGCTCTTCCGTAATTTCTACGATGACCCCGCGGTCTTCTTTAATCGGCCCCATGTCCTGACGCTCCGCGTACTTCACGAGACCGACCCCCTTGGCGAACCACGCGGTCATGACGTCCGATCCTGCAATGACGCCTCGGCCGGACGACAAATGAATCTGCATGGTCATCTTGGCCTCGACCTTGATCGCGTCCGCAAACGTACCAGCCGGCACGGTGACCGTTTCACGGCCGAGCAAGGTCACCCATCCCTTCACGTCGGTTTTCTCGCTGGCGCCGTCATGGTCCATGTCCGACCCAAAATCGAGGCCGGTCCTGTCGAACTGTTGAAAGGAAGAGGGGATTTTTATGGGAAACCGAAAAATTTGGTACGGGGTCAGTTGTTTTTCCAAGGGCGTCCCCGGCTCCGACCCATAATAGACGATGCCCACGCTGTCCCGACGGTAAAAACTGTCCGAAGGACCGTGGTTGCCCGGATTGGTATCGTGAAAGACGGTGACTTGCACGTTATTGATCGTTTTGGTTCCCGTCACCGTCGAGACATTGGTGAAAAATTTGTTGTCCACCGTCTGGAGCGGCCCCTCCATAATATGCCCGCGATAGACCCAGCGATTGCCGACCGCATCGGGAAAATAGTCGGCGGAGTCCGTAATCGTCACGGGCTCCGCGGCGGCGGCCGCAGCCGGCCCCGTGAAGAACCCCACCTGCCACAAGCCGGACAGCACGATCATTGCGATCATCTTGTATCGATCCATGACGAATGGTCTCCGACGACGAACGGCCTCCGACTTTCCACCTGCCTGGACGGTGTTCGACCGTACCACAGGAATCACAGGCTCAGCAAGCAAACCGTTTGTCACGTCGTCCCTGCCGTTTGCCGGCTTGCGTTCGCCCGCTCCTGCTCACATAATTCGAGCGGTATGAAGGCTTCGCTTCCAAGGAAACATGGGCCGGCAACGGAACGATCGGCGCACGCCGCCGAACGCGCGCAGTCTCCTCCGTCCGCGCTGGTCACCGGCGCATCGGGAGGAATCGGGCGGGCCATCGGTTGCGCCTTTGGATCGATCGGGTGGCACGTCGGCGTCCACTACGCTCAAAACAAACGCGCCGCCGAGGCGACGCTCCGTCAAGTCCTGTCGAACGGCGGCACGGGCGATCTTTATCAAGCGGACGTCCGCGAGCCGGCCTCGGTGCGGCGGATGGTCGACGTCTGGCGAACCCAGACGCCCGCTCCCTCGGTATTCATTTGCAATGCCGGCATCGCAGGGGGCGACCTGCTCATTCGACATTCGGAACGGGTCTGGAACGATGTCGTCGCAACGAACTTGACGGGAACCTTTTACTGTCTGCGCGCCGTCGCGCCCGTGCTGATGGCTCGTGGCGGAGGCTCCATCGTCGTCATCGGCTCCCATACCGGGTTTCACGGGGCCACCGGACAGGCCGCCTATGCCGCGTCGAAGGCCGGGCTGATCGGATTGGTCAGAACCGCGGCGTGGGAATGGGGATCTCACAACATCCGCGTGAACCTGGTCTTGCCAGGCTGGCAACAAACAAACATGACGAAAGACATTTACCCAGAAGACGGAGGATGGCCGGACCATGCACTCCGGCGTCCCAGCACCCTCGATGAGGCGGCACGGATGATCGTGTATTTGGCCGGGCTCGAACACGTTTCCGGACAGGTCTGGAACTGCGACAGCAGGCTGTTGTGACGAAGCGGGGCAACGTGCAAGAGATACCCGGCATGAGACCATCCGCCCTCTACTCCTTCCGCAAGCTTTTTCCAGGCGCGGCGTCTCTATGAACCGCGGGCTGTTCATCACGGGAACCGATACGGGCGTCGGCAAGACAGTGGTCTCGGCGGCCTTGGCGATCGCGCTGAAACGACTCGGCCACAGGGTGGGCGTCATGAAACCGATTGAAACCGGGGTCTCGCCCTCTCGCCCCGCTCAATCCGACGCCGCTCAGCTTTGTCGCGCAATTGCATGTCGGGAACCGCTGGACACCATCAGTCCCTACCGCTTTCGCATGCCGACGGCTCCTCTCGCCGCCGCCGAATATGAAGGACGAACGATCAGCCTCGCCTTCATCCGCAACGGCTACCGCCGGCTGGCCGAACGGTATGATTGGACGATTGTCGAAGGTGTGGGAGGGGTCTTGGTCCCCATCACGCCCGCCATAGATGTCGCCACGTTGATCGCCCGATTGAAGCTGCCGGCAGTGATCGTCGGACGATCCGGCCTGGGAGGGATCAACCACGCCCGGTTGACGATGGAGGCGCTGCGCCGGAGAGAGATTCCGGTCGTCGCCCTGTTGCTGAACCGAACCGGCCCCGTCACGTCACCGATGGCGCGCGCGCAGGAGCGGAGCACCATCGACGTGCTCCGACGGCTGACCGGGGTGCCGGTGTTGGAACCGTTGCCCTATCAGCCGACTCTCGCGCGAGCCTTTCACAAGGCCGCATCTCGCCTTGCCCGACATACCGCGATCACGACCTTGGCCCTGATGATTTCATCAGCCGGACGAACGTCCCGACGACCCGCCTCACGTCGGTCGCGTTCATGATCGCGGAAATCAGCGCGATGCCGTCGGCGCCTGCCTTGAAAACGGCCTCGGCGTTTTGAACCGTGATGCCGCCGATCGCAAAAACAGGCAACGAGGTGAGCGGTCGAACCATTGTCAGCCCCTGGATTCCGACGACCGGATCATGATCCTGTTTGGACCCCGGCTTGAAGATCGGCCCGAAACCGATATAGTCCGGCTTGAGCCTGTCGGCCTCCATCACTTGCTCGGGATTGTGCGTAGACAGTCCGATCAGTTTGTGCGGCCCCATGATCCGTCGGGCGTATTCATAGGGCAAATCATCCTGCCCCAAATGAACGCCGTCCGCGTCAACGGCCAGCGCCAGATCGCACCGATCATTGACGATGAACGTGACGTCGCACTCCGACGCCGCCCGCCTGAGCCCGAGGGCTTCTTCATAGGCCTCTTTCATCGACGCGCCCTTATTGCGGTATTGAAACAATCTGGCGCCGGCCTCGGCGGCTTCTTTCAAGAGGCCGGCAAGCGGTCGATGGGGAACGCTTGATGAATCGAGAATGACATAGAGCCCGGACAAGGTCGGTTTCATCTGGTTTCCTGGATCGAGGGTTCGCTCCCTTGCCGGCCCGCTCCGGTCAGGACGATAGCCTCGAACGTTCCACCGCTTTTTGTTTGAGGATTCGAAAGTGCGCTTCCAGCTCCTGCCGAACCGCGATCACCACGATCCAATCCGGGACGAGCGAGTCCAACTCAAACACCAATTCAAAGTCGGCCTGTGTCTGATTCCCTTCTCCGGCTTGGCGGAGGGTCCAGATACGGCGATACCGTTTGAAATCCCCGCCTTTGAGGTCGGTAACCAGTCCGCCGCCCGGTACGATCCGTGATTCCGTCACCAACCGGCGTTCCCCCGGCAACAGGGGGTGCGCGATCCTGAGATCGACCGTGGCGACTCCGTCTTGCACGGTCAATCCGGCGAGCCTCATACGGACATCAAATAATTCAGGCCAATGGACATAATCGGTCAACAGGTCGTGAATGACTTGCGTCTTGGCCGGCAACACGAGCCGGGCGGTGGCGCGGATACCGCCCGTCGGATCTTGGGCCACCTCCAACGCATCAATCGAGCTTTCCGATGAAGCCCACGCCCAAAGATCCCGACCTCCGATCGTCAAATCTAGTCCGACGGCGAAAAACAGCAGCCCCATGAAAATCCATCGGTTCCGATCGGGTCGTCCGAGAGAAACCAGCGTTGTATGGCCGTTGCCTCTCATGAACGTTTTCATTGCGATGGATTCTACGTGGGGCCGTTCTATGGTCGCAAGCCGGGAGCTTGTGTTAGCCTCCATCTCCGGACAGTTGCATGACCCTCACAGAATCCATCAAACAAGAAGCCTTCGCCCTGGGGTTCGACGCCGTCGGCATCGCACGGATCGATGAACAGGAGCGTTTACGGGCGGACGCCGGTTCACAGGCCGACGTCGGACCGGCATCCGTCGCTTCGTTGACGAATCTTTTGCTGAACCGCCTGAGCGAATGGCTCCGTCGTGGCTACCATGGGACCATGGCCTGGATGGACCGTGACCCGGCGAAACGGTCAGATCCCCGGCTGGTATTGCCGGGGTGTCGGTCCATCATCTCCGTCGGACTCAATTATTTGACCGACTACCGGGCGGATGAACGACCGGGGCATGGCCGTATTGCCCGCTACGCCTGGGGACGGGATTATCACAAGATCTTTCGCGATCGCCTCAGGCAGCTTGAAAGACGGATCCAGAGCCTGGCGCCGGACGCCCACACACGCTCATATGCCGATACCGGTCCCATCATGGAGAAAGCCTGGGCGGAACGGGCCGGCCTGGGATGGATCGGTAAACATTCCAACCTTGTATCGGCGGACTATGGCTCCTGGCTTCTGCTTGGAGAGGTATTGACGACCCTGGCCTTGGATGCCGACGAACCGGCCACCGACCTCTGCGGCAGTTGCAGCCTTTGCATTCAAGCTTGCCCGACCGGCGCCATTGTCGAACCCTATGTGGTCGATGCCACCCGGTGCATTTCGTACTTGACCATCGAATTGCGCGGTCCTCAAGAAGAAATTTCACCCCACCTCCAACAACGGATGGGCAACAAGATCTTCGGGTGCGACGACTGTCTCGACGTCTGCCCGTTTAATCTCCGTGCCGAACCGACTAATGAACCGGCTTTCCAGCCTACGCCTGTGGCCCTTGCACCGAACCTCGACACCCTGTCCACCCTGGACGAATCGACCTTCTCCGACCTGTTTCAGCAGAGTCCAATTCGGCGGGCTAAACTGGACGGGCTTCGTCGCAACGCGGCCATCGCGCAACAGAATCGACGCTCCCACTCCCGATCTTCTTTCCAACCGAAGTCCTAGCAGGCTGCGGGAAACTCTTCTGCTCGTCCGGCTCTGCTGTAGGTCAATAGAAGGATTGAACAGGTGAAATCAGGGGGCGGAACATGCGCGATCGGGATCGGCTGAAGAATGAACGGATGCAGCTTGACGGAGCAACACCAGGCGACCAGCCTCATAAAGGGACGCAGCCGCCTGCTACGCCGGACTGATAAGCGCCTGGGTTTCGTGCTGGGCTCTGTCGAACCAGCCGTCGATATACACACGGCGGCCTTCGACGCGGAGGCGGCCTTCGGCGAAGAGTTGCACGGCGTGAGGATAGATCTTGTGTTCCTGGACCAAGATGCGGGCCGCGAGGGTTTCTGGCGTGTCATCGTCAAAAACGGGCACGGCGGCTTGGAGGATGATAGGCCCTGCATCAACCCCTTCGGTGACAAAATGCACGGTGCAGCCGGCCAGTTTGCATCCCCAGTCCAACGCCTGTTTCTGGCCATTCAAGCCGGGAAACGACGGTAGCAACGAAGGATGAATGTTCATCATCCGATTTTGGTAGGCATTCACCAGCACGGAGGTCACGATCTTCATGTAGCCGGCAAGCAGCACCAATTCGACTTCTCGTTGTTGGAGAATCTCCAGAATCGCTCGATCATAGACTTCTCGACCGTCGGGCAAGCCGGCGAAGGGTTTGGGGTCGACAAAGAGATCCGGCACTCCATGGTTCCGTGCCCGCTCCAAGACCTGAGCGTCTTTTTTGTTACTGATGACGGCCACGATCGTGGCCTCGACTCGCCCGGCTTCAATGGCATCGATGATCGCCTGGAGGTTGGACCCACGGCCCGATGCCAGCACGGCCACCCGCAGCGGCGCCCCCCGCTTAAGCCACATATTCCACCTCCGGTTCCGCCGACTGGGATGTCACGATTTCGCCGATCACCCCTGCCCGTTCTCCCAGATCGGCGGCACGAGAAACGACCGAATCCGCGGCATCCGGCGGCACGACCAAGACCATGCCGATCCCCATATTGAACACTCGGTACATTTCTCCCGAATCAATGCGACCCAACCCGCTCAGCACCGTAAATATCGGAGGAACGGCCCAGGCCCGTCGATCCACGCGTGCGTTGACGCCGGGGGGGAGCACACGAGGCAGATTTTCCGTGATCCCTCCGCCGGTCACATGGGCCAACCCTTTGATGGGGAATTCACGGCAGAGGGTCAGGATCGGCTTCACATAAATCCTGGTTGGTGTGAGCAACTCTTCTCCCACTGTCCGACCAAGCTCCGGCACCAAGTTGTCCACGGTCAGCTTTGCCAGTTCGAACAACACGCGTCGCGCCAACGAGTAGCCGTTACTGTGCAGGCCGCTCGACGCCATCCCGATCAAAACATCACCTGGCACGATCGCTCGACCGTCGATGATCTTAGCCCTTTCAACGACGCCCACCGCAAAACCGGCCAGATCATATTCACCGTCTCGATAGAACGACGGCATCTCGGCCGTCTCGCCGCCGATCAAGGCGCATCCGGCTTGGCGACACCCCTCGGCGATGCCCCTCACCACATCCTGGGCCTTAGCCACCGAGAGCTTACCCGTCGCGAAATAATCAAGGAAGAAGAGCGGCTCGGCCCCGCTCACCACGATGTCATTGACACACATGGCGACCAGGTCGATGCCGACCGTGTCGTGCCGGTCCATTAAGAAAGCGATCTTGAGCTTGGTCCCGACCCCGTCGGTGCCGGAGACCAGCACCGGTTCTTTGTACTGCTCCGCCCGCAGGCCGAACAGTCCGCCGAAGCCGCCCAGGTCGGCTAAGACTTCAGGCCGAAAGGTGGAGCGCACGAGCGGCTTGATGCGATCGACGAATTCATCACCGGCGTCGATATCGACGCCGGCTTCTCGGTATGTCGTCATGGGCGCGCTATCTTAGAGGAGGGCACGGCGAGGGTCAACGGACCATGGGATCGTTTTTTCTTTCGTTTCATCGGCCGGGTTGATTGAAGACGACCGGCCCCTGCTCTTCGGTCGGAACAACCGGCTGCGTGACTCATCCCTCCGGTCTCATTTCCACATCCAGCAGTTTGATCTTGCGGTGGAGATGGCTGCGCTCGATCTTCAGATCCTCGGCGGTACGCGAAATGTTCCAGTGATGTTCCCGCAGCTTGCGGCCGATGTATTCCTTCTCAAAGGCGTTCCGGGCATCCTTGAGCGAGTCGTACGACTTGGAAAACAGCACGGAGGCGGCCCGCCCGTCCGCCTGAGCGGACGCGGCGGAGTGAACGGTTCTCGCATGTACGGACATGGTGACGTGCGACGCCTCGATCACAGGACCCGGCACCATGATCATCAACCGCTCGACCAGATTGCGCAGTTCGCGAATGTTGCCGGGCCACTCATACTGTTGGAGCGCCGCCATCGCCTCGGGCGATACCTCTTTGATCCGCAACCCCTGCTCCTCGGCATGGATCTTCATAAAGTGCCGGACCAACGCGGGAATATCCTCCCGCCGCTCGCGCAGCGGCGGTACGACGATCGGAACGACGTTCAAGCGGTAATAGAGATCCTCGCGGAAGCGCCCCTTGTGGATTTCCGCCTCGAGATCTTTATTCGACGCGGCCAACACCCGCACGTCCACTTTGATGAGTTTGGTGCCGCCCACCCGCGTAAACTGCTGTTCCTGCAAGGCCCGCAAGACCTTGGCCTGCGTACTGAGACTCATGTCGCCGATCTCATCGAGAAACAGGGTGCCGCCGTCGGCCTGCTCGAACTGGCCCCGCTTCATGGAGGTGGCGCCGGTGAACGCGCCCTTTTCATGGCCGAACAATTCGCTCTCGATCAACGTCTCAGGAATGGCCGCGCAGTTGACAGCAATGAACGGATGGTCGGCCCTGGCGCTTTTGAGATGAATGGCGCGCGCGACGAGCTCCTTGCCGGTTCCATTCTCCCCGCCGATCAATACTCGGCTGGTGGTCGGACCGGCGGTTCCGATCAATTGCCGGAGCTGCTGCATGGCCGGCGACTGGCCGACCAGCTCGAATTTTTGCTGCACCTTGGTGCGCAGAGCTCGGTTCTCCTGTTCCAAACGAAACTGTTCCAGCGCGTGTTTCACACGGAGAGTGACACTCTCCAGCGACAGCGGCTTCTCGATGTAATCGTAGGCGCCGAGCTTGATAGCTTTGACCGCCGTTTCGATGGACCCATGGCCGGACATCATCATCACTTGAGCGGCCGGCGTGAGCTCCTTGACCCGGCGCAGTGTTTCCAACCCGTCCATTTCCGGCATCCAAATGTCGAGCAGCATCAGATCCGGCGGGTCGGTCCCATAGATTTTGAGCGCTTCGTCGCCGCCGGACGCGACGATGACCTGATACCCTTCGTCTTCGAGAATGCTGCGCAGCGACGTCCGAATCGCCTCTTCGTCGTCCACCACCAATATTGAAGCCGACATGCCCGTCTCTCCTCGCTCTCGAATTTCTCCCTCACCCGTTAGACCGGCAACTCAAACGTAAACACCGCCCCCTTGGGATGATTGTTGCCGGCTTGAATCTGCCCGTCGTGGTCCGTGATGATCCGCCGCACGATCGCGAGCCCCAGGCCCGTGCCGGTCTTCTTCCGCGTGAAATAGGGCACGAACAGCCGTTCCTGATCCTCCGGCTGGATACCGGGCCCCTCGTCCGCCACGGTCACCACCGCCCGCTTCCGTTTGGTATCATACTTCGTACTTACCCAGATCCGCCCCTTGTGATTCATGGCCTGAACGGCGTTATCGAACAGATTGACGAAGACCCGCTTGAGTTGTTCCCGATCGAAATTGATCGGCGGCAAGGCTTCTTCGAGATCCAAAACAAAATCAATGTCTTTTCGCATAGGCTCGTACAGACTCACCGTCTCTCGCACGACGTCATGCAGCGACTGGCGCGTCATCTGAGGAACCGGCATTCTGGCGAATTTCGTGAACTCGTCCAACAGATGTTTGATGCTGCCCACCTCGTTGACGATGACGTTCGTGGCCTCGTCGAACACACGATTGAAATCCGGAGACTGCTCGAAAAACTTCTTCCGCAGCCGTTGAGCCGACAACTGAATGGGAGTCAGCGGATTTTTGATTTCATGGGCGAGCCGTCTCGCCACTTCCTGCCACGCCGCGACCTTCTGCGCCTTGATCAGCTCGGTCAAGTCCTCGAAGATCAACACGAAGCCCAGGTCCTTGTTCGCCTCGTCCCGCATCCGCGATCCGCTCAAGCGAATCGTGATCAACTTGCCCTGGACGTCCAACTGTCCTTCCAGGCTCACATCGTTCCGCTCTTCGGCCAACAGACGGTCATAGGCGGCCTGAAAGATGTCGAGTCCGAATTCCTTAAAGACCTCATTGGCCTGACGTCCCCGCAATCGGTCGCCCGCGAGTCCGAGAATGCGCTCGCCCGACGGGTTGAACGTCGTGATCGTCCCCAGGCGATCGATCGACAACAGGCCCGTCGGGATCGTGGCCACGACCGTTTCGATATAGGCCCGCCGGCGATCCAGCTCGACGTTCGTGTTCCAGAGCGTCAGATTGGCTTCTTCCAATTTGGATTTGCTGGTTTGCAAATCCTGAGTCATCCGGTTAAAAGACGCGATGAGGGTGCCGATTTCATCCGTGGCCTTGGCGTCGATCTGGACGGTGAGATCTCCTTGCGCCACCGCCTCGGTCGCTTCGGCCAATCGTTGGATGGGCACGGTGATGCCGCGCGCCACGTAAAACCCGAACCAGGTCGCGCTGAACAGAATCATGACCGTCACGATGGCGATCACAAGATAGGCGCCGGCCTTGATCGGGTTTTTCATCGCCTTGATCTGTTTATACTCTTCATACTGCCGGCTGATGCCTTCCATTTTCGTCAGCAGTGACTCCGGCACGTAGGTTTCGACCACCACGACGCCGGCCACCTCGCCGCTCCGGGTGCCGGAAGGCACCGGAATGGCCGTCCGCACCAACCGGCCCGATTGAGCCTCTTGCACGGAAGTGGATTCCTGCTTGCCGTTGATGGCCTGAAGGACGAGTTGGCTGACCGGTAGATCCAACACGCCCTCCGGTACGCTGGCATCAAACGTCTTGGTGAGGGCTTCCATCTTGTTTGAAAAGACCTCGATCCCCGCGACTCCGTATTCCGCGCGTTTCCGCGCCATCGCCGCGATGAGAAGATCCCGCTGCTCCGGCAGCAGCATGTCCTCGCGGTATATTTCCTGCCCGATCGCCCGCGCGCTGTTGACCGCCAACGCGATATGTCCCGCCTGCTGCAACCGCGCGACCTCGTAGGAATCCCGCATGACGTTTTCGATCTGCTCGCTGAACCACACGTCCACCGCCTTGTTGAGAAATCCGCTGGCGACGATCGCAAGCAGCACGGTCGGGATCAGCGAGAACCCGATGAACGCGGCGATCAGTTTGGTTCTGAACCCCGAGCCGACAAGCCGATGGCGGCGCTCGAAATAGGCCTTGATCAGATTGCGGGAGAGGAGCAGGGTCAGAACGACCAGCCCGATCAAATCGAGATTGACCAGCAGCAACACGATGGCGTAGCTGGCCGTCGGCACGAGCGATCCCTTCTCTTCGCCGCCCGGCACGACCATTTGCGCGTAGTAGAACGTCAAGGCCAGGCACGGAATCAAGAGGATCAGCACGATCCAGACGGGACGGAGGTGCGGTTTTTTTCGATCCGGCTCTCTGGAGGCACCCGAAGAGTTTCCACGTGGGTGAGGACCGGAGGTCGGCCGCCGGCGATCATCGGTATGGTCGGTTTGAAGATGGGATGGTCTGTCGGGACCGTCCGCCGACCGGCCGGGCTCTGGCATGAGTTCAGTCTCTTTTCTTTGACGATTCTCCATGGCCGCCTGCCAGAGCCGAAAAAGACACAACCCAGTCACTCAGCCGAGCGCTCACCTCTCGCTCGGAGAACCATCGGAATCAGGAGCCAGCCGTAAGAGAGTCGGACCGGAATTTTACTTGGACGGGACCAACGCAACGTACTTCAGGCGAAGCGCATAGAGCATATCCCGCAAGACCGTCTGCTCTTCGGACGTCAGATTGCCTTTGGTCTTCTCTTCCAAAATCGAGAGGAGGTCGATGATTTCTTTCGCCTGAGGGAGATCGACGGATAGCGCCTCTTGACGAGGATCCAGTCGCTCCCCCATCAACATCAACGCAGAAGAGCCCAACGAAATGACGAATGACGAGAACGTCACCGGAAGCGGCGAAGCCTTCTGCGATGCCCCGACGTCGGGTCTTGATGAGGACGCCGCCCGCGTCTCTTCGGACGCCGATGATTCGGCCGTTCCCGACCCGCCGCTCCCCCGCCGATCTCGCACTACAAACCCTTGTTCTTGCTCACTCATTCTCTCCTCCTCACCGCACATTTCGACTGACGGAAGACAGATGGGTGGTACCCTACCATAGGGACTGTTACCCCGCAAGCCGACAGCCGCGACAAGCCGGCCGCGAAATGATGGTGGGATATCATCCTTAGAATCACAGGTCCGGCGCATGACCCCGAACCTGAGAAACGCACACACCTGCTCGAGCCCGCACAAAAGCTGCAGCGTGAATGACCATATTAAGGCCGGTAAGGCCGGATACCACGGAAGCCTGTGAGGCGATTTTCTTTAAATGACTTCGATCAGATAGGTGGTTATCCAGATATCGATCTGTTTGAAGCGGGCCTTGAGCTGTTCTTTGTATTCAACGAAGTAGTGTCGATATTTCGGCTCATCGGCTACATCGACGGAGACGCGGATCAGGTCGTCACGGTAACCCTGCCCCTCGTACCGCCACTGCCCATGAATGCCTTGCGTGTCGCACGACAGAGCTCCAAATTGCTGCTCCAATTCGAGCAACGTGTCGGCGATTGTCTTGTCCGAGATCGGAGTCCCGTCGTTAAAACGTAGTGGCAGGAGAATTTCGAAACGCCGAACTACTCTGCTCATAGGTCGCCGGTCCTTCGGCGATAAAGACGATTCCCTCCGTCGCAAGAAACGAAAGCGCTTCCTCGGGCACTAACATTTCTCCGCTCGCCCAACTCCTGAAACGGAAACGACCGGCAAGACGACCGAGCGCGGCATGCTTGGATTCCGGATTTGGAAAGCGTATGAGAATCATGTTGCAAGTCTATCCCATCGTTTCATGAGGTGGCAAGTTTTCAAGGCCTCCGCGCCAGCTTCCCGGCGGCGCATGGCGCACGTCGCCGGTCCGGCCACACTCCTTGATCCTGGCGGCTCCATAAGACGGGGGGGTGCCGGGAACGCAGCAGTACACCGTCGCAAGGGATCGGCGATCATCGCGCTCCAATCGCGCCATGAAGTCGTCTTCCACTGTCCGAGCTTTGTCCCCACAGAATCGACGCAGCAGTTCCCGCACCGTGTGCCGGATCTGGGTCGGAATCCCGGCGGCCAACCAAACACCCGGCCAACGGATCGGTCACCGGAAGCCGGGCATCCAGCGCCTTCAGCAACACCGCCCCGCCATCGATGCCGACCTGCGCCTGATCAACGTACTCCACCACTGGCTTCAGTTTGTCGCCGTCAAGTTCCCTCCAAACTGTCTGGAGCAGTGCCTGAGCACCGCTCCTCTCGCACCGGTTCGAGCCTCGACGGCTTTTTTAGGGTGCCAGTCGTGAATTTTTTCTGGCTAGGCTTAGCAGACCTAATCATTGGGTATATTGATCGGCACAGTCCGTATAGACGACCTATGCACTGGCGTGAGATTCTTACGCGGGGTCCGGCACGCGTCAACTTTCTCCACAGCATCGCGATGGCGTGCTGGACGGACCAGCCAAGTTCCATGAGAGCTGCAAGGGCTTCATCCTTGTCGCAGCTCATCCGCCAAGCTGCGGGCTCCCCTCCCACTTCGATGGAAGACGACGGGTGGGTCATAGTCGTCCCAGCGTCCCAGACACTCGGAATCGTCTGATACCTCAAACAGCCCTCAAGTAAAGCGGCGGCAAACGCACACCCTGTTCATCCGGCGCAAGCACAACGCTCGCGCGCTTTGTCGGCCGATTCATGTTTACCGTCAAGTCCTATGGTCGTCTGCCGCCGACATTGAAGAAACAGCCGCTCTCGGTATAGAGTGACGACGCATCGGGGTCTCATTGATCTGACGGGGCGAAGCGGATCATGTCGGAACACTTCGACAAGGTAACGGACATCATGGCGGCGCTGCGCGCCCCGAACGGATGCCCGTGGGATCGCAAACAGACCCATGAATCGCTTAAGCCGTATCTTCTGGAAGAAACTTACGAGGTCTTGGAGACGATCGACCTGGGCGACAAGGCCAAGCTGCGGGAAGAACTGGGCGACGTGCTGTTGCAAGTTTTGTTTCACAGCCAGATCGCCGCCGAAGCCGGCACCTTTACCATCGACGACGTCTTGAAGACGCTGGCGGAAAAGCTGATTCGCCGGCACCCCCATGTGTTCGCCACGGATGGCCAGCCGGGCTCCGTCACCACCAGCGAGCATGTCCTCAGCCAATGGGAACAGATCAAACGGGCCGAGCGCGAAGCGGCAGGAGCCCCCCGGTCAGCCCTCGATGGAGTCCCTAAGACCCTTCCAGCCCTCCTGCGGGCCTATCAGATCCAAGCCAGAGCGGCTCGCGTCGGATTTGATTGGCCGCACAATGCAGCGGGTCTCGATCAAATTTTCGGGAAGATCACAGAAGAAATCGGCGAATTGAAACAGGCCTTGGGGGATGCCGAAATGGACCCTGCCTCCGCCCAGCCGACCAAGCAGACCGAGGTCGAAGCGGAACTGGGAGATATCCTGTTCTCGCTCGTCAATCTGGCCCGTTTTCTCAAGGTGAACCCGGAAGAGGCTCTTCGGCGGGCTACGAATCGGTTTGTCGATCGCTTCCACTTGATTGAAGCTCTGGCCGTGGAACAAGGACGATCCCTCTCGGATATGACCTTGGCTGACATGGATGTCCTGTGGGAAGAGGCGAAACGGCGCCTCGCCGATTCCCCGCCGGACCAATCTACGCCTGCATGGACCATTTCGGAGAAAGGCGGCCGCGGATGAGCGACCAACAGGGTCCTTACGAAGAGGGGAAACGGGCCGGCCTCCATCCCATGCTCGTCTTGCTGGGGGTGTTGGTGGGATTGTGGCTGTTCGTCGCCATGATCGTTCCAAGCTCCCGCAACAAACAAGCGACTGGCACCGAAGGCCCCGCCGTCTCTTCCATCGAGGATCCGGACGCGGCCCCCGTCATTTTTACCGTCCGCGCGACGGTCCCGGAGATGAACGCGATCGGATTGGTCGTGCCGCCGCAAGCGACGGACAGCCAGATCGCCGCGCTGTTGAAACGCCTCAAACATGATCGACTGGTCGGAGCCCTCGGCGACCAACTGCCCGCAACCACGCCGGGCCACCTTCTGGGCGATCACGCGGTCGCCAACATCTATGTTTTCTCCGACTCGTCGTTCGCGGACGCCGAGACTCTCCGCACGTTGACCCGCGGCGCCCACGCTCCCGGCAGCCTCTATCCGGGCGCCGTCCCCTTCGAGGTCGCGATGGAGGCCGTCCGCGGCCATTACCGAATCGATCTCAACGACACCGGCAATCCGGACACCGGGTCCCTGGGATTCGCCGACGAGTCGGGCGTGCACTCCAAACACTACCGTAGAATCTTCTGACCCTCGTCAGATCCCGGCCCGTTTTCGGATTTCCTCCCGAACAGTCGCTTGTTCCAAGGCGAACCACTCTTCCAGCCTGGGAAACAAGTGGGCGAGTGAGCCAACAAACGGCGCCAGCATGACATCGCGCCGCTCCGTCAAGAGCCCCTCTGTCTCGGCGACTCGGATTTTCCAATCGGCGATTTTCTTGGAGAGCACGTTGTTGATCACCAATTGCTGCCCGGGAGAGCCGGTGATCTCGCCCAACAATCGCCGTTTAAACACGGTAAGCTCATCCGGTATGGACACTTTGGCGCGGACCCCGTGCGGAGTCGGCCACGTTGAACGTTGAATCGCATAGTCATACGACAAGACCTCTTCCCTTGGCTCACGAAACGGACCGCCGGTCGCAACCACGGTCAACTTGGCGTCGATCGATTGCACGAGCCCTCCCTCGCTGAACTATGCATGGTGCCGCTTCCTCTTCTTTATAGAACCTCATGATAAAAGAGGGCAAGAGGCAGCCACCAGGAGCCGACAACGGGTTCGGGACTCAGCCCTGCTCCGTCGGCACAGGCACTTTTCATCCCTCCTCCGCCGCTTCAGCATCCTTCAGAGAAGAATCGCGAGACAAGCCGCCAATGTCTTGGTATACTGCCGGGAGTTTTCCCGGAGCGTGTATGGCCAAACAGGGCTATCCCGGACTCGTCCTCGTCCCTCCCAGCGATCGACAACTCGTCAAACGTCGGTTGACCCGATGGGCACTTCTCGCCCTCGCCATGGTGGGCGGCATATCCGCGCTGAACGTGTGGCTCCCCTCACCGGATCAATCCGCCGACTGCCTCCGGAATCTTGACCTGAGTTTTTCCGCCGATTCGCACGAAATGTGCAACCGACCGGAGCAGCCGACCGATCAACACGTGGCAGCGGCAACCGATCCTCCTCCTCGTCATACCGACTTCGCTATGAACGGACCCTCAAAGGAAATGGACCGGCCCGATTCTCGCAAGGTCGTCACGCCGCAACCGGCGAGCAACCGGGCCATCACTCAACAAGAAACCCAACAGAACCTCTCTGCCGACCTTCCCGGTTCCGAACCCAAAGTCGCAGTTCTCCCCACGGCCAAGCAAGAGGAGAAGCCGATTCTCGGTCACCGGACAGACACGGTTTCACCCCGCACGACTCCCGTTCCGACCACGGTGCCGACCGCTGTTCCCTCCCCCGTTCCGACCACACACGCGACCCGCGACCATCAGTTGGCCGAACAAGGCGATGCGTTTGCCCAATACCGCCTCGGTCGGTTTTACGCCCAGCGGGACGGGCAACAGACGCCGGAATCAGTCAATTGGTACAGCAAAGCCTCCACCGGCCTTCGCCGTTTGGCGGAAGCCGGCAATGGAGAAGCCATGTACGTGCTGGGAGTGATGTACGCATTTGGGCGAGGCGTCAAGCGTGACACCGAAGAGGCGCGGCACTGGCTTCTTCAGGCCGTCGAACACCGGATTGCGGCGGCTCGACCGGTGCTGGCCGGCCTGGAAAAACATCGGTTGGCCGAGCACGTCAGAACGGACCACGACGGGTAACCGTCGTCCTCTTGCCTCCCGCTATTCCGAAACGCGTCTGCTCTCCTCCTGAGCACCGAACGGTGCGCCGAGTTTGTTCCTTCGAGGTCCGCCTACGAGAGGCTCCAACGGAGAGCGCTCGTTCCAGCCTACCGGACGCACATCCGAGTGACCGGAGCGCCGCACGTTGGGATTGCACCAAGGGATTGCACCTCGTATGATGACGCCTGCGTATGGATCGAATCTCTCGCATCAAGACCGCCACTCCCGTTCCTTACAAACTGACCCGGATTGAGCCGGATACGCACGACACGAAGACTTTCCGGTTCGAACTTCCGGCCGATGCGACGTTGGACATGTTGCCGGGAGACTTTCTTTATGTGCATGCCACCATCGACGGTAAGACGGTGAAGCGGGCCTATACCCCGTCATCTCTGCCTGGAGTCACGGGCTATTTCGACCTGACCGTCAAACGGTATGAAACAGGGCTTGTTTCCCGATACCTGCACGAGCAACGCATCGACGACACGGTTTTGATGAGCGGACCGAATGCCGGCGGTCACTGGGTGGACGGCATGGCCAAACAGGTCGGCTTCGTGGCGGGCGGCACCGGCATCACGCCGATGATCTCCATCATCCGCTGGATTCTCGCCAACCGGATCGACGCCGAGCTGTTTTTGATTTTCGCCAACAAGACCGAGGCGGACATTATCTTCCGCCGGGAGTGGGAACGGAATGTTCGAGAACATCCGAACTTCCACTGTCACCACCTCTTGGAGAATCCTCCCTCCGGGTGGCGGCAAGGAACCGGCCGCGTCACGCCCGACGTGCTGCGCCGACACCTCCCCCCTCCAGGGCCTGAAACACGCATTTTCTTGTGCGGCCCGCCTCCCATGGTCGATGCGGTGGAGGCCATGCTCCTGGAGCTCGGCTACCCGCAACAAGCGATCATTCTTCCCTAGCACGGAGTACGCCGCGTCGCTGCGACAATCCGTAATCCGGATCGTCCGTCGTTCGACCTCGGCTCTTCCGGCTATTTTAATGGAATACCGTCTTACGGTAAGATTACACCAAATCACGCACGCCGAGCCGCCCTTACTCTCCAGAAGGAACGATTCCGCGACAGATCCAGGAGGCACGTATGTCCCATCGAGATCTGCTGTCGCAGGTGACCCATTGGATCACGGACAAGGCCGTCGCCCATCGGATTCGTCAATTGGCGGAGGAGATCCGTGCGAAAGGCGGACAGCCGTTGGACGTCGCCTTCCCCGACGGATCGCGCCTGAACCTCGGCATGGCGCCTCAAGCCGTCTTGTCGATTCATGATCCGACCGTATTGGTCGAGCTGGCCAATCCGACGCTGGGGGGGCTCGCCACGGCTTTCGTCGACGGCCGTATCGACGTCGAAGGCGACATCATGACCGCTATCGTCGCCGCCGAACAACTCGTAGCGGCCGGCGGCACGCCGGTGACGGCACGGGTCGAGGCGACACCATCAGACCATCCACCACATCAAGACCGCGCCGACATTCAACATCACTACGATGTGGGGAATGATTTTTATCGCCTTTGGCTCGACGAACGGATGGTCTATTCCTGCGCCTATTTTGAAACGGGCGAGGAAACGATCGACGTCGCGCAACTGGCCAAACTGGATCATATTTGCCGAAAGCTGCGATTGAGTCCCGGCGAACGGTTCCTGGACATCGGCTGCGGCTGGGGAGGGCTCATCATTCGCGCCGCCGAACGGTACGGAGTCCATGCCGTCGGCATCACCCTGTCCGACAATCAGTTCGCGCTGGCCCGGGAGCGTATTCGGCAAGCCGGCCTCGAAGGACGCGCCGACGTGCGGCTCCTCGATTATCGGGACGCCCCGGCCCATTTCGGCGAACGCTCATTCGACAAGATTGCAAGCGTCGGCATGTTCGAGCACGTCGGCCTCAAGAATTTTTCGACCTATTTCCTCGTCGCCCGCCGTCTCTTGCGCGATCGCGGGTTGATGCTCAACCACAGTTTTACGTCGTCCGATGTCGACGGTCGTCCCGTCGGCTCCGGCGTCGACGATTTCATCGACACCTACGTCTTTCCCAACAACGAGTTGGCTCACCTGCATACGATCATTCGGGAAATAGGCGCCCAGCAGTTCGAAATTTATGATGTCGAGAGCCTGCGACCGCACTATGCCCGCACGCTCGCGCTCTGGTCGCAACGGTTGGAACAACGATTGGACGCCGCCCGTCAAGTCGTGGGGGAACGGACGGTACGAATCTGGCGGGCTTACCTGGCCGGTACGTCGTTGGGATTTCACCGCGGATGGATGAACGTCCACCAAGTCCTCGCCAGCCTGCAAGAAACCGACGGCCCGACCGAACTGCCGCTGACCAGGCGATGGATGTATGAGTGACGCGCCGATTCCCCGGTTCGGCGGGTCCTGATCAGGTCACGACTCGGAGCGACGGCCTTCTCCCAAGAGGTCTTGTACGATCTTTTCCGCAGCCGCCGTTCCGTCGCGAATACAATCCGGAATCCCGACCCCCCGATAGGCCGCGCCCGTGAGCGCCAGGCCCGGATAGCGGCTCAACGCCGCCTCAAGCTGATTGAGCCGGTCAAGATGCCCCACCGTGTATTGCGGCATCGCCTTCCACCATCGATTCACCTCGGTATAGACCGGTTCCGCTCGGACTCCGCAGAGAGCTGAAAGCTCGGCTCGAATCTTGGCCACAAGCTCGCGATCATCGGCGTTCAGCACATCCTCGCGGCCCGCTCCGCCGGCGTAACAGCGGATCAACACCCGATCCGCCGGAGCGCGATGCGGCCATTTGAGCGAGGTCCACGTCGCGGCGATGAGATCGCGGCCCTCGATTCTGGGAACCACGAACCCGAACCCCTCGATCGCGCCGGCCAACTGCTCGGCCGGATACGCCAACGCGACGGTGGCGGTCGAGGCGTAAGGAATCATGTCGAGCAGTCCTCCGGCGATCGGGGACAGCGGCCGCAACAGGTCGGCGGAGACATAGGCCGGCGTCGCGAGGATCAGACTCTCCGAAGAAAGCGCCGAGCCGTCATCAAGAATCAGATCATACATCCAACGGCCCGGCTGATGAGACCGAACCCGTACCGCTTCAACCGTACACCTCGATCGAAGCTCCACGCCTCGTTGCTCCAACCAAACCGTCAAGGCGGACACCAGGTCGCCGAGCCCGTTCTTGAGGCTCACGAACATCGTGTGCCGAGGGCGATCGGGTACAGGCCGCGACGCCGCCCGCTTCGCGGCCACCATGCCTCGTATGACGCTGCCGTGCCGTTGCTCCAGCTCCCAAAATCTGGGGAACGTCGCTTTGAGGCTCATTTGCTCGGCGTCGCCCGCGTAGATCCCCGCCATAAGCGGCTCCAGCACCCGTTCGAACGCTTGACGGCCGAAGCGGCGGCGGCAAAACGACGCCAGCGATTCGTCCCCCTCCGCCGGTCCGCGCGGGACCAGCGTCTCCAGCCCCATTCGCGCCAGCCCGGTCCAATCGAGCAATCCGCTCCGCAACAAAGGCTTCCATTGTCGCGGCGCAAAGGAAATCAATCCGTCCGGCAATTCATAGAGCCGCCCGTCCCGAAGCACACAGGCCTTTTTGCCCGTCTCGTTGGTATCGATCACCTGATCGGCAAGACCGAGTTTGGCGCAGAGATCGAGCGCGGCTTGTTTTTGGGACAGAAAAGAATCCGGCCCGGCTTCGGTGACAAGATCACCGATTCGATGGGTGACGATCTTTCCTCCCCAATAGGAAGCGGATTCGAGAACCGTGCAGCGGCAGGACAGGCCTCTTGCCGAAGCCGTTTCTTGCAAAGCAAACGCGGCGGCCAATCCTGAGATGCCGCCGCCGACGATGACCGTGTGGAATCGTTTCACCGTTGAGGAGCGGATGTGGCTTCGTGCGCCATCAGAATATCGGCCAATAGCTCGACCAACGCCGGGCGGTCATTGAGCATCGGCATGCGTTCCAACCGCATCCCCAAGCCGGACGCCCGCTGCTTGAGTTCAATGTCAATATCATAGAGGGTTTCGACGTGGTCGCAGATGAAGCCGATCGGCGCCACCACCACCTGCTTGTGTCCGGTCTGATGCAGGAAATCGAGCGTCTCCTCCACCGTCGGCCCCAGCCACGGCTCGTTGGATCGCCCCTGGCTTTGATACGCGAACGCCGTCGGTCTCCCCCCCAAACGGGCGGTGACGGCATCGACCGTCGCCTTGACCTCCATGGGATAGGGGTCGTCCTGCGCGACAATCCGCTCCGGCAGACTGTGGGCCGTAAAGAGGACCGGAACACGGCCTCGTTCATCGACTGAAAACTTGAGCAGCGCCTCTTCGATTTGATCGACGATGGCCGCAATCAGCATGGGGTGGGTATTCCACGATCCCACGTAACTGACCGGCACGGTGCTTTGCAGGGCTGCTCGAGCCTCTTCGACCTTTCTCTTGTACGCCCCGGTGCTGAGTGACGATTGTTGCGGCGCCATACAGACCCCGACCACGTGATCAGGGTTTTCTTTTAGCAACTCCGCGTAGGCATCTTTGATGTACGGATGCCAGTGGCGCATTCCCACGTACACCCGGTACCACCCCTCCCCCGGCTCATTCAAACGCCGCTCCAACTGTTCGGCGACACGCCGCGTAATATCGAGAGCTGGAGACTTTCCGCCGGTGGCTCGATATCGCTCCCGAATTTCTTCGACAAGTTCGGGAGGGGTCGGCCGCCCTCCCCGCACGTCCAGCAAGAAGGGCTCGACATGCTCCAGGCAATCGGGTCCCCCCATGGCCATCAGCAACACGGCGGTAGGACGTGCTGCTTTCGGCATTACCCTGTCCATTTCTTTGTGTATGTCCTACGGACGGAGGTCGTCAGTTTTCCGTTTTCTCTGCGGGAAATGGCATGAGGGTGAACGGCGAGAATCAGAAGCGGGTTGCCTGAACGAGACGTCATGTCGTCCTTACCGTTGACTGAGTTTATGCACCATGTCGATCGTCGCGGCGACGTGATCGACCGGCGTCGTCGGAAGAATGCCGTGACCGAGATTGAAGATGTGACCAGGCCGTCCGCCGGCTCGCCGCAGAATATCTTCAACCCGGCGTTCAATTTCGGGGAGCGGAGCG
The DNA here is from genome assembly GCA_024330945.1 of Nitrospira sp. Lineage (GTDB taxonomy): Bacteria > Nitrospirota > Nitrospiria > Nitrospirales > Nitrospiraceae > Nitrospira_D. The sequence continues at coordinate 1,280 of JANDJJ010000012.1, read as the reverse complement.
AACAAGACAAGCGGGTCCAAGTTTCCTTGCACGGCTCGGTCGTGTCCGACCATCGCCCATGCCTCATCCAGGCGTACACGCCAATCAAGGCCGATGACATCGCCCCCCGCCTCGCGCATCAGTCGAAGAAGCGCCGTCGTGCCGGTCCCGAAATGGATCATCGGCACCCCTTCCTGCTTGAGCCCCTCGAAAATCACCTGCACGTGCGGCAACACGTATTCCGCATAATCTCCGGGAGACAGGCACCCCACCCAACTGTCGAAGAGTTGAACGGCTTGGGCGCCCGCCCTGATTTGACGCCGAAGGTAGCCCGTAATCACCCTGGCAAACTTGTCCATCAGCTTGTGCCACGAAGCGGGATCGCCGTACATCATCTGCTTGGTATGGAGATAGTTGCGCGATCCGCCGCCTTCGATCGCATAGCTGGCCAAGGTGAAGGGTGCCCCGGCGAAGCCGATCAACGGCACTTTCCCATCGAGAGCGCGTCGGGTCAGTTTGATGGCTTCGGCCACGTAGCCAAGCTCGTCCCCATCTCCAACCTTCAGCCGATCCACCGACGCGCGGTCGCGGATCGGATTATGGATCACAGGTCCTTCACCTTGCGCGAATTCCAGATCCATGCCCATCGGTTCGAGGGGGAGCAGAATGTCCGCGAAAATGATCGCGGCATCGAGCGGGAATCGATTGATCGGCTGAAGCGTCACTTGCGCGGCCAGTTCCGGCGTCCTGCACATCTCAAGAATCGAGTGTTTGGCGCGCAGCGCCCGATACTCAGCCATATACCGCCCGGCTTGGCGCATGAACCAGACCGGGGTACAGTCGACCGGCTCTCGGCGGCAGGCCCTCAAAAAACGATCGTTCATTCCGTGCATTGTAGCAGGGTGTCGAAAAACTATTCCAGGTCTTTCAACCGGGTCCTGAAAACCCACTCCTTGTCAATCGCACGCTCTCCGGGCGCACACTCTCCGGGCGCACACTCTCCGGGGACGTCATTTCGAAATGCTCGGTTTTTCACGATTTCGACTTCCGACACACCGGGAAGGCGGGAGAAGAGCGGGAGAAATGACGCAAGAGAGCGGCCGGTCCGCTCCGGCGATAGCCGCACAAAAAATAGTCGGAGTCATCATCGGAAGCGGTTTTATTTTTGAAGAGCTGCGTGTATAATGCGCCCCGGTCATACGTGAGATCGGACTCTGCGGCTTACATTCATTTTCATCACACAAACGCCGCCGAATTCAGCTCCAAGAGAGACGGTTGTGTCCTGTCTTCAACGCCGCCTT
>JANDJJ010000129.1 GCA_024330945.1 Nitrospira sp. | reverse complement strand
TGGAACATCAGATTCGAAAACCGGCCATGACAGCCACCAGAACCATAAGGTCGCAGGGTAGCCTCCCCTAAGCACCACTCCCGTCACGCAATGCCTTCACGCATTTCACAGGAGACCAGACGTGAGATCCGCCGCCTGTTCGACCAGCTCGACTACCACCAGCTCGGTCCAATCTATTGCTATGAAGGTGGTGACGAGTTCTGGCGAGCCAAGCGAGAGCCCTGTCGCCGGTTGGGAACGAAAATCGCCGAAGCCCTGGTGAGGAAACTATCCCGCGGCGGACGGAGCCTCTATGTCGGCGCCGGGGTCGCCGAGCTGCCTTGTCTCCTGGCCGAATCGTTGGAGTTGCACCGACAGGTCGAGCCGTATAACCTCCGTCGAGCCGAAGTCGCTATCCTCAATCACGCCTGTCAGGGCACAGGGATCACCTTTCGGGCGCGAACCGCCGGAACAGCACAAGGCCTGTTCGATCACCTCTGGATTGTCAGTGTGTTAAACGATCCGGAACGATTTCCCGACCTCTCAGCCCTGTCCTACGGAAACGCCAACCCGGTCACGTTCAACAGCGTGCGCTTCGAACGGCAGCGCCGCACCGTGCAGTCGATCGTCAATCGATGCCTGGCCAAGCTCACCCTGCCCGCCCTGGTCACCACCTCGATTGAGGAAGTGGTCTGGATTGCCGACTGGTGCCACCGACATCACACCCCTTATCACGTGGAGCGGAGATATTATCCGACGGCGCTGGTCGGTGATCCCGTCTGTTTCATCCGGCTGGATCAAGTCTCTCGCGAACGCAACAGGGAAGGGTCACGTTACACGACAAACCCCGTCGGCCGTGAAGGCGAATTCAGGTAGGTACGGGCATAGTGCTCATAAGCGAAAGGGCCCGTCCGCTGAGTTGAACACCCCGATCATCGATAGACGTCTTTGCGGTGTTCGATAGAAAGCACGTCCAACCACTCAGAGCCAACGCGGCGGTAGAGAATGCGATAGGGCCACACGCGGTAGGACCAAACCTTCTCTTTCTGAAACCGACCCTTGAGCGGCTTGCCATCGGTCGGATGCCGAGCGAGATGGCGGAGCGTGTCTTTGATTCGGTCCTTGGTCGGGGGGTCGAAGGCTTCGAGGTCTTTCACCGCCTGGAGGGTGAGGCGTACTTGTCTCACTGAGCTTCGCCGAAGGCTTCCTTGAAGGAGCGGAATTTGCCGGCTTTGGCTTCCTTCAGCCCCTGCTCCAGGGCCCTGACCGCCTTCGGGTTCGCCAGCAGCTCAAGCGTCTCCATCCAGCTCTCGAACTCGTCGGCGCTGATAACGACGGCTTTGGGCGAGCCGTTTTTCGTCACGACGTATCGCTCGGAAAGCCGATCCACTCGATCCACAATCGTGGAGAACCGGTTGCGAGCCTCTTTGAGGGAAATGGTCTTGCTCATGATTACCTCGTGTTTGACTCAGAGTGTACAGAATTGTGGCGACATCTTCAAGCCCGGAACAAGAAACGGGTGCCGTGAATTTCACTGACATCCGACAGCCGCCTTGCTTTTCCTTGAGAGCGAGAACAGTCTGAGGAGGACTGGGCTGAGCTTCACCTCTTCTGCGGCTCCGTCCGTATCATCCAGCGACTCACCCTGGCATCGTGCAACCCAAATAGTCCCCAATTGCTGTAAGCCGAGAGCCCCTCGACAAACGACCAACCGCGATCGGCTCACGTGGAGCGGAGATATTATCCGACGGCGCTGGTCGGTGATCCCGTCTGTTTCATCCGGCTGGATCAAGTCTCTCGCGAACGCGAAAGGGAAGGGTCACGTTACACGACAAACCCAGTCGGCCGTGAAGGCGGATTCAGGTAGGTACGAGCGTAGCGCACGTAGTTGTCGGCTGATTCCTTGATCCAGGCCAGTTCTTTGTCGGTCACCGACCGTTTCACCTTGGCCGGTGAGCCGAGAATCAAACTCTTGGGCGGCACGATGGTCCCCTGTGTCACGAGGGCCCCCGCGCCGACGATCGAATCCTCACCGATCACCGCCCCGTCCATCACGATCGCGCCCATGCCCACCAGCACCCGGTCGTGAATCGTGCAGCCATGGAGCACCACGTGGTGGCCGATGGTGACGTCACTGCCGATCATCAGCGGATGGGTGTCGTGCGTCACATGCAGCAGGGAGAGGTCCTGCACATTGGTCCGGTCGCCGATGCGGATATAATTGACGTCGCCTCGGATCACCGCGTGGAACCAGACGCTGCACGCTTCGCCCAACACCACATCGCCGATCACCACGGCCGTCTCGTCGATGAAGGCTGACTGGGGGATCTTCGGCAAAATGCCCTGAAACGCCCGAATCATGCGGCCATGCTAGCGGCCACTGTGTGCCAAATCAAGCATCGCCGAAAGGCCACAGCCTAGCACGCTCAACAAAGGAGCTGCCGCGGTCTCCTTCCTCCTGACCAGCCCATGGCCATCCCTCCTCGACCGATCAGTTCCCCAAGTACTCGTTGGCGGGTAGTGCATAACGGGTCGGAAGGAGAACAGACAGTGGCTGCCTTCGGACATCAAGGCTTCCTCCGGCATGACGGCAGTCACGAGCGGAATTCCACGCCAACATGTGCGGATCGTCAACCGACCCTGATCGTGCCGACGCCGTTCTGAAACTCAATCTCCGTGCCGAGCACGGCGCACTTGGCTCGCATGCGGTTACTCACGAGTGCCGCTTCCTCTCCCCACGCGAACCGGACGCTGAAATCCTCGATCTGGACCGGATACAGCCGAACCTGTGTGGCCCGGCCCCGTTCTACCTCGACCATGAACAGACACGACAGGTCGTTGCGTTCCTCGGGATCTACCGCATAGTCGTCGATGAAGTCTCCGGCCGAATAGAGAATCACCCGGCCATGGAAGAGCTCGATCCCTTGCGGGGTGTGGTTGGAATGGCCCCAGTAGCAGTCTGCACCAAGCGAGATGATCTCCCGTGCCACAGCACGCATCGCCGCAGAGGGCGCGCCCCAGTTCGGTCCGACGTGGGCGCTCACGATCACGAAGCCGGCCTGTTCGCGGGCCCGTGCGAGGACCTCGGTCAGCCGGGACCGATGAGGATCGAGCAGACCACGGCGATCGTAGGCGATGAAATGGACACCAGGATTCTCCGGACCAGCCTCCCAGTCCGGTTCATTGTCGGTTACTGCCACAACAGCCAACCGGCCTTGCGGCGAGTGAAGCCATGCCGGAGCCGAGGCTTCGTGCAGGTTCGAACCGGCCCCGCACCGAGCGATCCCTGCCTGATCTAACAACGCCAGGCAATCCAGCATCGCATCGGCACCATAGTCCAGCACATGGTTGTTCGCCAAGGTGACGCAATCGATCTGAGCGGCTTGGAGGAATTCGATCGCACGAGGGTGCGCGCGAAAATGGAACGCTTTGGTAACAGGACGCCAAGGCCGACCTCCAGCGCTGATGACACATTCGAGATTGATGAGTCGATAGTCCGCCGCCCGCATCACAGGCAAGACGTCGCCCCAGATCGCTGCCGGTGAGCCGGCCGGATTGCAGATGACCGATTCATCCACCCCCCTGCCCAACATGACGTCCCCGGCTAGCGCAATCCGCATGTTGACTGACTCCTTCACTCACTCCTTAGAGCGAGCGATCGAGCTGCAAGAACCGACTCTCGCCCTCTTTCTTCGTGCTGCGCACGAACAGTGCCACGCTCGTACTTATTCGGAATCCACTCTGAAACGTGAGAAAGCAAGGTTTCTCTTTCTCCCGCCGAGCACCGGTGCGAGAGACTGGCCCGCACATGCGGTGAGCAGCCGCGGCGAGCGAAGGCGAGCCAGGGGGCCTGGTCAACTGAACTGCAAAGTCAGATCAAGCCCTTTCGATGCGCTGCGAACTCTTTGAGAGCAGCCTCTTGTTCCGGCGTCTCAACAGCATGGGGCCTTGCCTTCCTGACGTGGGCGATGGCGTCGCAGACGGTCCGACCCTTCGCAATCCAGTAAGCGGCGGCAAAGGTTCCCGTCCGCCCTGTCCCACCTTCGCAGTGCACGACCGTCTTCGTGCCTGGCGGCAGGCTGGCGACCAACGTCACGAACCGTTCGAGCTGTTCGACGGTTGGAGGGCAGAAGTCCTTGACAGGAATGGAGTGCCTTTTGAAGCCCAAAGCCGTGGCATCGACCACATTGTATCGAGGTGACTGTTCCTCCTCGTTGAGAAGGGAGACAAGCACGCTGAAGCCTTGCAGCCGGAACCGTTTGAGATCAGCAAGCGTCGGGTTGCTGCTGCCGATGAGATGAGGAGATTCAATCCACCAACTGCCCATCACCGACCGTCGTCTCCAGTTGTTGTTCGATCTAATCTATTGCCTCTCCCGATCGGCATCGTCCGCCTAAACGAGCGAAACACTGCGCGCGATTCTTACGTATTCTCCAATATGTGTCAACGCTCTCCACAGCGCCGCCGCGGCGTGCTGACCGGATCGGCCCTCTACCCCCTCAGAACCGGAAGGGCTTCATCCTAGCCTCAACGCGTCTGCTCAGGTCCCTATGCAACGGAGAACTCTTCCGGACAAGCAATGCTGGCTACGCATGAATCCCTCAGCGATGGAGGCTTGAGCGGACATCGCACACGTTGTGAACGCTCAGAAAGTGGCATCAGCATTGAGCCGATCGCCTCATGAGACACGACCCCGTGAAAAATGACGCCAGAACCGCCTGGCTTCACCTCCAGGGTTAAAATGCTTGACAAGTTTCTCGTTTTCAGAGAAATCCAGCGACCACGCCAGACAGACTCGATCTAACGAGTGAAGGGCATCGGAGGACCCCATGAACCTCATCGAGCCGGGCAAAGGTAAAGGGATCCACGGAGTCGAAGTGCCGGAAGAAGTGTACTGGGTGCTTGACCTTCCGACTCCTCTCGCCGGAATGAAATATCCCTGCCCTTCGTTCCCGTGGCCGAACCTGAAGCAGGCAGGTTTTTCGAAGGTCGTGTCCCTTCATCCGGGATCGTACGACCCGGCGCCGTTGGAGCTGTGCTTCAGCGAAGCGCTCGAGGACCTCGCTTGCGGCAACCCACCAGGGGACTCGAGTGCCGAACGTGCCAAAATCCAGCGAGCCGTTACTGCTACGGTTTCGGCTTGGCGATCAGGACACGGTGTGGTGGTGCAGTGTGTTGGCGGGCGCGGCCGGACCGGAACTGTACTCGGGTGTGTCCTTCGCGAACTCGGGTTTCAGGCTGACGAGATAATCGGCTTTCTTGACCGCGTGCACAAGGCTCGCGGCAAGGACGGCTGGCCTGAGTCCCGTTGGCAGCGCGAGCTTGTCGAACAGTGGAAGGCCAATGTCCAACCATAACCCGCAACCGACTTTCCTCTCTTCGTCATCCAACGGACGGACCCGAACATCCTCCTCCCTTTTCCTCTTTCCGGTCCTGGTACGCGATCATCAAGACATTCCCAACTCGCTGGATCAGCCACAGCGAGACCTCTTCAGCGAGCCGGCAGCGACCTCATGTTCTACATCTTCAATCGAACGGTCCACAGGACCGAGCTCGTCCATTCCTCGGTTGTCCGAAAACCAGGCCAAGTTGCTTCGTCTCGCTGCTTGATGAGCAGTCACTATCGTGGACGCCCTTTCATCCTGACGAGCGAAAACCAGCCGCGCAATCTGTGTCCGTGCAAGTTGGACATCCAACGCTCCCACTTTCCACATAGCCTCGGCGGACGGCGCGGTTTTCCCTGATCGATTGGCTCGAACCAGCCGGTGTCCCACACCGGCACCGGCCCGGCACCATAGCTTCCCTCTTCGATGACTCCCTCGAAGTCGGCGTACGCCAGGTCAGGATCTTCAACCTCCACCGCCAGCCGCTTGACCGTCGGATCAAGCGACGGTCCCTTCAGAATCGCCCAGGATTTGAGCGTGTCGCCGATCTCGAGGAATATCGTCGTGCAGACATGAGGCGCCGACGCTTCGTCCCCTCTCAAGCGCCCCTCTGACACCGCCACCGGGAGATCCGGCAGGTGAGCGAGGATACGTTCCTCGAGGTCCGTGGAGGCCGATAGGGCGTCCCGGCGGGCTTCGCGGGGCAGACGGTCCAGATCCGACGGACCCTGGACGGGGATCTGATCATTGACGACGGCGAGCAGCTGGTGGCCCCCCATCGGGTGGTCGCCGGCGCGCCAGGCTGGATCACCGTCCTGTCCCACCATGCCGCCTTGTGAGCCCGGCCGTTGGCGGTCGAGCAGCGGCCATGGGCGGTCTACGAGGAGGTGGCGTCATACTGGAACTCAGCATCCTCCTCGAACGGCTGAAGCGGGACCACCTGCGTACCCCACTCGATGGCGGCTGTGAGCCGGCCGCACAAAGCGATCGGGACTACCAAGGTTTCCGGCCCGGGCCCTCGAAGCGGAATAACGCGGGCGGCAGCGACGAGGGATCGACCTGCGGCTGCGGCTAGCCCGGCTCCCATGGCGGAAGACCTTGGAGCCGTTCGACTTCGACTGCCAGCCTTCGCTCGACC
>JANDJJ010000128.1 GCA_024330945.1 Nitrospira sp. | reverse complement strand
CCAGGATCCGCTTCTCTTCTGCAAGCAGCCGTTCGGATTTCTGCTGTTCGGTGATGTCATGCACCGCTGCAAGAAGCAGCGGTTGGTCGTGGGTAGGCAACTGAACCGGTGTGGCCTTGACGGCAACCCAAATCATGTCGCCGTTCTTACGAACGTACCGTTGTTCCAAGGAGACGTTCGACCGATTGCCGTCGGCAAGCCGGACGGCAAGACGGAGACTTTCACCGAGGTCGTCCGGATGTGTATAGAGAGCCGACGTGCGACCGAGCATTTCTTCTTCGCTATAGCCTGTGAGTTCACAGAAGGCGCGGTTGACGTGCAGCAGTCGTCCGTTTCGATCGGCAATTACCAAGCCGATGGGGGCATCGGCGACAAATCGATGGAGGAGAGACTCGCTGGCACGCAAGGCCTCCTCAGCCTGCCGGCGAACGGTGATGTCGCGGGTGATGCTGAGGGTGCCGGTTACCATACCCGCATCGTCACGAAGGGGCACGGCATGGGATTCGAGGTGCCGTTGCCGGCCGTGAAGGTCAATGAGACGAAATGTCAGGACTCCACGTTCCCCGGCACAAACCATCCGGTGAAACCGTTCATAAGTCGGGCGGTCATCGGGGTGAATGAAAGACACGACCGATTTGCCGAGGATGTCCCGCTCCGATGTTGCTCCTAACAGGGCGAGGCCAGCCGGATTCATGCTGGCGATCAAACCGTCGACATTGACGATTTTGACACATTCCGGCTCACTGTCGATGATCATGCGGAGGCGGCGTTCGCTTTCTCTGCGAGCAGCCTCGGCCCGCACCAAATTGGATTGATCGACAAGAATACCGATGGCCGTCTCAAATTTTCCTCCGGGCCGCTCCCGGACGTACACTGGCCAGAGCAACAGGTCGATCAGGGTGCCATCTTTGCGTTGGCGCCGTAATTCAACGGGGGCAGGGAGTTCTCCGCGCACGCCGGCTTCCCAGAGATGATCGGCGGCTTCCTCTTCTCCCGGTGGAATGTACGGCAATTCTTTACCGATGATTTCCTCCTCGGTCCAGCCGAACAACTTGGTGGCCGCCGGGTTCCAGCTTGTGACCTTGGCTGTTTGATCCAAGCTGACAATGGGAAGCGGTGATTCGCGGATCAAGGTCGAGAGGAGCCGGCTGGTTCGTCGGTGCTCGGTCACATTTTCACAGACGACGAGGATAATGAGGTTTCCATCCGAATCGAGGATCGCTCTGGCGCGCTCGTGTACCCAGAGGCGGGATCCGTCCTTGCGGAGTTTTTGGATGTCCCATGTGAAGGTCCGGAAAGGGTGATCCGCGCATTGTTGAAGCTGAGTGAGAACAGTCTCTCGATCGGTTTCGTCGAAGACTGTCCACACCGAGTGACCGACCAGTTCATTCACCGTGTACCCAAGCTGTGCCGCTCCATAGCGGTTGACGGAGACAATAAGTCCGTCCGGCGAGAGAGTGAAGTACATAGAGGGGTTATCGTCGTACAGAGTGCGGAATCGTTCTTCACGCTGCCGAAGGGCCGCGTCTGCATGGAGTCGTTCCAGTTCGGTTCCTGCCAGCGCTGCAAAAGCCTTCACGATAGCGCGCCCTTGGACAGGATCGAACAAAAAGGGCTGTTCGTCCATGATGCAGAGATGACCTCTTGGTCGGCCTGTCCGGCTGAACAGGGATTCTCCCATGTAACCTTCGATGTGATGCCGAGCCGGATATGAGTCTTGAGCAAACAGCCGCCAGGTTCCTTCGGGGAAAAAGGCCGAGCCTTGATCCATGACGATCTTGCAAGGAGTGCTCGCCAGGTCGTACTCCAATGGATCGGATGTCTGACCGCGAGACCAGCCTGCGACGACCCGCACTCGATCCGTCCTGCCGGGGGACAATTCCGTAATGAACACGTGCGCGACCGTCAAAATATCGGAGAGTTGTCGGACGAGCGTTCGCAGGAACGCTTGGCCGTCCACGTTTCCCGGGCAGGAGGCGAGGGCGTTGATCGCGCGATTGGCCCACTTGAGATCGGTGGTTTCCCGTTCCAACTCGGCGACACGGGCACGAAGGATTCCCAGTTCGTCGTGGATGGGCAAAAAAGACTGGTCGTTTTTGATGTCGGCGATCATGCGGGCAATTCTTTACTCAAAGCCTAGATCGTACAGCGTCGTAATGAAAACAATAAACCAGTGTAAAACCTACAAAAGGGGAAAATCCAGTCGGTCACAAGCGAATGGTCCCGGTTCGGCGGTTCCGATCATCAGGAGAGACGGAGTCACTCATTTCCATGTAAAGGCGTCAGTGCGCTCAACAAGAGGATGGTGAAACGGGTGCAAGAGGTAATTCCGAAAAATAATTCGGCACGGTATCGACTCCGTTGCCGGTGGATCAGACGAGGGTCAACGTCGGCTCCAAGAAGAATTCGATGGTCATGCGCGCGCGTTGTCCTTGCTCGGTATGGATGTGCAAGGTTCCGCGGAGCTTGCCGGCTTGATGTTCCAATGACCGGATGATGTCAAGGTTTTGATCGTGTCTTTTGTCGGCGGCAAGACTCTCTCCATTGTCCATGATACTGAGACGAATTCTCCGTCCAAGCCGTCGGATGGAAATCGTGACGCGGGTGGCCTGGGCATGGCGGACGCGGTGCCGCACGCCCTGCCGCACGAGGCCGAGGATCCCGCGTTCTTCTTCCCTCGTGAGAAGCTCAAGGGCGGCCGATTGGAGAGACAAGGCGATTCGCGCTCGGCCGATATCGTTGTACACGGACTTGAGATTGTGGAGTTCGGCCGTCAGGTCGAAGTCTTCCGCGGCCGGGTCGTCAAATGCGTGAGTGATGCGACGGATTTCTCCGGCGAGACGGTTGAGGTGATGTGTGACACCGCTCTCCGCCTCCGCCCTTTCCCCGAAGGGAACGGCGTTCGCCCGTCGAGCCGTCCATGAGGGAACAGCCCCCCCAGAGAATTTTGGAAGAGGGAGGCTGTCGGTATGAGGGGCGGTTCGGAAATGGCGCGCGAGGAGAGAAAAAACCCGTTGTGTGATGGCCGTGAGAGACATGCCGAGTTTCCGTCTTCCTGATTTTGAACGTCCGGGAAACGGAGAGCGTCGTGTCCGGTCGAGTCGGGGTCTGGTAAGCGTGCGTGGGCGGTGTGAATCAAGAAAGGCATACCGGGGGCCGTCGAGAATCTGACGGCCGGCATCTTTTTTCTTCATGCGTGGCTCTCCGCTCTGCGCCCGGTAATGTATCAGTCCATTGAGAAGGCCGGGCCCTCGATCAATCGCGGTGGCTCACTGGTCAAGTGTCATTCTGGAGCGGCTGAATCGACGGTGTGGCCGTCGTATGGGAAGCCCGATTTTCCTTGATAAACCATGCGACGGCTTCGGCGCGGCGCTTCACCTGGATCTTAAAAAAGATGTTGGCGATATAGTTCTTGACGGTCTTGTCGCTTAAACAGAGGTGCGCCGCGATTTCCTTGTTGGTCTTGCCTTCCGCCAGCAAGGGCATGATGAGACGTTCTTGCTTGGACAGTTTAGCAAGGCCGTTGCTAAAGGGGCCCGCAAGCGTCCCCGATCGAACCCAATTGAGCGTTTTTTGGGTGACGCGGGGGTCGAGGTAGCCGCGACCGTCCGCCACCGCGCGGATGGCTCGTAACAGCTCTTCCAATCTCACGTCCTTGAGGATGTACCCGTGGGCGCCGCTTTGCAAAGCGGCGATGATCGTGACGTCCTCGACGTGCCCGGTCAATACCAAAATACGGGTATGGGGAGTCGAACCGCGGAGCCTTCGGCAAATGTCCACGCCGGTCGCGTCCGGGAGGTGGAGGTCAAGGAGGACCACGTGAGGATGCAAGCGCTCGACAAGGGGAATGGCCTCAGCCGCCGTTCCCGCTTCTCCGACGATGGCGAGGTCGTTTTCTCGCTCGAGGAAGGCGCGCAGACCTTGGCGGACCATCTCGTGGTCGTCGATGAGGACGATGCGAATCAGCGGGCGTTTCATGCGAAAGTCAAAACGGATGACAGCGAGAGATCGATGGTGACAGTGGTGCCTTGCCCGTGCGTCGACGCGACGCGGAACGTTCCTCCCAGCTTCCTCGCGCGGGCCTCCATGTTGGTCAGTCCGTAGCCCCGCCGGCAATCGCCGTTCAGCGCGAATCCACGCCCGTCATCGACGATGCTGACACGGATCTTCGATCCTCTCATGCGGATGGCGACGACCACGCGACTGGCGTCGGCATGACGGGCGCAGTTGCTGAGGGCCTCCCGGACGATATTTAAGATCTCCCGTTGCTCCTCGCGCGTGAGATTGCTGAGCGCGGTCTCATCAAGATCTAATCTAATGGTTAGGCGTCCCCCCTGCTCATAAGTTGCTTGCAGGGAACTCAGCTCCGCTGCAAAGTCGAACTCCCGAATGGTGCCTGCTTCCAGCGATTCAATCATAGCCCGAACATCACAGATCAAATGGTTGAGTTGGGTAACCGCCTGGTCGTAGGTTTCTTGGACGGTTGAGGGGAGGGACGATTCAGGCTGTCGGGAGAGTTCGAGGGTCAGGCCAAGAGCATAGAGTGATTGGAGAATACAATCGTGGAGGTCTTGGGCAAGCCTGTATCGGTCTTCCAGCAGGGCGTTGACTCGCTGTTCCATGGCCTTGAGAGCTGTCGCGACATCATGCTTGCTGTGCGATTTCACGTAAGTGTGGGGAATAACGCCACCTTCGTGTGTGGAAATGTCTCGGTCCGTAAGAGAAGTTTCCCCATACAGCCGTGAGTTTCTAAATCCCTTGAGGACCCCTAGTCCCTTTCTTGGTTTCTCCACCGTGTTCTTCTCCTTCCCTGAATTTTCGAGAGTTTCCGCGGGAGACTCTCCATACGTTGATTTCCTAGGATAATCGAGAGAGGTGTCTTCAGCTCCTGCTCCTGTTCCGATCGTGTCCTCGGTCGTTTTTCCTCGGCGCCAGCCGATTAGCTGATTGGCACAGTGTAGGCAAACGCATCCTTCCCGTCACCTGGCGAGTCCGCCAGGTGACCTCTTTTCAGCAAGATGGAACCATCGAGCCCATCCACGAAAGAACCGCCCCGACGGGGCGCACACAAGGAGGGAGCGATGAGGGAATCGGCGCTGGTAGAGGAAAAAGAGCTGTCGTTCTACGAAGGGGAATGGTTGGTCAAGACTTTGACCGATGAGGAGGAGTTGCGACAGGCGTACCGCTTGCGCCATCGTGTCTTCGCCGAGCGGTTGAAATGGGTGCCGGAGCGAGCCGATCGACTCGAAGAAGACATGTACGACGCGTGGAGCACGTCGATCGGCGTGTTTTCTCCAGAAGCCCGCTTATTGGGGATGGTCCGCATGACCCAGGCACCCCTTCCCTTCATGATCGAAAGTGAGTTCAGTGCCTGTTTGGTGGGCGAGCACCAAGTCCGGAAGACGCCGGATACGGCGGAAATCACGAGACTCGCGGTGGACCCGTCGATAACGGACTGGGGGTTGTCCGGCAGATTGATGAAAACCATTTTCAAGGGAATGTACCAATGGTGTCTCGCGCACGACGTGCGCTACACGTACATGGTGGTCGAGCACAAGCTCTTGCGGGTCGTGCAGCGGATGGGGTGGCCGTGCCGTCCCATCGGAGAGCCTGTTGCCATCCCGCCTGCGGAGGTGCTCTCCATAGGAGGGTTGCTCGACCTCGACGAATTTCGAGCCCAGGCGTTGACCTTGCGCCCCGCCATGTTGGAGTGGTTGACCAAGACGGACAACGTGCCTTCTATTCCAGCACTCTCAACCGCAGAAGGGCACGCGGCGCCGCTCGTTGGCTGAGGGAACGGAGGATGATGATACAGGGGACTGATCGGCATGATTTCGCTGTGAGGGGAAAGATACCCTAGGTCATCTTTTCTCGAAACGACGGTCTCTTTCTGCGTCAGAGCGCGCACGTAGTCAAGCATGGCGCTGGCAACAGGGGCTCTGACAGACGGGCTCGATTGTCTACAACGATCGTTGTGTGGGGGAGGGAATTCGTCCGTTCCTTCCCGACCCTTCATTTTCTAACGATTGATTAAGCGATCGGTCGCACACGATCGCGCAGAAAGGGAAAGAATGCCGCCGGCCGACCCTAACTGGCGGACGGCAAGCCGTGCAGGGCGGGCAAGCCGTGTTCAATGGCGATGGCCACGGCTTGCGAGCGCGACGTGACTTCGAGTTTGGAGAAGATGCTCTCGATGTGAAATCGGACCGTTCGTTCGCTCACCCCAAGAATCTTGCCGATTTCCCAGTTGGTTTTTCCGTTCTTCATCCAATTCAGGATCGTGACTTCCCGCGACGTGAGCTCCTTGATGCAGCGATCTGTCTTAGGCGAAGTCTTAGGCGCGACTCTCAGTAGAGCGAGGTGGAGATGAGATCCTAAATAGTCGATTAGGGGCAGCAACCGTTCCGCCTCCGTTGCCTCGATTGCGTGTTCGGTGGCAAAAGAGCAGAATGTGACGAGCTTACAGGTTTGATCGATCGATCCCGTTGTAACCCCATCGCACAGGCCGAACTGG
>JANDJJ010000127.1 GCA_024330945.1 Nitrospira sp. | reverse complement strand
GTCCTCGTAAATAAGGCGATACTGCTTCATCGCCTCGTCGTGCCGGCTCAGTTTTTCAAAAGCCTGCGCCAAAAGATATCGGACATTGTGCAGGTCGTCCGGCCGAGCATTTTCGGCATCCAGAGCCCGCATGAACGACGATGCCGCTTCGTCCAGACGTCCGAGCGCACGCCAACACAGCCCCTGCTGCACCGTCGCCAGGAAGCGAACCGCGGGATCGTCCTCGGCCGCTTTGAATTTCACAACGGCCTCTTCGTAGCGCCCGAGCTGTTTAAGATTCAGCCCATCTTGATAGTAGAGGTGAGAGGCGGCGATCTGCTGCGACGGCTGCTGGACGGTCTGAACCGGTTGGCGTTCACTCACGGGGCTTCGGACGGCAGTCTGTTGCACGGCCAAGGCCTCGCGGGCCAGTTGCTCGTCATCAAGTTCAACGGTCTTGGGGTCCACATCCGACGGCAACATGCCGCCGGCGGCCCGATCCCTTGCCACTTGCAAGACAAGCGGCGCCGTGATCCGTTCTGCCCCCTCGCCGAACCCATAGGCCAAAGACAAGTCACAAAGCTGATTGATCAACCGAGGAATCCCCCCGCTCAGCCGAGATACGAGACAGGCGGCATAGTCCGTAAAGAGATCCGGATTTCCGCCGACGACTCCTACTCGGTGACGGATATAAGCCCGAACATCCGCTTCGCTCAGCGGATCCAGAGCGTAATCCACCGTGATGCGCTGTGCGAATTGACGCATGTCGGGCCGAGTCAACATGGCCCGGAGATTCGGCTGTCCGGCCAGCACGATTTGCAAGCCGATCTGGCGGCCATCGTTGAGATTGGACAGAAGCCGGAGGTCTTCGAGCATCTGCAGGCTGAGATTCTGGGCTTCATCCACGACGAGCAGCACCTGGCGTCCTGCGGCAAAGGCCTGTTTTAAAAACGCCGTGATCCGACGGAACTGATGAACCGGATCAAGACCGGCTACGTCCAGGCCGAACGCATCGGCCACCCAGGGCAACAGACTATGATCACCGGGAGGAGTCGTTCCGATTACCCCCACGGCAAATCGGCTGCGATGCTCTTCCAGAATTTTATTAAGAAGGGTGGTCTTTCCAGTTCCCGGTTCCCCCGTGAGCACGGTGAAGACCGCGCGATTGAGAAGGCCGTACTCCAGGACGTTCAGTCCCGGCTTATGCCGCCCGCTCAGGAAGAGAAATTCCGGGTCGGGCAACAGGGAGAAGGGCTTCGCGCGGAGTCGATAAAACGCTTCGTACATAACGACCTATCGTGCCCGTTTCCGATCAGCCGACACCACCCGTTTAATCGTCGATATGCTGAGTTGATCGCGCCCTGACTTGTTCAGAACCGTCCCCAGCACGGCAGTTCCTCCTTTGAGGATGTGCAGAGTCTGTTCGAGATCCGGCTCGGATGTTTTGCCGTCTTCCACCACGAGGAGCATCGCGTCGAGCTGAGGGCTGAACGCCAACACGTCCGCGCGGTCAAGCACCGGCGGCAGGTCGAAAATCACGATCCGGGACTCATAGCGGTGCTTCAATTCCTTTCCGAGCGCCGTCATGCGCGGAGAAGCCAAAATTTCGGCCGACTGCTCCGTCCCCCGCCCTCCCGGCAGCACGACCAAGCGGCCGAGACCGGGATAGAGCAGCATTTCCTCGACGGGCAGTCCATCCAGCAAATACTCCGTCAAACCCGGTTTCCGTTCCAACTCCAAGACTTCATGGATCCGCGGCGCCCGCAAATCCGCATCGACCAGCAACACCGTTTGATTGGGCTCGGTGGCGATGGCGATGGCCAAATTGATCGCCGTCAACGTCTTCCCCGCTCCGTCCCGCGGGCTGGTGACTCCCAGCATGTTCCAGCCGTTCTCCCGCAAGCGATGGAGTACCTGGGTTCTAAGGATTTTGTACGAGTCCGCAAAGGGTGACTCATGTCTGGTGAGGATTCGCCGCCGCCGCAGCACGTCCTCATGGATGATGACCGAACGAGTCCGCGAATACAGGATGGTCGGCGGCGCGGCGGTCGGCGGCTGATCAGGACGAGGCGGAACCCGAGCCGACTGTTGCTGGGCCTTGAACCGATCCATTGCGCTCTGCAAATGTTCCATCATGATTCCGCCGTCCTTTCGCTTTTCGCTTATGTGAGCCCGAGTTTGCGCATCGCGGCATACCAGATGACATCCAGGGGATAGAACAACACGTGCACGGACACCGCCAACAGGACCACCACACCAATGCCCGCCATGGCGATACCATACCGTCGTCTGGTAAAGCGACGGAGATCGTCCTCATTGGCCAAATAGGGAATGACGGCCAACGGCGGCAGTCCTGCAATCGAACTAAGATGTTGCTCTCCGCGGATTGAACGATCGAGCTGTTCCACCAACATGCCGCTGCCGGCCCCGCCCCCCAAGGCCAACAGAAGCCCTAACACGATGATGACCGGCCGATTTGGCTTCTCTGGCTTTTCCGGAAGCTGCGGCGGATCGATGAGCGAAAACCGTTCGCCCTTCCGCTCGATTTCCAGATCCTTCGACACTTCAGCTTCGAGCAAACGCGAGGTGATTTCCTCGTGTTTGCGAATCGCCTCTTCGCGGTTCCGAACCAGATCCAGATAGGTCGGCTCGATATGAGCCGTTCGCTCCAGCCGCTTCGCGTATTCGTCCACCCGCTTCTTGATACCCTCGCGTGATTTTTTCAACGCCTGGATGGTGGAATTCGCTGTCGCGAGTTGCGCTTGAATGTTGATATAGGCCGGATTCTCCGGTTTGACTTCGGTCTTTCGGCGGCCGGCCTTGACGACCCGATCCAATTCCTGCTCAAGAGCGGCAATCGACCGGCGCGCCTTGATGACATCAGGATGATCTTCCGCATAGGTATCGAGCAGCGTTGCCAGTCGGGCCTGTTCGCCCGTCAGTCTTTTTTGAAGTTCTTCCGGTGTTTCCTGCTCGCCGACATCCCGTTCGAGGGCGGCGATCTCCTGTTGAATGTGAATCACATCGGGATGTTCCGGCGAGAGAGAACCGGTTAAACTCGCATATTGAGCCCGCAGCGCCCGCAGCCGTTCAGCGGAATCGAGGATCCGCTCCCCGCTGGCCGCGATGATCGGCGTGTTGGGCTTCAAGGTCGCCAGTTCCCCTTCCAAGTAAATCTTCCGCTCTTCCCAGCTTCGGATCTCACGATCGATGTCCAGCAGTTCCCGCTCCGCCTGGTTGAGCATCGTCATGTTGAGTCCGGTCAGTTCGGGCAGCGCCCCTTCCGCCCGCTGCTTGACAGAGGAAAGTTGTTCCTGAAAGTCGCGAATCCGCTGGGCCAGCCGCTCTTCTTCTTTTCTTAAAAACTCGGTCGTCTCATGGGCATGGCGTTCCCGCGTGCGGAGGTTTTCCGCGAGAAAGAGACTTGTCAGTTCATTGGCCACCTTCTGGGCAATCTGAGGCGACTCCCCTTCATAGGAGAGCGTAAAGGCGATGGTCGCCTGCGTCGGCGCCTGGGTGCGTTTGTCGATGATTTTGACGTTGACCACCTCGACCTTGATGTCGTCGGCGAACCGTTCCAATACCTCCTCGGTGCTGCTGGTCTTTCTCATTTTTTCGTACAGTCCGAATTGCTCGATAAATTTGAGCAGGGTCGAGCGCGTCATGACCTGCTGTTTGATCGTCTCGATCCGCTGATCGGCATAGCTGGAGATTGTAGAGCGAACAATATCGGCCGGAATCTCCTGCTCCTCGATCAAAATGGTCGCGGTGGATTTGTACACGGGCGGCCAGAGGTAGGCCACCACGACACTGACTAAAAAGAGCACGGTCGTGGTCACGATGATGGGCACACGCCGCCTCCGCGCGATTTGTGTGATGTGTTGCAAGGTGAGTGTGCTTCGTTCCATAGATCTCTACCCTCGGTTCGTTCGTATCATCGACGACGGTTCATCGACTGATCGAAAACTTCAGCGGCACATAGGTCACCAGCAACCGCACCGCGTGGGATTCGCCGATCCGATCCGTCCCCTCCAGCTCGCGCCGCGAATACATGTAGCCCAGGTCTATCGCCCAGTACTCGGCAAACCGCCAGCGCAGATGAGGGTCGATGTGAAAAAATCGCGTCTCCCGAAAACGCGCACCCCCGGTAAACAGCTCATTGGTCGCCACGGGATTGATCACCGACGCCTGGCCGTTGATCGCCACCGTCAAATGATCGGTGATCTGATAGTCGGCCTTCATCAAGAGGTGCTCTTTCTTGATCAACAACCCAAAGCCGCTGGGGAAAATATCCCGAGCAATCTCAACCGACAGCGTGCCCCGTTCCCACTTCTTCACGGCCCTCGCGTTGAACACCCAAACCGTGGTGGTATCTTCCAACGTACCGATTCTCGTATCGACGCGATTCGTGATGAACCTGGGACCGCCGGACGCCGACAGGGTCAGATCTTCGGAAAACAGATGCGTCCCTCCCATCTGCGCGCCGAAGGTGTCCGCCACCAGATTGCCGCGAGCGGGCAACGCAAAACGGGTATAGAGTCCCGTCACCTGGATCGAATCTTTGTCGGTGACGGTATAGGACAGGGTCTCGTTCGCCGAATGGACCTCGTAGTCGAACAAGAACAACCGCTCGCTGTTCCCTTGGTAATCGGCCTTGTTGTACTGATAGGAGGTCTGCGCCGACAACCGTTCCGTCACACTGTAAGTCCACGACGGACCGGCCGACCACAAATTGCGCTGAGCAAAGGCCAGCACGACACCGGTCTCAAGCAATTCGCTCCGCAGGGTGTTGTCGCGGTCCAAACCACCGGTGAATCCCCACACACTTCGATTCTGCCGATATTGTACGGAGAGGGGAAAATGAAGGTTATAAATTTTTGCGTCACGCTCCCCCTGATACTCGACATAGTCGAACGCCAGCCTACTTCCCACTTGGAGCGTTTCCGTCGCACCGGCCACCCGGACAGCCGGCGAAATCCAATAGGCGTAGGTGGACAGTTGCGGCTCAAGCGCCAACAGCAGGTTCGAGTGATACTCGCCCCGCACGCTCATCGAAGGCTCGATCGACCATTCCGCCGCAGATGCTGTTCTCTGCCCACCCATCATCAGCACACTCCCCACCGTCATCCACCAGACAAACGCCCATCGCGGCGCCATACCCATGCCCCCGCCTCTCACTGTCCGGCGAGGGAAACATCTGCCATTCATAGTTTAGGGAACCACCACGACGTCGCCGCGCTGAAGCACAATGTTCTGTTCAAGCCCCCTGCCGTTACGAATGTCTCCATACCGAAACGGATAGACTTTTTGCTCGCCTTTTTCTCTCCTGATGATCTTGATGTCATTTTCCTTGGCGAAGGGGGTCAACCCGCCGGCCAAGCTCAAGGCCTGAAGGACGTCCGTATAGTGGCCGACCAGAAATTCGCCAGGTCTGGCGACTCGCCCCGCGACATAGATCTTGTTGCTCAGGATCTTCGTCACCATGACCGTCACATGCGGATTCGGCACAAATTTGTTCAGCCGCGTGACCAACTCCTGCCGGACATCCTCCACTGTCCGGCCGGCTACCATGAGGTCTCCAACCAGCGGAAACGAGATCATGCCGTCAGGACGTACCACGACTTCGTGCGTCAACTGCTCATCCCGCCAAACGGAAATTTTCACCGTATCCTCGGGTCCTAACAAATACGCCGGATCAACCATAAGACCAGCCTCGTCGCCGCCATCGGACGGTCCAGCGGCCGGCATAGCCTGAGGGACCAGAAAGTCCGGCACATAGTCGGTCATCGTGGTACAGCCTTGAACCATGGGCGCCAGCGCGACACACCAGAGAATAGACCGGGCGAATGTCAATGGTTTCATCGTTCCTCTACTTTTCAATGGCCTTCTTCACCAACGATTTCTTCTTGCTTTCTCCTCTCGTACCTACCCGTATTTATCCTTGTAGCTGCGCCAAGACGGACTTGGCTTCATCGAGGCCAGGAAACGGAGTCGGCGACGCGACGGCCTTCTGCAAGTGAGTCTTGGCCTCCGCCATCTTCCCTGTTTTGTAATAAGCCATGCCCAGATGGTAATTGACCACCGGATGGTCCGGCGCCTTGGCTGCGGCCTGTTGAATGAAGTGCAGGGCCTGCCCTGAATTGCCCATCTTCAAATGCACCCAGCCCAGCGTATCGAGAAAGAAGGGATTGGGCGCCAGGGTTTCGAAATCCTGCGACAGTTCGAGCGCCCGCTTCAAACTTTTCTCATCACCCTTGTGGTCTACCAAGAGCGACGCCAAATTGTTCGCCGCGAGCAACGAACGGGGATTGTACTGCAACACCGTTTCATATTCGGCGATGGCGCGATCGATGTGTCCCGCCTCCATCAACGACGAGGCAAGAACCATTCGGAGATCCTCGCTTCTGGGATTCGCCGCCAACCCCTGCTCGAGCAGTTCCCAGGCTTCGTCCCGTTTTTTTTGGGCAAGCTTCAGATTGGCCAAATGGAGCCACGGCTGCACCCACTGCGGTTTTTGTTTGGTCGCCTCGACGAATCGCCGCTCTGCTCCA
>JANDJJ010000126.1 GCA_024330945.1 Nitrospira sp. | reverse complement strand
GAATCTTGCCCAAACTCCTGGTATACGCCGTGACTATTCGGTCCGCATCGCCCCACTTTCGACTCCGCAGAATGATCGCCGTCGCTTTCACCAGCGGCATGGTACACGGCCTTTTGCAAGGCAGGCGAAACGCGGCTCACTCATACAATACGCCGTCACCGCAGATAGTTCAGAAACAGCGTCGCCAGGGTGAGATAAATCGTGATGCCGGTAATGTCGTTGGCCGTCGTCACAAAGGGACCGGCGGCGACGGCGGGATCGACTCCCAGACGCTTGAGCGCGATGGGCATGATCGTGGCCATGCTGGTCGAGACGAAAAACGCGATCACCAGCGAAACCCCCACGACCACCCCCAAAAACCCTTCTTGCAGCACCCATCCGACGGCCGTCAAAATCGCGCCGCAGGCCAGCCCCATCAGCAACCCGATTTTGGTTTCCCGGAAAAACACCGTCCAGACGTCCGTCGGTTCGATGTGCCCGGTCGCCAGTCCGCGAATAATCAGCGTGGAGGATTGCAACCCCACGTTGCCGCCCATCGCGGCGATGACCGGAATGAAACTCACGACCGCCACCACCTCCTGAATCGTGTAGCGGAAGTACCACAAGATGGCGCCCGACAGCAAACTTCCCACGAGATTGGTAAACAGCCACGGCAAACGCAGCTTGGCGGCGCCCAAGCTCGAGGACTTGGAGATCGGCTCCTCCTCGATGGCACCGGCCATCTTGAGCATATCCTCCGTGGCCTCCTCCCGAATGACGTCCACCACATCGTCCACCGTAATGATGCCGACCAGCCGTCCATCCTTCTCGACGACCGGAATCGCGAGCAAGTTGTAGCTGGCCACCTGACGCGCCACTTCCTCCTGATCCATATCGACGGTGACGCTGATCACGTCGCGCGTCATGATGTTTTTGAGCGGCGTATCGGGCGGCACCGTCAAGAGCTGACGCAGCGACAACACCCCGACCAGATGATCGTTCTTGTCCGTCACATAGATGTAAAACACCATCTCCGCGTCGGTGGCTTGCTGAAGCCGACGGATGGCCTCTTGCGCGGAGACGTCTTCCGACAGAGAGAAAAACTCCGTCGTCATAATGCCGCCGGCCGTGTCCTTGGCGTATTGCAGAATGTCGGCGACTTCGGTTGAATCTTCCGCCTTCATCAGGGAGAGAATTTCCTTGCCGCGGTCTTCCGGCAAAAATCCCAGAATGTAGGCGACGTCGTCCGGACCAAGGTCTTTCAACAGCCAGGCGATATCCGAATGCAGCAGATCGGCCAACACCTCTTGGATGCTCTCGCCGTCGAGCTCGCTCAACACTTGGCCGCGCTTGCTCGCGCCCTTGACCAATTCGAACACTTCCCGTTTTTCCTTGGAAGACGACAAGTGGCGGATGGCCTTCGCCACATCGGCGGGATGCATGCGCCCCAGCATTTTTGAAAGATTGGTGATGGCTCCGCGCCGCAACAGCCGTTGGACGGATTGAATCACAATATCGGACTTCGTCAGCCCTCGTTCCGCCTGATCGCGCAACACGTCTCGTAAGGCGTCCCGTTCCAACGGACGGTGGCGCACATCCGCCGCTCTCGGCTCTCCCTGACGTTCGGTCGTCTGCGTCACAGGTCCTCAGTACCCCAATTCCACCAATGTCCGCTCATCTTCCCGCCAGGCTTCCCTCACTTTGACCCACGCCTGGAGGAACACTTTCATACCGAACAACCGTTCCATGTCCCGTCGCGCCTCGGTACACACGGCTTTTAGCCTCTCCCCTTGCTTGCCGATCACGATGCCTTTCTGCGATTCACGCTCGACGAAAATCGACGCCTGGATTCTGGCCAATCGCCCCTCTTCCTTGAAACTCTCGATCTCCACCGCGACGGAATAGGGCACCTCTTCCTCCGTCGCCTGCAGGATTTTTTCCCGAATCATCTCCGCAGCCAACATCCGCATCGTCTGGTCCGTCACCATGTCGTCGCCGTACGCTCCTTCTCCTTCCGGCAGATAGGGAACCGTCACGGCCAGCAGCCGATCGACGTTGTCCCCCGTTTGCCCGGATACCGGCACGATTTCCGTCCATGGATACAGGCCGGCGTACCGTTCGAGAACCGGCAGCAGCTTGAACTTGTTGATGAGATCGATTTTGGTCACAACCAACACGACCGGCCGACGCCGTTTGGCCACCGCTTCTTTGACGGAGGCGACGACGGCCAGATCGCCGGGGCCCGGCAGACAGGTCGCCTCCATCAGCACATACAGAAGATCGGCTTCCTCCACCGCCTCGATCGCCGTCTTGATCATCCGTCGATTCAAGAGGTGCATCGGTTTATGGAGGCCCGGCGTATCAAGGAAGGCGATCTGGCCTTCAGGGATGGAGAGGACTCCTAAAATGCGCGTCCGCGTCGTCTGGGGCTTGTCTGACACGATGGCGATCTTTTCCCCCAGCAAACGATTCAGCAGCGTGGACTTGCCGACATTGGATCGCCCCACGATCGCGACCGTCCCGAACTTCACGGTCGTCCCCCCCCTCCCCCGCTGTCATCTCCCCCGCTGTCATCGGCACCGGGAGTCAATTGATAGACCGTTTCCCCTTTTCGCACATATCCCAACCGTTCCCTGGCCACCTGTTCGATCTTCGCGGGGTCCCGCTGCAATCGGAGCACTTCTCTTTCCAACGCCGCCTTCTCCGCCTGCAACGACGCCAGTTCACCTTCAAGACGGCCGGCATATTCACGCATGTCCAGATAGCGAAGCAGTCCCATTTCCCCGAACACCAGACCGACGAGCAACCAAAGACACGCGCTCACCCCCATCACCTTGAGTGCAACGGCCACGCGCCGCTGCCGACTCAGCCAGTGTCGCCCTCGATTTTGCTTAATCAACATGGGAAATGTCCCGTATGGGATCAACGGACGTAGTTCAGCGCCTCGCGGCCTCGATAGACCCCCGCCGAGCCGAGTTCTTCTTCGATCCTGAGCAATTGGTTGTATTTCGCCACCCGATCCGTCCGCGACAGCGATCCCGTCTTGATGAGGCCGCTGTTCGTCGCCACCGCCACGTCGGCGATCGTCGTGTCTTCCGTCTCGCCGGATCGATGCGAAATGATCGCCGTATAGCCGGCTCGTTTGGCCATTTCGATCGCATCGAGCGTTTCCGTCAGAGTCCCGATCTGGTTCAGCTTGACCAAAATCGAATTGCCGATCCCCTCTTGAATGCCTTTGGAAAAGATCTCGACATTGGTCACGAAAATATCGTCGCCGACGAGCTGCACGCGCCTCCCCAGACGCTCGGTCAACATCTTCCAGCCTTTCCAATCCGACTCGCTCAACCCGTCTTCAATCGATAAAATCGGATACCGATCCAAAAGCTCCCCGTAATATCCGATCATCTCCTCCGACGATCGTTCAGGATTTTTTTCCGCTGTGAGCACGTACCGTCCGTTTTCATAGAGTTCGCTTGCCGCGCAATCCAAAGCAAGCGCCATCTCTTCACCAGGCTTGTACCCGGCCTTTTCAATCGCCTGAACGATGAGACCAAGCGCCTCCTCGTTTGATTGCAGATCGGGCGCAAAACCTCCTTCATCACCGACGGCCGTATTGAGTCCTTTCTTCTTCAACAAAGCCTTCAAGGCATGAAACACTTCGGTCGCCATCCTGAGCCCTTCGCCGAACGTCCGAGCTCCGACCGGCATGATCATGAACTCTTGGAGATCCAATCGATTATCGGCATGGGCTCCGCCGTTGATGATGTTCATCAAGGGAACCGGCAAGACACGCGCGTTCGTGCCGCCAAGGTACCGATAGAGCGATTGCCCCGTCTCATCGGCCGCCGCCTTGGCCACGGCCAACGACACGCCAAGAATCGCGTTGGCGCCCAGTTTGCTTTTGGCAGTAGTCCCATCGAGGGCGATCAACGCGTGATCGATCCCGGCCTGGTCAAACGCCTCTTTTCCGAGCAATGCCGGCGCGATCACCTCGTTGATGTTCGAGACGGCCTTTGTGACACCCTTCCCCATCCAACGGCCGGCGTCGCCATCGCGCAGCTCGATCGCTTCCTTCTCGCCGGTGGACGCGCCGGACGGTACGGCCGCCCGACCTCGCGCTCCGCTCTCCAGCATGACTTCCGCTTCGACCGTGGGATTGCCCCGCGAATCGATGATCTGCCTGCCCTTGATCTCCCTGATCGCACTCATAATCGTTCCGCTCCATTTAGGTGGCCGTCGTGCTCATCTTCTGCAACTCTCACAAAGAAGACCTCGTCCCCCCATTGCTCATCCGAGCTTCGCCGGAGGCTTCCGAGACCGTGATTGTTAGCATTGCGCCAATTTTTTCCTCAGCAGCTCGTTGACCTTTCCCGGATTTGCCTTGCCTCCGCTGGCCTTCATCACCTGCCCGATCAAGAAACCAAGCACTTGTTGTTTTCCGCCCTTGAACTGCGCCACCTGCGCAGGACTGTCGGCCAAGACCTCGTCGATCATTTTCTCGATCGTTCCTTCGTCGGATACTTGGATCAGCCCCTTTTCTTGAACGAGTTGCTCCGCCGTTTTTCCGCTCCTGTACAGATCGGGGAACAGCTCACGGGCCGCTTTCAGACTGATCGTTCCCTTCTCCACCAGCCGCAACAGTTCGGCCAGCCGTTCCGGCGGCACAGGTGACTCCGCCGCGTCGATGCCGGACAGATTCAACTCTCTGCTCAATTCGCCCATCACCCAATTGCTGACCGTTTTGGGCTGATTGAACATACTCACACAACGTTCGAAATAATCCGCCAATCCCTTGGAAGCCGTCAGCACGCCGGCGTCATATTCGGGCAGCCCGTAGTCGTTCACAAATCGCGCGGCCCGAGCCATGGGTAATTCCGGCAGCGTCTCGCGAAGAGCCTCGATCCAATTCTTCTCCAATTGGAGCGGCACCAGATCCGGATCGGGGAAATAACGGTAGTCGTGCGCCTCCTCCTTGGATCGCATCACCGCCGTCTCGCCTCGGTCGATGTTCCACAAGCGCGTTTCCTGTCTGACTCTCCCTCCTTCGTTCAGCACGTTGGTCTGGCGCTTGATCTCGTACTCGATCGCGTCTTTGACGTACTTGAAGGAGTTGATGTTTTTAAGCTCGACCTTGGTGCCGAACTCCTCCCGTCCGACAGGTCGCAGCGAGAGGTTCGGCTCGCACCTGAAACTCCCCTGTTCCATGTTGCCGTCGCACACGTCGAGGTACATTAAAATGTCACGTAGGTTTTTGAGATACGCCACGACCTCGTCGGCGGATCGCATGTCCGGCTCCGTGACGATTTCCAACAGCGGCGTGCCGGCCCGGTTGAAATCCACCGCGCTCCCTGATGATCCGGTTTCATGGATGTTCTTGCCGGCGTCTTCCTCCAAATGCGCTCTCCGAATGCGAATCGACTTCTTCATCCCCCCCACCGAGATCTCGACCATTCCCTGCTCGCAAATGGGAGATTCGTACTGCGAGATTTGATAGCCCTTCGGCAAATCAGGGTAAAAGTAATTCTTGCGGGCGAATCGATTGGACGCATTGATCCGGCAGTTCAATGCCAACCCGGCCCGCACCGCCATCTCGACCGCAGCCCGATTGATGACCGGGAGGCTGCCGGGCAGTCCGAGACACACGGGGCAGGTCCGGCTGTTGGGAGGAGCGCCGAACGATGTCGAGCAGCCGCAGAACATTTTCGACTTGGTCCGCAACTGCGCGTGAACCTCGACGCCGACGACGACTTCATAGGTCATGGTTCGCGCGGTCCCTCGCCATGCCGGCGTTCCAACTCTCGTCTCATCGCTTCACGTCCGGCTTCAAATGCCTCATGAAACGCCGATTTTTTCGACTCGACGAACTCCCTTCCCCGACCGACGATCTCTTCATAGACTTCCCCGGCCCGACCGGCGAAATCCTTCAGATTATCTTCAGCCCGACGCGCGCACCGGCGCAGTCGTTCCCGCGAGGTCGGACCGGACTCGGGGGCCAGCAACAGGGCCGCGAGAGCCCCCAACGTCGCCCCGCTCAAAAACGCCAACACGACCGTCGATACCGATGACGCCCCTCTTTCATCCGCCATTGTGCGACACTCCTCCTTTTCGCAATCGATCGCGCATGACTCGGGCGGCTGCTCTGAACCCCGCCACGGCGCCCATCACGTTGGTCAGCATCGTGCCGCTCGATCCCCGAACGACGTCATGAATCTGCTGGACGGACTCGCCAACTTCGCCGACCGCGTGCAACAATACCGTCGCATGTTCGACTCCTTGACGAGCCTGGCCCGACAACTCATTCAAGTTTTTGCTCGTTGTCCGGAGCTCCTCCACAAGCGGCGGCAACTCGGCGTTCATCTTCGCCAGCAACTGTTCGGATTCCTCCACCGTCTTACGGATCTGCACCAGCACCGGCACCAAAAATCCGACCAACACCATGAACGCCACCGCCACGAGAAGCGCGGCCGTTTCCATAACCGTCATAGAGCACCCTCCGTAAGTCGGAAAACACGAAACTTGAAAAGCCGCACGGACCTCTCTCTCTTTTTACTGAAAATCA
>JANDJJ010000125.1 GCA_024330945.1 Nitrospira sp. | reverse complement strand
CGGGCAAAAGGAAACGGGTTCGGATTCGGGCTCGTTGGTCCGGACGACATCGCCCGCACGCTTTCGGCTCGTTACTATAAGGATGGCTCCGAAATCCTGATCTCGCGCGGAGCGCGCCGCAATCCACGCCGTTTGACTCCCCGCGAATGCGCACGTCTCATGGGCTATCCCGACTCGTTCCGTATTCCGGTTTCGGATACCCGGGCGTACAAGCAGTTTGGCAATTCCGTGGTCGTGCCGGTCATCAGGGAAGTTGCAGCACTCATGAAACCCGGCATCGTCGAGCTGATACAGCGCGACGCCGCCGGCGTAGTGCAGCGCGATCTGTTCGCGGCGTGACGGACATTGTTGACCGTCAAACCCGGAGCCGGATGATGGCGGGCATCCGGGGCAAGAACACCCGCACCGAGATTGCCATCCGCCGCTGCTTGTTTGCGCGAGGATTCCGCTTCCGGTTGCATGATGCCAGTCTTCCCGGACGCCCTGACATTGTCCTCGCGAAATACCGCGCCGCCGTGTTTGTGCACGGCTGCTTCTGGCACGGCCATGATTGTCGGCTTTTCCGCGTTCCTGCGAGTAACCGGTCTTTCTGGGCAGCAAAGATACGGCGCAACCGCATGCGGGATCGTGAAGTGATGCGGGAACTCGCGCAACTCGGCTGGCGGACACTCGTCATCTGGGAGTGCTCGTTCCGTGACGGCGGCGAAAAGGCGCGCAGCCGCGTCTGCCGGCGTGCTGCGGAATGGCTGGTTTCTCGGTCGAGAAGAGCGGAAGTCAGGGGAAGACGATGAAAAGGGGCTACCTGTCCGAGTATTTCGAGGGCGTGGCGGTCAAGCGCCTGAGCGCAGTCGAGGCTCATCCGGAGCGTTCAAACCAGCACGAGTTTGATGGCGTGCAGGGGCTCAGGCAGATCCTCGGCGAGTCGAAAGGCAAACAGAAGTTCGACGCCAAATTCATCTATCTGTCCGACTCCGATGCCGAGCCGGTCGTCGCGGACGGCTTCCTGACCTGGTACGATGCGCGCGAGCGGCACCCATCACGGTCCGAATATCGGCTCTACTTTCCCACCACTGCTGTTTCGCAATGTGCGGCCGAGGGTGACCTGCTCGTCATCGGCAAGCGCCCGAGCGGCGCGATGCTTGTGATTGTCGCCGAACAGGGATCAACAATCGAACGGCAGATCCAGTGGCTGTTCGGTTTTTCCGACCTGACGCACCCGGGTTTCTCCGTCAAATCCGAGATCGAGACAGACCAGACGCGACTTGAGTTCGCTTCCCGGTTTATCCTGGAGCAGCTTGGCATCGAAGTCGAGAACCGGGACGAGACTTGGCTGGAAACCTTGCTCAGGGAATTCGAGGGTACGTTTCCCGGGACACGGGTGTTTTCGGCATTTGCGCGTAACACCATGAAAGAGGTGTCGCCTTTGGATGATCCTGACGCAGCACTGCTCGCATGGCTAGAGCGGGAAGAGGTACTGTTCCGGACCCTCGAACGACATCTAATTGCCGACAGACTCCGGCGGGGTTTTGGCGACGACCCGGATGCGTTTATCGAGTTCTCGCTGAGTGTCCAGAACCGAAGAAAGTCACGTGCGGGCAGTGCCCTTGAGAACCATCTTGAAGAAATTTTCGTCCAGAACAAGGTTCATTACTCGCGTGGTCAGATCACCGAGAACCGGGCCCGTCCAGACTTCGTTTTCCCGGGCATCTCTGAGTATCACGACCCTAAGTTCTCCGCGGCCAGACTGACGATGCTTGGCGCGAAAGCAACCTGCAAAGATCGCTGGCGGCAGGTTCTGGCAGAAGCCGACAGAATCAGCGAAAAACATCTGCTTACGCTTGAGCCCGGCATCAGCGAGAACCAGACGAGCGAGATGCAGAGCAAGCGCGTGAGGCTTGTTGTTCCGGCCGGGATCGCCCGGACGTATTCCACTGAGCAACAGGGATGGTTGCTCAAACTGACGGATTTCATCGGACTCGTTCTTTCCCGGCAGTAGTCAGGGCGGCGTCGTTACGCGCGTGTTGCGTCTGCCTGCGAAGGGCGAAAACGGTCGAACTCGCGCGGTAACATGTTCACGATCTCGCGGCCGCTCAGTGCGTACAGGTCGTATGTCAGATCGAGCTGGCGGAGGATGGCGACCAGCCGGCGCGCGCTCCCCGGCCCCTTGCCTGCTGCGCCTCGTTTATAGGCCCCCCGGAGCGGGTCGTCATACAGGGCAGCCGCCGCCTCGATCACGCCACGGCAACCAGAGAGATACTGATACGCGGCGAGCTGCTCCACGATCTCGCCACGTTCATGGGGCTTCCTGCTGAACATGAAACGTACAGTGTCGCCATATTTTTTGGCGAACAGAAAAGTCGTCCTGAGCGCATGCCGCGGCTGGTGGTTATAGCGCCTGCTGAGAATGTACGTGTAGTTCTCGCGCACGGCACGCGCGCCCAATTTGCCGGCCGGGCACAGCGTGTCGAAGTAGAACAAGGCGAGCCATGACCATGTGCCCACGTCATGGGCGAGAGCCTGCTGGTTCCACTCGGCGAGTCTGTCCACGAGATAGCGACCCATTTCGAAGCGGCTGGCGAAACTGATGTTCTCGACGGTTGATTCAGCGGGGGCCGGTTCAGAGAAGTTCGGGTTATCGAGAAGCTCGACCGGCGGCTGTTTCAAGTCGCCGTTCCGCAGCCCGTCAAGATATCGGCCGAACTCCGTGATGCCGGCCTCCGTAAGCCTTCTGATCTGCATGTGCATCAACCGGCCTCCTGGGGAAGCGCGGTGATTCTGGCGCTCAGCTCGTGCTTCGTGGCGAATGTCATCGCCACGTCACCGATCCAGTCACGGATCTCGGCAGGATCGGTGTCATCGGGATAAGGCGTGCTGGAAATCTTCTCCCCGAACTCCAGCCACTGCCTTTTCCAGGAACCCTCGTCGTCGCCTTCGTCACTGCCCTCGTCCCATGCTATTGCAGTCAGCACCTCGCGGAGCGCGCCGGGAAGGACGAGACCTTGAAAGAGGGGATCACTTTTGATTTTTCCCAGCGCGTCGGGGATCCTGTTGTTGAGGACGAGGACCGGTTTGTTGTCAGGACGGATCTCCGTTTTCCATGTCAGCTGTCCGAGATCCCTGGTCTTGACGATAAGCAGGGCATCGCAAGCCTTGTCCTCATCGTCGTCAAGTGCGGCGAGGCGTTCTGCGGATGCAAGGAGCACCGCTCTGCCATTTACGGTATCGACTACCTTCACACGAAAGAGCGGCGACCCGTCCAGATCGACTTCGGACAGACTGGTATCCGCTGGATGCTCAAGTTTCCCGACGGTCCCGAAGTCGAACCGTTGGGTGGAATTCCTGTAATACGCCTCGACGTAGACCCGTGCATTGTCGGGCAGCTTGAGCCGGCTAAGTTCCAGATGCGCCGTGAATCGCGGCACAGCCCCGGGCCGTTCCTCGAGCCTGATTCTGACTTCGGAGCGATTTATCCTCTGCCGTCCGGTATAATTGATCTTGCGCTTGATCTTCACGACTTAACTCTCCGAACCTACGCGCACGACGACATCACGGTTAGGATCAAACCCAGTGACGTCAAGCCGGAAATCCGGGGCATCGATGGTGAAGTCGATCCGGTTCCGCGATGCCGACTTCACAGTCACCTTTTCTGCTGTGATGGTCACATCGCCTTTGCGCTGGAAGTCGAAATCGAGCGGGTCATATCGCCGGAACGGGTTTCCGGAGAGAAGGTCATAGGCGGCCTCCACGGAGCACTCGAGCGGCAGCGCACGGCCGGCAAGATGCCTAGTGGGGAGGATAGTAAATCCTCCACGAGCGAGATCGATTCTTACGGGTTGTGGCTTGGGTTCGGGAATATTCCCGGGGCCGGGCGGAGTCTCCTTCCGTTTCCGCGGGCCAAGTCCAGGTGCCCAGAAGAACTGCAACAACGCGCGCTCGTCCTCTTCCTCGATGGCTTGGACGATGAGGTCGTGGAGCTCCACGAGGCTATTGCGGATGTGCCGGAGCGTCTGCGCCGGGTACTTGTACTTGTTCTGAAGCTTCTCGGCCTGGCCATTCCATTTGGTATGGGCCGGGTTCTCCGCGTCTCCGAGAAACTCCGAGATGGCTTCTTCGGTTGCGACAAGCGCACCGAGCGATTTCCTCTCATGAAACTTGGCTTCACCCGGCACCGTAATGCCGCCGCGCACGTAGAGGTCCCGCCCCTTCTGGATTCCGTCGGGTCGCTTGAGGTAGAGAGCGAACTGGGTCTTGGAGCTTATGCCATTTTTTTTCTTGATCTCGATCGGCATGTTCACGCCGACCAGTTCGCCCTTCCTGAACGACTCGCGAAGCTGCGAGAGCTGCCCGGAGGTGAGCGCCTCGTCCGTAAGTTTGCCGCGATCGGTCCAGGAATCCGCCATCTGGAGGAGTGCCTTCGGGTCGAAATCGCGGATACCTTCGACAAATTGGAAAAGGGCGTCAGCGTCTGCGATCTTGTTTTTCCCGTAGCGCTGGAACAGGTTACGCAGGGTGTCTGCCTCGAGCACTTCTCCGTCGAAATCAACGACAAGCTGGCCAGTCAGGATCGGAAAAAAGTAATTGAGTATGGCTTCGGCGACCATAAGGTCGCGGTCGAGACTAGAGATCGGAAAAGGGATGACAATGGACAGCCCCGGCTCCGTAGTTCGGCGTAGGCCCAGATTGGAACGGAATTTTTCGATGAGGCTATGATCCGTCAGGGGGACAGGTAATCCCCTGTTCGGATCACCGGTAGGATCATCCTTGAACGCAGCAAAGAACGCGTGTGGCGGGTACAGGCTTCCGTTCAGCTCATGGTGGTTCAGGACGCTCTGTCCCATCAGCAGGGGGCAGTTTTCACCATTTCTTACCGTCAGGCCAAAAAAGGCTCCGAGCGAGGATGCCGTAGAGAAGACCAGCTTCCCGAGGCCCCAGCGCCCGCGGTGGCTGCCTGTCTTGTGCGAGCGGCCGTGGCGTCTCCAGAAGTCAGAGAAATTGCCGTCGTCCTTACGGTCAACAGCGCCCGTGAGACCACACGTCCCGAAATCTTCCACCACGAGGGCAGTGGGGTTCTGGAAGTCGATGTTGTCAACCTCGATCCCGGCTGCGCGCGCGTGGGGCAGGTAATTGTCGAATAAACGGAAAAAGAAGTCAGGATCCAGCCCGGAGTTCTTGTCACGCCACGCGAACCGGACCCGGACCTGCTTCGCCACGGCAGCATCGAGAGAGTTCTGGATGGGCTCACGGACGAAGGCCTCGGACAGGTCAAGCTCGTCACTTTTGAACTGATCGCGCTGTGTTACCTCGCTCTCGACCAGATAGGCGGGTTGCACACGGAAATCCCAGTTCATAACAAAGAGTGTCCTCCCATTAGTGGTGCGGGTGCGACGTCAGAGCTTGAACAGAGGACTATCGCCGCCCCGGCCCGCTTCAAACCTTGCGCTCATGGCGTCCAGCTCGCTGCGTAAGGCGCGGATGATCTTCTTCACATCCTCGTCGCTGTAGGAATAGTTGGAGCGATTGGACAGGTTTCCGATCAGGCGGATGGCCTTGATAGCGCGCGTTACGCGCTTTTCGGCAAGCTCGATGAATTTTTTGCGACCCTTGGATTCTGACATGTGTACTACTCAATATTACAAATATATGCAAAACATATCTTAGACATACATTGCGTATGCGTCAATACAGGAACACAACTGCACACTAGCGAACATCGTGATTCACGGTTCTTTTTCGGAGCGGGCCATAGTTCGGATAATTCAGGCGGTGGTCCCTGACGGCTGTGGTCGGGCATCACGGCGGCGCCTGAGTTGCCTAGGCTGGTCCGGCTACTCATGCACGCGCCGGAAGGATACCGCTCGGAGGCCATACGGGAAGACGTAGATGTGCGAAAGCGCTAAGACAGCAGCCACGTGACGCGTGCCCATAGACGCTCCGCCAGCGCGGCCGGTCACGGCCCTTGCTTGGGCTGCGCCCGCAAGGCCCGCGCCCGTCCGCCCTGGCTCGTGGTCGCTCCGCACATCCGTGTGCTCTCGCGACACTCGCGCATCCTTGCGCTTCGCCGCTGACGCGCCTTGCAGGTCGTCGGTGTGCGCCGTGCGCTGAACGGCGCGCACCGCGCACGCCATTCTCGATTCCCCCTCCGGACCGCTCGCGTCACTCGGCTTGCATGGGCCTTCGGCCCGGCAAGCCTCGCGCCGCTCGGCTCGGCCGTGCCGGCCCTGCGCGCGCTCGCGCCTCCCGTGCTCGGCCTCGCTCGCACACCGCGCGAGCCAGGCCTGCGCGCGTCCGGTGCTCGCTTCGCGGCTTCGCCGATCGGACCGAGGCGAGGGCCGCGCGCCAGGGATGGCGCGTTTGCGGTTTCGTTCGGCCGCGGTCGGGTCGGTGCTCGGCCCGTCACGGGCCTTGCAGCTTCGGCCCTGCGCTCGCGTTGCTCCGCGCGCGCTCACTCCGCTGCGCTGCGTTCGCTGTCGCGGCTGCGCAACGCCAGCTCCGGGCCGGGCAAGGCCCGCGCCGGGCCTCGGCTGTGTTTGGTCGCTCCGCGCATCCATGCGCTCTCGCGACATTCGTACATCCCTGTACATTAT
>JANDJJ010000124.1 GCA_024330945.1 Nitrospira sp. | reverse complement strand
TGTTTGTGAATGCCATCGTGGGGTTCATCCAAGAATCGCGCGCGGAGGCGGCGTTGGACGCCTTGGCCTCGATGATGACGACGGAGGCCAAGGTCCGGCGGGATGGACAGACAGTCCGCATTCCATCCGAGGAGGTGGTACCGGGCGATGTTGTCTTGCTGGAGTCGGGCGACAAAGTTCCCGCGGATCTTCGATTGACCAAGGTTCGCGAATTGCGTGTCGATGAGTCGGCGCTGACCGGGGAATCTCTTCCTGTTGAGAAAGTCGATCACGTCTTACCTTCCGAGACCGTGGTGAGCGATCGCAAGAACATGGCGTTTTCCGGCACCTTCGTGACCTATGGGCAGGGGATCGGGGTGGTTGTTTCGACGGGCGTGGAGACGGAACTGGGGCGGATCCATCAGTTGATGGGCGAGACGACGCAACTGGAGACGCCGCTGACGCAGAAATTGGCGTCTTTCAGCAAGGTGCTCACGGTAGCCATTCTCGGATTGGCGGTGCTCACCTTTCTGCTGGGCCTCTGGCGGGGGCAGGAGGCCAAGGAGATTTTCATGGCGGCGGTGGCGCTGGCGGTGGGTGCGATTCCCGAAGGGTTGCCGGCCGCGGTCACGATTACGCTGGCGATCGGGGTGAGCCGTATGGCGAAACGCAACGCCATCATCCGCAAGTTGCCGGCCGTCGAAACCTTGGGCAGCACCACCGTCATTTGTTCGGATAAGACCGGCACGTTGACGAAAAATGAAATGACGGTCCAGGCCCTGTGGGTCGGCATGCGGTCGTTCCAGGTCGAAGGGGCCGGCTATGAGCCGGTCGGAACGATAGGGGAGGAGGGCAGTGATCCGTCAAGGCCGCTTCCCGCTGCGGTGGTCGACCTGTTGACGGCAGGGGTCCTCTGTAACGACGCGCAACATGTGGAACGGGACGGTCGGTGGACGATCATCGGGGATCCGACGGAAGGAGCTCTCCTGGTGGCGGCCAGGAAGGCCGGTCTCGATCCTGCGCAGCTCAACGAGTCGCGGCCTCGCCTCGATGCGATCCCGTTTGAATCGGAGCGGCAATTCATGGCGACGCTTCATCGGGCCGGTGCGTCGGAGGCGCAAGAATCGGAACGATCCGTCATCTATCTGAAAGGAGCGGTGGAAAAACTGATCCCCCTGTGCGAACGCATGGTGGACATCGATGGGGCCGAACGACCGTTCGATCCTTTGGCCGTCCTCGATCAAGTCGAACGGTTCGCCGCGCGGGGGCTGCGCGTGCTTGCTTTTGCCCGCAAGGCGATGCCGGCGGCCGTGTCGCTGACAGAACAAGACGTGCAAGGGGGCCTGACGTTGGTGGGGTTCCAGGCCATGATCGATCCGCCGAGGCCGGAAGCCGTCGCGGCGGTGCGGGCCTGTCAGCAGGCCGGCATCGCTGTCAAAATGATCACGGGCGACCATGCGGTCACCGCGAGGGCCATCGCAGCGCAAATCGGGCTGGACGGCCGAAAAGGTCCGGATGGGGGAGAGTTGGCCACGATGACCGGCCAGGAGCTGGCCTCGACTCCGCGAGAGCAACTCGTTGAAGCGGCTGAACGCACAGCCGTTTTTGCGCGGGTGTCGCCGGAGCAGAAGTTGCGATTGGTGGAGGCGTTGCAGGCTCGGTCGCACGTGGTCGCCATGACCGGCGACGGCGTAAACGACGCCCCGGCGCTGAAACAGGCGAACATCGGCGTGGCGATGGGCCGAGGGGGAACCGAAGTGGCGAAAGAGGCCGCGGACATGGTGTTGACCGATGATAATTTCGCGTCGATCGAAGCGGCGGTGGAGGAAGGTCGGTGCGTCTTCGACAACCTGACCAAGTTCATCGTCTGGACCTTGCCGACCAACATGGGGGAAGGATTTGTCCTGCTGGCCGCGATCGCGCTCGGGACCGTGCTGCCGATTCTGCCGGTCCAGATTCTGTGGATCAACATGACGACGGCGGTCGCACTCGGCTTGATGTTGGCCTTCGAACCCAAGGAGCCGGGCATCATGACGCGGCCCCCTCGCGACCCCGATCAGCCGATTCTGACGGGGGTGTTGATCGAGCGGATCATCATAGTGTCGATCCTGTTGTTGGCCGGCGCCTATGCCGTGTTTCTCTGGGAACTCGATCGGACCGATTCCATCATGGCGGCCCGCACGACGGCGGTGAACGTATTCGTCATGGTGGAATTGTTTTATCTCTTCAATTGTCGGTCGCTGGAGCACAGCATGTTTTATGTCGGCGTGTTCAGCAATCCGTGGATCTGGATCGGCGTCACCGTCATGACGGTCTTGCAACTGCTGCTGACCTATGTGCCGGTGATGAATCGCTTGTTTCACACGGTTCCGATCGATGGGACCGCGTGGGCGTTGGTGCTGGCGGTGGCCCTCGTCGGCTATGCCGTGGTGGAAGTCGAGAGCTGGTTGCGCAAACAGTGGAAGCAGCGTGATCGATTAGGTGAAGCGGCGCGCGGTCGCGCGGCGTAACCCCACTCTTCGCGTGTGGGGTTCCTCGATAGGCCGTCTCAATGCTGGAGCAACCGGTCGGCAGAGCTTTTCGCAAAAAAAGGAGCTGGAGGATGGACCCGCTGTTGCTGTTGGGAATGCTGGCCGTTGTGATCGGATTCGCCGGGGTGTTGGTCCTGATCAAAGGAAAGCGCCGGAGCGGCTCGTGAAGGAGACTGCTCTGCGTTTCCGCCCCGCTCTTCCTCCTGCATCATACGGGGTTGTGTTTAACGACGAGCCGATCGTTCCTGCAATCCACGCCTCATCGAATGTGCCGAAGAATTTTTGTCTTGACGTGCTTGGCATCGGTTTATGCTTCTCTGACTCGTGGTGTCATGCCGAAAAGCCGGGGCCGCGGCTTCCGGCCGGGATGATCCGATCTGCGTCGGGGGCGCCGGCCGACCCGTCTCATTCCCTTCCATCGAGCGGCGGGAGAGGAAAACGGCCGGGCGTGGGCCGATCGAATCCTCGCAGAAAGATGTGAACTTCACCGGGAAAATATGCTATCGAATGAGGGGTTTCGTGCGTCTACAGGCAAGGATCAATCAAAAAGATCTCAGCATAGAGGGAGGCCATGAATCGGGGACGAGCGATTTCATTCTGGGCGATCAGCATTGTCGGGGTGACGGTCTTGTTGGCGGGAGCAGCGTACGCCGATCAACAGGACACCAAACAAGGTGGGAAACAGCCTGAACCGGTTCGTGATTGTCGGTTCGGCCAAAGTGACAATCGGGCGACCAGCGAGGCGTTTCCATCCGATGATGTGTTTCGCCCGCTCATGGCTGATCCAAAACAGCCGCAGTTCTTCGCGATCTGGCAACATTTCCGCCCGCGTAACGGTGGCTCGTCCTTCAATTGGGGATCGGTGGCCATCGGCGAAAATTTCGGCTTTTATACCAAGCGGCAAGGGTGTGACGGCTGGCAGGTGGGGCTGCTCACGGGCATCTTCGCCCAATTCAATTTGGATCAGAAGAACGCCGAGTTGATGAACACCGATTTCAACGTGGGCATTCCGCTGTCTTGGCGATCGGGGCATTGGTCGGCGCGACTGCGGTATTATCATCAGAGCAGTCATCTGGGCGATGAATTCTTGGAGAGGAATCAAGGAACTGGGTTTCGGCGGCTGACCATCTCGTTCGAGGAGGTGGACGGGATTCTGTCCTATGATGACCGGTGGCTGCGCCTGTACGGAGGAGGTGGCGTTCTCGTGCATCGCGAGCCGGACACGGTGGATCGGTTGCGGCTTCAATGGGGATTTGAGGCGCGAGCCCCCTCGTTGGCCATGCCGGGGCCGTTCACGTTTGTGAACCGCTTGATGGTGACGCCCCTGCTGTCTGCCGACTTCAAGTCGCTGGAACAGCACGGTTGGCTCATCGACACCAGCGTGCTGGGCGGGTTCGAATGGTCTCGACCGGATTCGCAACGGCGGTTTCGGATCATGGCCGCCTACTATTACGGCCACAATCCATATGGACAGTTTTTTATCAATCAAAAGATCGAGGCGGTCGGCGTGGGGGCTTACTTTATCTTTTAGGCCGGGAATTTGAACGGAGGATGCAAGCCATGGGACCTAAAGGGGGGATGCCGCCGATGAACAACAAGGTTTCTTTCTCCATTTGGTACATCTTCCTCGCCATCATGGCCGTGGTGTTGGTGCATGACCTCATCGTGGCCCTGAACAAGGTCGAAGAGGTTCCCTACAGTCAGTTCAAAAGCTGGGTGGCGCAGAACAAGGTGGCGGAGGTGGCGGTCACCAGCCACGTGCTCACGGGCAAGCTGAAGCCGGAAGGGGAAGAAAAGGTCGGACAGTTGTTCACCACGGTGCGCGTCGAGGACCCCGATCTGGTCCGTGAGCTGAATGCTCATGGGGTGGTGTTTACCGGTGTGATCGAAACCACCTTCTGGCGCGATCTCTTGTCCTGGATCGTACCGGTTGCGCTGTTCGTCGGGATCTGGATGTTTATCCTTCGCCGGATGGGTCAAGCCCAGGGTGGGTTTATGCAGGTGGGCCAGTCCAAAGCGAAGATCTACATGGAGAAAGACATCAAAGTGCGGTTCTCGGACGTTGCAGGTGTGGACGAGGCGAAAGAGGAACTGCGCGAGGTGATTGAGTTCCTCAAGACTCCTGAAAAGTTCACGAAACTGGGCGGGAAAATCCCGAAGGGGATCCTGTTGGTCGGTCCGCCGGGAACCGGGAAAACGTTGCTGGCCAAGGCGGTGGCGGGAGAAGCGGGCGTGCCGTTTTTCAGCATCAGTGGTTCGGAATTCGTCGAAATGTTCGTGGGCGTCGGCGCCGCCCGGGTACGAGATCTCTTCGAGCAGGCCAAGACGAAAGCGCCCTGTATTATTTTCATCGATGAGCTCGATGCCTTGGGGAAGGCGCGCGGCATGGGGCCGATGGCGCATGAAGAGCGGGAGCAGACGTTGAACCAGCTCCTGGTCGAAATGGATGGATTCGATCCTCGTGTCGGCGTGATCCTCATGGCTGCGACCAATCGCCCGGAGATTTTGGACCCGGCGCTCCTGCGCGCGGGACGATTCGATCGCCACGTGACGGTCGATCGTCCTGACAAGGTGGGCCGTCTGGCCATCTTGCGCGTGCATGCCAAACAGGTTGCTTTGGGCGACGATGCTGATCTCGATGCCATTGCCGGCATGACGCCGGGATTTTCCGGCGCTGATTTGGCGAACGTCATCAACGAAGCGGCGCTCTTGTCCGTGCGGCGCGGTAAAGACAAAGTCGGGTTTGCCGAGTTGCAGGAGGCAGTCGAGCGCGTGATCGCCGGGTTGGAGAAGAAAAACCGCGTGCTGAATAAAATGGAGAAGGAACGGGTTGCCTACCATGAGACAGGCCATGCCTTGGTCGCTTTGTCGGTGCCGGGAGCGGATCAAGTCCAGAAAATCTCGATCATTCCGCGAGGGGTTGCGGCGTTGGGCTACACGCTTCAGCTCCCCACGGAAGACCGGTTTCTGATGACGAAATCGGAGCTTGAGAACAAGATCGCCGTACTGCTCGGAGGGCGTATCGCCGAGGAATTGACCTTCGGCGAAGCCTCGACCGGCGCCCAAAATGATCTGGTGAAGGCCACG
The DNA here is from genome assembly GCA_024330945.1 of Nitrospira sp. Classification (GTDB taxonomy): domain Bacteria; phylum Nitrospirota; class Nitrospiria; order Nitrospirales; family Nitrospiraceae; genus Nitrospira_D. Next base: position 994 of record JANDJJ010000124.1, on the reverse strand, counting down.
GACATCGCCAAGAGCATGGTCAAGGCCTACGGCATGAGTGACAAACTGGGGACGATCGCGCTGGAGCGGGATCGGCAGCCGCAGTTCCTCCAGATCTCCATGGGATCCGAGAAGGGCGATTATTCCGAGCAAACGGCCAGGGAGATCGATTGCGAGGTGCGCCGCATCGTCGATGAACAGTACGAGCGGGTGAAGCGGTTGCTAGAAGCAAAAAAAGCCGCATTGCAGCAGGGGGCGAAGCTTTTGCTGGAACGGGAAGTGATCAGCGGGCCGGAGCTTCAGGCCATTATGGAGAAAGTATGAGCAGGTTACCGAGGCCCGGTCACCCACCGTCTCGGCGACGGCTGCCGCATCGATCAGAAAATCCGCATATCCGTCCTGGATCATGCCCATGGACCATGCGATGGACCATGCCAACGGACCATGCCGGTTGATCAGCAGACCATCATTGCCGTGATCGGCAACGTGGTGCAGTGCCGGGGGGCCTGGACCTTGTCGAATCTGAACGACCTGGAACGCCGCATCGAGCGGCTTGGATGGCCGACGGCGTCGGAGGTGATCTGCGACGTCGGCGAGGTGACCGCCATGGATACGGGCGGGGCGTTGCTGTTGCAGCGGATCGAGAGCGATCTTGTTCGGAGGGGAAAGGCCGTCTCCGTTCGCGGGCTCAAGCCGGAGTTCGCCGAGCTGGTCCGGATGGTTCGAGCGAAGGCGCGGCTCAACCACGCTTCCCCGGCTCAACAGGCCGGATGGGAGAAGTCACCGCTCGTTTCCTCCGTTAAGATCGGAACGGACGGTGTGATCCGCGCGCTCGCCTTTCTTGGGGAGACCACCGTCGCCATTGGCCGCTCTCTGTTGCGGCCTGGCCTGATTCGATGGAAGGCCGTGTTGCGGGTTATGGAGCTTGACGGAGTGCGGGCCTTGCCGATCACTGGTTTGTTGACGTTTCTCGTCGGCGTGGTGATCGCGTATCAGGGGGCCGAGCAATTGCGCA
>JANDJJ010000123.1 GCA_024330945.1 Nitrospira sp. | reverse complement strand
GTCGATCACCGGGGTGCGTGATGGGGAAAACCGGTTTCGTCTATCATCCGGCGTATCTTGGCCATGACATGGGGCCTGGGCATCCGGAGTCTCCCGAGCGACTGCGCGCGATCGTGCAGCAGTTGGAGCGAAGCGGGACGCTCACGCGATTGACCAGGATCGAACCGCGTCGAGCCGAAGACGAATGGATTACGCAGGTGCATACGCCCGGTTATGTGGCGTCGCTCAATCGGCATGCCCCGGTGAGCGGCCGCGTTTCGCTCGACCCCGACACTTCGATGTCGCCAGGCTCCCTCACCGCCGCCTACTTGGCCGCCGGAGGCGCATTAGCCGCCGTTGATGCTGTCATGACCAAGCAGGTTGACCACACGTTCTGCGCTGTGCGGCCGCCCGGTCACCATGCCGAGGCCGGTCGGGCCATGGGATTCTGTCTGTTCAATAACGTCGCCATCGCGGCTCGTTATGTTCAGCGCCGGTACGGCCTCACGCGGGTGCTGATTGTCGATTGGGACGTGCATCATGGAAACGGAACCCAGCATAGTTTCGAGGACGATCCGTCCGTTCTCTTTTTCAGTACTCATCAGTATCCCCATTACCCGGGGACCGGTCGAGAGACCGAGAGGGGGAAGGGAGCGGGAGAAGGATTCACGATCAATGTGCCGATGGAAGCCGGACAGGGTGATGAGGAGTATCGTGCCGTTTTCCGCAAGGTCTTGGTGCCCGCGGCCGATGACTTCAAGCCGGAGTTCGTTGTCATCTCAGCCGGGTTCGATGCTCATCGAGATGATCCCCTGGCGGGCATGGCGTTGACGGAAGCGGGCTATGCGGACTTGACGGACATTGTCGCTGGAATCGCCAAGCGCCATGCGCAGGGACGAATTCTTTCGTCGCTGGAGGGCGGTTACAATCTCAGGGCGTTGGCTGCTTCCGTGGAGGCGCATCTTGAGTCGTTGCTGGCAGCCTGACTCTCACGCCCCGGTTCGTTGGCGAGACCGGCTTGTAGAGGAGGTCTGATGTCCCATCCGTTGTTGATAGAGACGGAAACGTTACAAAACAGATTGGGGGAGCCGGGTCTCGTCGTCGTCGACGTGCGAGGCAGAGCTTCGTACGAATTCGGCGGACACATTCCGGGCGCCGTCCACACCACGTGGCATGAGTACAGCGATCCCACCGCCGTGACAAAAAGCCTGTTGAATCCCGATCTCGCTCAGATTGAGCGCCGCTTGGGCGTGCTTGGCATCGGGAACGAGACCGAGGTCGTCATCTACTCCAATCCCTACGACAACTGGGGTGATGAAGGGCGGATGTTCTGGATGCTGGAATACCTCGGTCACACCCGCGTCAGCATTTTGAACGGAGGATGGGTCAAGTGGACGGCGGAGAAGCGTCCGTTCGAACATGGTCCCGCCTTGCCTCGCGCCGGCACGTTTAAGGCTCGTGCGGTGAAAGACGTCGCCATGACCAAAGACGATCTCAAGAGAATCGTTCGAGGGCCTCATCCCCAGACGGCCATTTTGGATGCCCGGAGTCTCGAAGAGTATCTGGGGAAGGAAATTTCCGGCATTCCGAGGCCGGGACATATTCCATCGGCCATTCATGTGGCGTGGAATCAATTTTTGAACAAGGACGCGACGGTCAAGGACCCGGAGGTCATCAGAGAAATGATGGAAGAGAAAGGAATCCGGGATGATCAAGAATTGATCTGCTACTGTCTGGGAGGCATTCGGTCCGCATGGCTCTATTTTGTGCTCAAAGTGGCCGGTTATCAAAAGGTCAGAAACTATGCCGGCTCATGGTGGGAGTGGAGCCGTGACTTTGCCTGTCCCGTCGAAAGAGATTTTCAAGGGCTTCAAAAGATCCTTGGTTTCGATCAAGCCGCCGGGTCCGCTTGACAGGGTATAGGGCACTGTGTAAGGTGAACCGCGGAAGGGATGTGTGGATCGCAACAAACTCTCAACAAGGAGGCCATCAATGAAGAAGAAGGGATGTAAGGTGCTGATGCTGGGTGCGGTTGCGCTGTTCGCGGCGATGCCTGCGTTGACCGGCGTAGCGATGGCGGGCAATAAACACGTCGAAGAAGCGGTCGAACACGCCAAAGGCGCCGGGTCGCATGGAAAAGAGGGCCATGCGGACGCCTGTACGCAGCACGCCGAAGAGGCCCTCAAACACGCGCAGGCCGCCGGCGTCAAGAATCCGCATTTGGACGAAGGGGTGAAGCACCTTAAGGAAGCCGTGCAACATGGCAAAGCTGGCCATGCCGACGCGTGCATGGACCATGCGCAAGGTGCGGCGACGCATTTGGCCGAGGTCAAGTAAGGGGTCAGAGCAAGAAGAAAGAAACGGCTGTCTCCACGGCCGATGTGAGAATGACGAAACGGACAGGACCGGAGTGGCCCTGTCCGTTTTTGTTTATGGAGGGAATGAATGAAAGTCGGGTTTCTTCAGTTTGATCCGGTATTCGGCGAGATCACGACCAATCTCGATACCGTGGCGGCGAAATTGGATCGGGTGGAAGCGGATCTGATCGTGTTGCCTGAGCTCTTTGCGTCGGGATACCAGTTTGTTTCGCAAGAAGAGGTCGAGCGGCTCGCGGAACCGGTTCCCGATGGTCAGACCGTCAGACGATTGTCGGAGATCGCCAAGCGGGGCGCGATGCACATTGTCGCCGGGCTTCCGGAAAAGGCAGGGGGCCGCTATTATAACTCGGCCGTCGTCGTGGGCCCCTCCGGGTTCCTCGGTTGTTATCGCAAGACCCATCTGTTTTTCGAGGAGACGCTCTTTTTCACGCCCGGCGATTCGGGATTCAAGGTATGGGACATCGGGCCGGCGAGAATTGGTGTCATGATTTGCTTCGATTGGTATTATCCGGAAGCCGCCCGCTCTTTGGCCCTTCAGGGAGCGGATATCATTTGTCATCCTTCCAACCTCGTGTTGCCGAATTGCCCGGACTCCATGCCGGTGCGATGTCTGGAGAATCGGGTGTTCGCCATTACCTGTAATCGGATCGGCAGCGAGGCCCGTGGCGGAAAAGATCGGCTGACCTACATCGGTCACAGTGAAATCGTCGCGCCCAACGGGATCATCCGGTACCGAGCGCCGCGCGATCGAGAAGACCTTGCCGTCGTCGAGATCGATCCGGCGGAAGCCCGAAACAAACGGGTGACTCCGTACAACGATCTGCTTCAGGACCGCCGCACTTCTCTGTATCACGAGTAATCGGTGCAACGCTTCCACGGTCGGTCCGGCGTTCTGCTTGCCTGACGCCGATGGGCGCGGTAGGATTACTTCATGGATTTACAGCTTCGCAAAGGCATGTTCCTGGTGGCGGCGCCCGGTTTGCGAGATCCCAATTTCCGCCAAGCCGTCGTGTTGCTGTGTGAGCATGGGGCCGAGGGAGCGCTCGGCGTCATCGTGAATCGCCCCACCGCGATGTCCATCTCCGAGGCGCTTCCGCAGATTCCCGTGATCGAGGGGTCACAGCACGCGCTTTATGCGGGAGGTCCCGTGCAACCGAATCAGATCATGCTGTTGTATCGGGGAGACTCGGTTCCGGAAAACGCTCATTACGTGTTCGACGGAGTCTGTCTTGGCGGCGATCTTCAACTGGTGGAACGCATTCTGACGAACGCCAATGGGCGGGAGGCCTTTCGCGCATACCTGGGCTATTCTGGGTGGGGACCCGGGCAACTCGAGGGAGAGATGAAAACAGGATCGTGGATTCTGATGCCCGCCGATCCCAAGTGGGTGTTTGAAACGGACCCGTCTTCCGTATGGCGGGAATTGATGCTCACCTTGGGCGAAGCCTATCGCCCCTATGCGGACATGCCGTTCGATCCCTCCTGCAACTAGTGAAGACTCGACGGGTTCGCCGAGTTACGCGAACGCAACGCGAAAGTTCATTGCGTCTTTTGCTCGTTGGGTGAACGAGGGCGAGATCGTCGTTGCAGCACGTCCGCCGCGATGATAGGCTCGCGACATGTCGTTCAGTCGTCAGACAGTGGTTCCGGCGCGCGAGGTGGCGAATCTGACGATGACGTTCGCGCTGACGATCATGATGAGCGGTTGTGGAGTGGGCTACACCGTTTTCAAGTCCGAAGCGAAATTGGATCGACTGACGGTTCCCATGACGAAGCCGCAGGTGCTTGAACGGATCGGCCATCCGGATCGCGTCTTTCGAGACGACGGCCGAATGGTGATCTGGGAATACTCGCTGACGGCCAGGCGACAGTGGTTGTACGAACTCGCCTATTGTCCGCTTTCGATGTGGATCGGGGGCTGCGTGTTCTATCCCTTCACCAATCTCGTCTCCGACCAACACGAATCCCCTTATCACGTGGTGTTCATCGACAACGAACTGTGCGCTTGGGGACAACCGTCGACTATCATGCAGAAACGCCGAGCCTGCGCAGCCGGATCGGTCTCGGAGCAGGGGCTTGAGCCGGTTGTGTCGGGAAGAGGACCCATCGACGCCGGCGCGATCGAACGGTATCGGACGATGGCGGTCATGCCGTTTGAGGACGCCGTGGGTATGCCGGGAACCGGGTCTCGAATTGCGGGCATGGTGACGACTCTGATATTGGACCTTGGGCTGAGCGTCGTCGAACGGGCGCAGTTGGACGACGTGTTACGGGAACAAGTGATTCAATTGACCCACGGCGGTGACGCCGATGCCCTGCGGGTCGGTCAACTGGTCGGCGCGGATGCCATTGTCGTGGGAGAAGTGCAGCAATGGGAACGACGGCAGCAAGAGCGGACGAGCAGTGTTTCTCTGTCGTTGCGGATGATCGACGTGGAAACGGGACGCCTCCTCTTCAGCGGGCAAGGACATCTGACCGACCCAACGAGCGACAATCCGGAACAGGCCGCTCGGTTGATCGTCAACCGCATCCTCACCATGTTCGGCGTCCAGGCAGATTTGTTGGGATCCGGCCGCATCGGGGTGAGTTGGCAACTCCGAAGAGATTCCGGGGAACGGTACTATCTGGTGACGGAACTGCGGATCGGTCTGCCTGGAGACAAAGCCGGCCTCAAGGTCGGCGATCACGTGACGGCCTGTAACGGAGTCCCGTTATCGACGGTCAAGACCGAACGTGACGCCAGACGATTGTGTCGGGTCGAAGCGGGACAGGAGTTGCAGTTGGGCGTCGTGAGGGAGGGACGTTTTTTCACCGTGCGCCTCACTGCGGAAAAACGACCGGGGTTATAGGGCGTGACGATTCGGAAAGGAGCGGGAATGAACGTGACTCATCAGTCGCCGCCGAAGTCGGGAGCCGACACGTTACTGCGAACGTTGCACGAACGACCTCAAATGCCTCTGGCCGATCGGCTGAGGGCGCCCGCGCATGTGCATTACCAGGCGTTTCGCATGGCAGACCCACCGGGTCAGCGTGCGGCCAGTCGAAAAGAATTCCAATTGTTGCTGGAGACGCTGGAGATTCCGCCTGAGACGGTGGTGCTGCGGGATACGTTCGGCTACGGAGTCAAAGAGACCCGTGACGGCGATCGACTCATCGTCCTATGGCAGGCGCACACCGAGTATTACAAGTACCAGTCGTGGCACCTTCCTCCGCCGGATCGGGGCGACGTCGCCTTCGGTCCCCTGACCTTTCCGGGCTATCGATTCCCGGATACCCTCTTGGGGACGGCGGTCTGCCGCCTGGACATCGTGCTGACGCCGGAGGCGCCGCCGTCGCGCGAGTCCTTGCGCACACTGCTTCCCGGCCCGATGTTGTACGGCAGTCGGATTCTGAACGAGCCCACCAGTGTATTCGCGAGCTTTACGCCGGATGATCACGGCAGAGAACGGTACTGGATCACGGTCGCATCGGCGCAGCCCACGACGGCGCATCTTAAAGACGTCGTGGACGGCATTGTGCGGATTGAAACGTACTATCATTTGTTGCTGATGCAGAAGCCGCTCTTCTCCGCCGCCATCGACCAGGTCTACAAATTCGAACAGGTTCATCTCAAACAGCGCGAGATCATCACCGACCACATCGGCCACGCCGATTCGCGGACGCTCCAGCGGTGGTTGAACAGCCTGACGCAGGACCTGCTGAAGACGAATCGCATGGCCGGCAGGTTACATTTTGAACTGTCCGCCGCGGCCCCCTACGACAAGATCGTGCACGCCACGCTGGCCTCGTTGATGGAAAAACCGATCGAGTCTTACCGGCCCCTCTCGGATTACGTGTTGAGCGGAATCACCGGCGTGGCGGAGGGGTACCAGCAGTTGCTGAAACGGATCGATACCCTGCGGAGCGGATTCGAAGGCATCATTTCGATCATCCGCACCCGTGTCGATCTTCTCGTCGAAGCGCAGAACCTGACGTTGCTGCAGAGTGTGGACAAGACGACGAAAAGCCAGGTGCTACTCCAGCACACCGTCGAAGGCCTCTCGGTCATCGTCATCGCGTATTACTTGTCCGGTCTCGCCGGTTACGTTTTCAAGGGTCTATCGGAAATCGGTTGGCTCGCCCATCACGATCTGGCGTCGGCTATCTTCGTGCCTGTCGCGATCGGTCTGGCGTTTATCGTGACGACGATCAGCAGGAAATATCTGCACAAAAAGTTAACGGGCGAACAATCGGCTCCGCTTTCTCCTCCGGCAAACA
>JANDJJ010000122.1 GCA_024330945.1 Nitrospira sp. | reverse complement strand
CGGTCTCGGTCACCATCCGCTACCAGGTGCACGGGTCGATTCGCATCGCCAAGCTCACGATGACCGGCGTGACGGATTTTTCGTTGCTGGAGCAGGAAGGTGCGGACTGCTCGTCACTCGATGTCATCCAGGCGGAGTACGGCGCGGGACGGCTGCGCTTCTGGTTCGACCCGCAGGGAGAACTCTACATCGTCTGCGACGAAGCGCACTTTCAAGAGGTCTCCGCTCCCATCGCCGCTCCCACCCCCTTTGCCGACTTGGCACGGTGGACGTTCCAAGGGCAAACAACCGACGGTCCCACCGTCCAATGGCTGTTGGATCAACTCGACGAAGCGGGTCTCCCTTGCTTTTGGACGCCAACCAAGCGGGATGCCACCGTTAATCCGACGATTACGCCGGCCATTGCGCCGATGATTACATGGGAGGGAGATTTGATTCCCACCGATCGCCCGACGGCTCCAGAAGCAAGCAAGGTGCGAGTGATGATGTACAAGCCGCCCGCGGGAGACGGCTTTGGACTAATGCTGCAGGCCCTTGGCTCGCAAGACCGTCAGGTGCGCCGCATCGTGGAAATCCTCGCCTGCCATATCACGAGGAATTTCGAAGGGACCTGTCTCGTCGGCACGACGATCATCCCAAGCCATGAATGGGAAAGCTGGATTACAAAGATCAGCCGGGCGAGATCGATCTAGAAAAACCGCGTTAGAGAGCCGCTTCGTGGGAATAACGGCCATTGCCGTTCGAATAGTTCGCCGTCCCGCCGCCGTTCGAGCATCCTGAGGCGCCATATTGGTCGGAGGCTGGACGGCCCGCCTGCCGACATCCGTCCTTGCCGTTAACACATTCGACCAAGGCCCACAGGCGGAGCGGATTGACCTTTTGTTTGCGGGCGACCAGGAGCGACGTTCCTTCCAAGACGGTGTTCAGCGAGAGGTCGGTCCTCCATCCCAAGTGTTTGGTTAAGGGCGACAAGACCCGCTCGATCGCGTTGATGACCTTGTTCCCGTTGCTGAAATGATTCAGCATGACAATGCGGCCTCCGGGTCGGCAGACGCGAATCATTTCATTGACGACCTTCCGATAGTCGGGCACCGCCGTCACGACGTACGCCGCCACAACCGTATCGAAACTGTCGTCCGCGAACTCCATGGCTCCGGCGTCCATCCGGTAGAGCTGAACGTGCGAAAGCCCAAGGGCCTCGGCCCGTTCTTTGGCCTTGGCCAACATGCCCTCGGACAGATCGATACCCACGATGCGACAGTGGCTGGGATACATCGGGAGCGCGATACCGGTCCCCACGCCGACCTCCAGCACCGTCTCACCGGGCTGCACGTTGAGGTTGCGGATGGCGGATTCCCGTCCCTCCTGAAAGACCTTCCCAAACACGTGGTCATAGAACCCGGCGTAGGTCGTATAGACCCGTTCGATCTTGTCACGATCCATCATTCCCTCCAAGCCTCGGCACGACGTGTGCTCATCTACCGGGCGACGCAAGGAGACTGAAGCTGCTGTCGATGTGTGGAGGAAACCCTCAAGGCGGGAAACCGAGACGCGAGAGACCCGCCCAAAACGCAAACGGGGCCTACTCTAGCCAAGTCGCCCGACCGAGTCAATAAACTTCTTCGCCATCCCCATCGGATCGACGACGATCATGACGATGATCATCAGGCAACGGCCATCGTCGTTCCCGCCGCCGTCGGCACCTTGATTCGCCGACAACGGCTGTGGGATAGGTACGAGTCATGGTCATCGCCGGCCTGTTCGCCAGCGTCCTGCTTGTCGGGTTGATCCTGGGAGACTGGCTGTACTTCGTCCGCCTGACCCCCGACGCCATCCGTTACGGATGCAGTGTCGCCCGAAGCCGAGATCAATGGACGATGCGCACGTTGAACACCGTGCGCGATCATTTCGACGCCGATGGTCTGCTGCGACTGCCCCACGGAGTCGCCCGGTTCTATCCCGAACTATCCGCCATCGCGATACGCCCGCAATATCGCTTGTTTTCAATGGGATTCCGCACGGCTTGGCCCGTCAAAGGCCTTGTCCACCTCTTCATCGACGACCGAAGCCTGACGGCGCTGTGCGTCAAGCGCATCCCCTGGTCATCCGCGCTGATCACACTGCTTTGGTTCGCCGTGGTGGCGATCGGAACGCTGGTGTTCATCGCAACATACGCGCGCGACGGTGGGTTCTCTTCCCTGCAAAGCACGTTTCTGGGAATCGGGCTTGTCGCCGGAGCCGCGCTCGTCCTCCTCACGGGAATCGTCACGGTGATCCTCTCCTATCGATTGGAAAACGACCGCCTGATGAAAGTGTATGAGGAGTTGCGAGAAGTCCTTGAGGACTCCGCTCGCGCGTGACCTGTTCCCCGTCAGACAAACAGATTCAAAAAGTGATCATGGTCGGCCGGCAAATCCAAGGAAGCCCGGTTGCGTGCCAAGCCGGCGATGATGCCGCGATGTTTCTTAGCAAGACCCGACCGTTCGAAAGCCTGCCGAAATAGTTCCCACCGCGCGACGGGATCGACGAGAACACGACCCCGTTCCTCCTCAGGCAACGCTCGGACGGCGGCTACCAGGACCCGGACCGCTTTCTCGACACTGTCGTAGGGCGGAGCCAGCTTGAGACGGCCGTAGAACGTATCGAGATGGCGTCGGAATTCTTCCGCAAGAGACTGAATGGGATCGGGCACGGAGCTCATGGTTGTTTCGCCGCTGCTCTGAGGGGAACTGGCGCCCAGGTCACACCGGTATCAGTGGACCGATAGAGACCGCTGCCGTTCGTTCCGACGTAAAGCGTTCGTGCATTCGTCGGCGCCATGGCCAAGGCTCTGATATTGAGCGTCGCGAGTCCCTGATTGACTGCCTGCCAGGCGTGCCCTCCATCCGAGCTCTTCCATACTCCCGCCGGACCGCCGAGATACAACACCGCCGGATCGGCTGGGTGCAGCACAAGGCAACAGACAAATGGATCCGGCAAGGTTTCGCCGATTCGTTCCCACCGTTCGCCCTTGTCCACGGTGCGAAAGAGGCCTTTGGTCGTCCCCGCGTACACGACGTTGGGATTCGTCCGGTCGATTTCAATGGCATTGACGCCCAGCGCCATGGCACCCATCAGTTCCGTCTCCGGAATCAACCCGTTGTTGACCTTTCTCCAATTCATCCCGCCGTCATCCGATCGATAGATCCCTCCCGTAGTGCCGGCGTACAACACCGCCGGTTCCTTGGGGTTGATCGCCAGCGATGTCACGATGTGGACTTCCTTCATGCCGTTCATCCGTTCCTCCCATGCCCGCCCGGCGTCCTTCGTGTAGAACACGCCGACCGTGGTCGCCGCATAGATGTTTTCCGTGAGCGCCGGATGGAAGACGAATTGATTGACGAATGACACATGTTCTTTCAGCCCCACATTGTGCGGGATCCACCGTTGCCCGCCGTCCGGACTCTTGTACACCGCGTCGCCCATCGTGCCCGCATAGACGGTGGCGGGCAAGAGCGGATCGATCGCCAGCGTCGTCACGCGCCGCGCACTGAAACTCGTAAACCGTTCCCACGTGGCTCCCCCATCGCGCGACTTGTAGACCGCGTCGTTGGTGGCGACGTAGAGGATGGCGGGATTCTGGGGATGCAGGGCAATCGACACGATGGACTCGCTGTCTTTCTGACAGCCGAGACAGAGAAGAACAAGCAGGAGTGCTGCAAGTCGAGTGAGCCGAAGAGGTCGTCGAATCACCATGGCGCTCGTGACGAGAGACCTAATCATAGGATTCGACCCAGCGTCAAGGAGAAGGAAACGTGCGAGTCAAAACGATGCCGGTCCGCCTCGCTGAAGGCCGATGGCCGGAGGAGGATGTAAGGAATGCAGACTCGTCCAGGAAGAACTTGGCGGAGCCAAGGAATCGGATAACAATGCACCCGGTTGATTCTGGTTCCTCATGGATATTGTGAGGGATAAAGACTTGACGATGCCAACTGATCCGATTCGGATCAGAGCGGGAGAGGATGGACGGCTGATCGTGCAGCTCCCGTATTCCCCCGATCATGTGGCGAAGATCAAGACGGTGGCAAGGCGTCGCCGGCGTGCCAAAGAGCGGGCCGCGTGCTACACCTTCCGGCATGCCTTTACCACGCATCTCATCGAAAGCGGCTATGATGTTCGAACCATCCAAGAACTGCTCGGCCGCAAGGATGTCAGCGCCGCCATCAGAAAGAGATACGCGGGTTGAACAAAGGCAGCGACAGGGTAAGAAGTCGGGTTAACAATCTATAAATCGTTTATACAGTCTGTCCAAACATCAGTTAGGTGACAAGTAGGCAATGGGCTTCAGATGGCGCATGGGTCCGTTTACGTTCGGTCGCACCAGGGACCCGGTTGAGTCTCTGGCGTTTCGGGACCGGTCTCTCAGTACCCTTGTTCGGAAAAGGTCGCTCTTTTAGCAAGATATGGTTTGGTCCGCTTAGCTGGCACTTCGGTGGCTCGCGTCGAGCAAAAGACGGGTGGAGAAATGATCCAGCGACCGAGCGGCAAAAGAGTTTCGCCGATGAATTGGGCATCAAGTACCCGGAAAACGTAACCAAGGGCCGGCTAGCAGACATGATTTCCCGGACAATGCGGAAGTAATGGAGAAGATGACAAGCATTGTGGCAACCGCCTAGCCGGCAGTTGCAGCGGAGGGCGCTGCGCGCCCCTGAGCCGGGCGTTAGCCTAATAGGAAATACGACACAAAATGCTTGAACTTGATCGAATTTATCACGCAGATACGTTCGAGATGCTCCCCCAGATAGATGACGGGAGCATCGATCTGGTCGTCTGCGATGGCCCCTACGGAGTCACCGCTAACAAATGGGATCGAATCAGCAACATTCAGGAGTTCAACCTCAAGCTCATCAGTATTTTTGCCGCCAAATTGAGAGACGGTGGTGCGCTCTACCTTTTCGGCAAGCCAGACTGTATTGACTTCATTGACTATCGTCCCTTTCTTAATCTGCGATCAAAAATAGTGTGGTATCAACCAAGCCGGCTCGCCCAAGGTCGTATTAACTACACCAACAACTACGACATTATCTGCTACTTCATCAAAGGTGACAAACCCAAGACCTTTGACCTCAATGCGATTCGCGTTCCACAACTTGTCGAACTAGAGCACCGTCTTCGCTGCGAGCGCGTTCCCTCCGTCGCGAATGGAAAGTATGCCAAGACTAGGTTCAATAGCAACGGCAAGAATCCCGGAGATGTCTGGGGAGACATCAAGCAGCTCACCTATAAGTCAAAGGAACTTGTAAACCGCGACGCGCTCAACACGATTCAGAAGCCTGAGCAACTGATAGAAAGACTGGTAAGAGCCAGCTCCCGAGAGGGCGATCGTGTCTTGGACCCCTTTTCGGGAGTAGGCACCTGCCCTGTTGTGTGCAGGCGATTGGGTAGGCATTTCATCGGGATTGAGCGGGATGATTGGTTCTTCGAGTTAGCACAGAAAAGGCTTCGCGAGCTCGATGACGACTTGGCAGGGAGACTGTTCCAGACATGGCAAGAGAAGTCTATCGCAAGATCATAGAGTTGGTGCTGAAGGCGGCAGAACTGGCGAGGTCTATCGGGATCAACAACTTACTCCAGCCGGGGCTGGTGAAGGAGATGATTATCGCCGACATCCTCGGGCACGAACTCATTCATTCAGACGCTCATGCCCCGGGGAAACCAGGCGAGAAAATATGAATATCTCTCTTGCAAAGAAGGCGGAACCGGCCAGCTTGATCGCATGTTCAAGGAGCCTGCGGACAAGCGTGCTGAGTCGTTAAGTCGTATCACTCGTAATCGCAAGGTGTATTTCGCTGTCTTTTATGAAGCGAACCAAACGAAGTGCAAGGTTATTTACGAATTGGAACCGAGGGTCGTCGTTGAAGAAACGAATCGACAACTGGATCAAAGCAGGAACGCTATTTCTCACGTCGGATTCTCCGAGGACTGGGCTCAGGAAAATGGGCGTGTCGTTTATCACGATAGGACCTAGGAGCCTGTCCGACATTAGCCCTCAAGCACTTGCACGTCGCCTCTGATTCGTATAGGAGTACTTCTACGTAGTTGCCAGTGAGGATGACTTGCGATGACGATGCGCACCGTTCGTCCCTATGACCCCGAGGCGCTGTGGCTGTTGCCGCCGTCGCGCGACTGGTTGCCGGAGGACCACCTGGCGTACTTCCTGGCGGATCTGGTGGACGAATGAAACCTCAAGCCTATTCTCGCGACCTATGGCGGGGTGACGCGCGGCACGGCGCCGTATCATCCGCAGCTGCTGGTCAAGGTGTTGCTGTATGCCTACGCCGTGGGGATTTCGGCCTCGCGGCAGATTGCGCGGAAGCTGGAAGAGGATGTGGCCTTTCGCGTCCTGGCGGCGAATCAGCGGCCGGATTTCCGGCCCCTCCGTGACGTTCGGAGGCAGCATCTGCCGGCGCTGGCCGAGCTGTTCGTGCAGGTCCTGCAACTCTGCCGGCGGGCCGGCTTGGTGAAGCTGGGACATATCGCGCTGGATGGCCCCACGGTCAAGGCGAAGGCCTCGAAGCACAAGGCGATGAGTGATGGACGGATGGTGAAGGAAGAGGCTCGGCTCACGACGGAAGTTGCGCGGCTGTTGGCACAGGCCGAGGCTGCTGATGCGCAGGATGATGCCCCCTA
>JANDJJ010000121.1 GCA_024330945.1 Nitrospira sp. | reverse complement strand
GCAGCCTTGCCGCATCAGTTCCTCGACGGCGATTTTCCAAGACGGCAGATGCCCCGCGTGATGCGCCGCGACGCCGATCCGTCGCACGGTGGGAATCAACGGATGGTTCGCGACGCTCGGGTATTGCGCGATCACCTGCTGGAGCACGGCGTCGATGGCCTCTTGACGAACGGGAGGGAGGACGATGTCGGCGTGGTCGAAGGACTCCATCGCCTCATCGCAAGCGCGACGCGACGTCAGAAAAACGATGGCGGGGGTCAGGTGTTTCTGGCGCAGGGCAGCGATCAGGTCAACCGGATGAATCGATGGCGGCATGCAGGTCACTTCCCTTTGAAATCACGACGATTCCGGAGTTGGTCACTTTGAATCGCTTGGCGTCGGTCTCGCGATCGTAGCCGATTTCCGTACGGGGCGGGATGATGACGTATTTGTCGATGATCGCCCGTTTGATGCGGCTGTGGGGGCCGATCCGCACATTGTCCATGAGAATGGATTCGCGCACGTCGGCGTGGTCTTGCACCCGGACGTTGGGTGAAAGAATCGAATTTTGTACCCGTGCTCCGGAAATGATGCACCCGCCGCTGACGATGGAATCCAGGGCGACTCCCATCCGTCCTCCTTGAAAATCTTGGGCGAACACGAATTTGGCCGGGGGAAATTGACCTTGATACGTGCGGATCGGCCATTCCGGATCATAGAGGTTGAATTGTGGATCCACAGAGACCAGGTCCATGTTCGCCTCCCAATAGGCGTCGATGGTTCCGATATCTCGCCAATACTGGATGGCTTTTTTGTTGGCGTCCTGGAACTTAAAGGCGTACACGCGGTGCTTTTCGATCATTCGCGGGATGATGTTCCTGCCGAAATCATGGGCGCCCTCTTCTCGGGCGTCCCCAATGAGGTGTTCGCGGATGGCCTTCGTTCTGAACAGATAAATGCCCATGGACGCGAACGCATGGGTGGGATTGTCCGGTAGGGGGGTCGGTTGTGCCGGCTTCTCGTCGAAGCGGATGATGCGATAGTCTTCATCCACCGAGATGACGCCGAAGCGGGACGCGTCTTGAATAGGAATGTCGATCGCGCCGACGACGGCGTCGGCCTGTTTGGCGATGAGCCAGTAGTACATCTCGGCATAATTCATCTTGTAGATATGGTCCCCGGCGAGCACGAGGATGAATTCGGGGTTTTCGGCGTCGATCAGAAAGAGGTTTTGATAGACGGCGTCCGCGGTACCTTTGTACCAATCCTCGCTGATGCGCTGTTGGGGCGGCACCGAGGCGATATATTCCCCTAATTCGGCGTTCAACACGTTCCAGCCCATTCGGATGTGCCGATCGAGCGAGTGCGACTTGTACTGAATCAGGACGACGATTTTACGGAGCCCCGAGTTCAGGCAATTGCTCAAGGTGAAATCGATGATCCGATACTTTCCCCCGAACGGGACGGCCGGCTTGGCCCGTTGTTCCGTCAAAGGATAGAGCCGCTCCCCCTTGCCTCCGGCGAGGATCATCGTGAAGATTTTCTTCATCATCGAGCGAAATTTTAACAGGACCGTCAGGAAATAGAAAGAAAGGGGAATCGTTGACTTACCGGCGGCCTCGGACGATACTGGCTCCTGCCGCACGACTGTTGCGGAGGCACGTTGAAAAAAGGAGCGACTATGAAGCGAGATGTACTGGTGGAGGCTCTCCAACAGACCCATCGATCCGGAGGAAAACCTTCTCTTCGACCGGCCGGCTTCATGGACGATGTGGCTTGGCGTTTGGATCGCCTCGAGGGGCAGCTCCAACGGTTGTCCGAGTTGGTGCGGGACCATGCCGAGGATGTGGATCGTCTGGTGCGGATCGTCGCGGAGGATCGGGACGTCATTCGCCGCCAATTGCTCCGTAAACACCATGAGCGAGTTCGGGTCAGAAAGCACCTGCGCGAAGCCGTTTCCAAGGGGGAGCTGAACGGCTGAGGCAAACGGTTCATTGACGGGATTTCAGTTGATCCGGCAGTTCGGTAAAATTCGATAAAGTCTGCTTTTCAATGAATTTGTTGGCGTTTGGGAAGATTTTCCATAAGTGGGTCGGTGCGCTAATGAAAGACGAGTTGAACATGAAGATTCGTCCGGGATGCCCATTCACGCTTCTTTTGTTACTGGGTTTGTTGGGAGGGGAAACTGATCTCCATGCCTGGTCGGGGCAGGTTTGGCTTGCGCAAATGCCCTATGAGGCCCCTCCGGCCGGCCAGGATGCGCCGGCTATGTCGATCCCTCCCAACACCGAACCGCTCAGTCCGGAGGAACTCGAACGGGCGGAGGCGTTGCTGCCGTTGTTGGAAGGCAAGCAGGAATTCTGGGCCATGGGCGAGTTCGTGCACCTGGGAGAGCCGTCGGTGCCGGTCTTGATCAAGGCGCTCTCGATGCCGAGCCCCAGGATTCGCTACAATGCCATCGAAACCATCTCCATGATCAAAGGCGTGTCCGCAGTGCCGGCGCTCGTCGAGGTGGCGAGGCGGTCGGAGGAAATGCCGCGTGTTCGGACCCATGCCTTGAAGGTCGCCGTTCGTCTCGACCCGTCGCAGGCGGTCGAGGCGATCGAGGCGATGGCCAAAGACCTGAATCCGTCGGTCCGCAAGGCCGCCGCGTTTGAGGGGCGGTACGTACGGCATAAGTCGGTCGTTCCTCTCTTGATCGATCTGGTGACCGACGAGGAACGGTTCGTCGCCCTGTCGGCCGTGCAGTCGCTGTGGATTTTGACCCGCCATGAGACCGAGTTTCATGACTGGGATACCTCCTCGAAACAGGATCGAGCGGCGTGGGCGAGCGAGTGGATCGACTGGTGGGAGGCGAACAAGGAAGCGTTTGAGTTCCTGGAACCCCAGCGACCCAGGCGCCGATCATAGCCCCGTCGGCCTGCAGTTGCAGGGCGAAAGAGACCTGTGTTAGGAATGATCGAATAAGCTCGATGGCAACCCGCAACCTTCCGAGTCGTAACGACGAAACGGTATGCTGAAAATCGCGAAGCTGGGCAATCCGATTCTGAGAAAAATCGCCGCTCCCGTCGACCCCAGGGAGATTAAGTCGCGCGAGGTCCAGCGGCTGATCGACGACATGTTCGAAACGATGTACGAGGAACCGGGAATCGGCTTGGCCGCGCCGCAGGTCTTTCGGTCGATTCAGTTGGTCGTGATGGGCTGCAAAGGGGAAGACGGGTTCCCCGAGACGGTGCTCATCAATCCGTCGATCGTGTATTACGGGCCGGACCAAGTGGAAAATTGGGAGGGGTGCCTCAGCATCGACGGCTTGAGAGGCAAGGTGACGCGACCGTCTCTGGTGCGGGTGAAGGCGTTGGATCGAAAGGGAAAACCGCTTGATTTCGAGGCGACGGGGCTTTTTGCCGTCTGCATTCAACATGAGTTGGATCATTTGATCGGCAAGGTGTTTCTGGATCGGATGACGGATCTGTCCTCCCTGACTCAGCTCGAAGAATTTCAGCAATACTGGCAGAAGCAACCGGCCAGTGTGGTGTGATTCCTCCTTCTTGAACCGGTCGTGAATTCTCTCGTTCGAGTGCTGGACTATCTTCGGCCGCACCGCACGTTGGCGGGGGCGACTTTGCTCTGCGCCGTTTGCGCCACGGCCATGGAGTTGGTGCCTCCCTGGGCGATCAAGGTCATTATTGATGACGTGATCCAGGCCCAGCGGATGAAGCTGCTCCCTGCGGC
The DNA here is from genome assembly GCA_024330945.1 of Nitrospira sp. Lineage (GTDB taxonomy): Bacteria > Nitrospirota > Nitrospiria > Nitrospirales > Nitrospiraceae > Nitrospira_D. The sequence goes on along the minus strand of JANDJJ010000121.1, from coordinate 3,037 downwards.
GCTAGCCTTGCTGATCGGCGCCTATCTTCTGAAAACGCTCTTTGCATCCCTCCGCATCAGGCTGAACAATCGATTGGAGCAGACGGTGGTGCACGGGTTGCGCAGCCACGTCTTTGCGGCGCTGCAGCGGCTGTCGCTGAGTTATTTCGAGAATCGGTCCACGGGCGAGATCATGTCTCGTGTGATCAACGACACTGAGCACATGGAGCGAATTTTCATTGACGGGATCGAGGGCGCGATCACCGCCGCGCTGACCTTGATCGGCATTACGATCATGCTGTTCACGCTGAATTGGAAGCTGGCGGTATTGGCCCTGGCGCCGATTCCTCTTTTGGTGCTTTCGGCCGGGTGGTTTACCTCGAAAGTGCACGGCTATTACCGGCAGATCAGAAAACAGGCCGCTGACCTGAGCGCCTATTTGCAGGACGCTTTGTCGGGAATCCGGGAGACCATGGGATTTATGCGGCAGGACTATGAGCAGCGCCGATTCGACCGGTTGAGCAAAGCCTATAGCGATGCCAATCTGAAAGCCATGGTGCTGTGGTCGGTCTATTCTCCGGGGATGATTTTTCTGGGCTCGCTGGGCACGGTGCTCATTCTCTGGTACGGGGCCGGCGAAGTCATGGATGGCCGTCTGACGATCGGAGAATTGGTGATGTTTCTGTCCTATCTCGCACTGTTTTACGTGCCGATCAATCAGATTCATTCGGTCAACCATATGTTGCAACATGCGCTGGCCGCGAGCGAGCGGGTCTTTGAGGCGCTGGATGCCGTGCCGGAGGTGGCGGATCGTCCCGGTGTCCAAGCTCCCGCGCGTCGCGTGCGCGGCGACGTTCGCTTTGAGTCCGTCCTGTTTCATTATCGTGCCGATGCTCCAGTGCTGAACGATCTGTCACTCTCGGTCGCCGCCGGGGAGCGGGTGGCGCTGGTGGGGCCAAGCGGAGCGGGGAAGAGCACGATTCTCAAACTGTTGATGCGGTTGTACGACGTCAAGGGCGGATCGATCATGATCGACGGTCTGGACATTCGCGATCTGCCGGTCTTGTACCTCCGGCGGCAGATCGGGTTTGTCCAGCAGGAGCCGTTCTTGTTCAATGGAACGGTGCGGGAGAATCTGCTCTATGGAGATCTTGAGGCCGATCAGAATCGTCTGCAGAACGCCGCCAAAGCCGCGCGGGCACATGACTTCATCATGAAACTGCCCGAAGGATACGACACATGGATCGGAGAACGGGGCGTCAAACTGTCGGTGGGTCAAAAACAACGGGTCTCCATCGCGCGGGTCCTCTTAAAAGATCCGCCCATCGTCATCTTCGATGAAGCGACGTCCAATATCGATACGGAAACGGAAGTGCAAATCCGCGAAGCTTTGACCGAACTGACCCAAGGACGCACCACGTTCATCATCGCCCATCGGTTGTCCACGCTTCACGACGTCGATCGAATTCTTGTGATCGACGGCGGTCGATTGGTCGAGGACGGTCGGCACGACGAGTTGCTGAGTCGAGGCGGGGTTTATGCCGGTTTGTACGAGGCGCAGTTCCAGGTATAAGGTCTACACCGTCCCAGTGGTTGCCGCGGTGAAGAGGAGATCGTTATACTCATGCCCCTAGACGGGAAGGAAGAGGTCATGGTGCTGATTTATGAAAGCGATCCTCTTGACGACGAGCACGCAAGGGGCCGCTTCTATCACGTGTGTTATGGACGTGTCGATCGCACACCGTTGAGCCTCCCGGACGAAGATCGGCCTTACGAGTGCCCGCGTTGCGGGATCGATCTCGAACGAGAAGACTTTTTCACGGCGCTTCAGAAGGGATCGGTCTAGCGGCATGACGGGCAGCGCGGGGAGAAAAACGATCGGGGTTTCGCGAGGCCTCATGATGCTCTGCGAGACCTGTTACGTGCAGGTGGTCGGCGAAGGGCTGACGGACGCAAAAAACTTCGTCGCGGACTTTGAAGAGCTGTTGGACCGGATCTGTCCCGGCTGCACCGACATCAACCGCCCGCTCATCGACGATATGGCCGGCAGTGGAGAGTAGCCTCAGCCGTGACGTCATTGGTCTCTGCACTCTTTTCCGTTAAAGTGCATGCAGGTCGATTCGCCGGACTTGACCTTCCATGATTTGAGCACCGGCATTTCGTTCTCGCCTTGTATTTCAACCACGAAATCCACCAGTCCGGAAATCGGCAGTTTCTCCATATGAGGCCGCGCGGCCTCGGGGACGTCGATGTAGAACACGCCTCCGAGTTGCGAAATCAAAATGCGGTGATTCTCCACGTCGATATGAATGACGGGGCTATAGTAACTTTTTTCGACGGCAAAGACGGGACCGGTCAAGAGTGCGCCGAAAAAAAGGAGGAAAAAAACCGTCCGCATCCGACTTCTCATCGTGAGCGATTACTGTGACACGCGGCGCCGCCATTATCGCATTCGGTGGCGGAGAAGAAAACCGCAAAAACCGAGGTTACTTGATTGTGAAGGGAGCGGGAGACACCAGCCCTGATTTGATCCAATAGTTTCTGACGTCCGGCTCGGCGTTCATGAGGGAAATCAAAAGATAGGAAGGAACGGGCAGGTTGATCTTTGGCCAAATCTCTTCGTAATCGGTGGCGATCTTGATATCGGTCACGGAGGGACGGGCAGGATCGTGCGGGTGTGAATGATAGACGACCAGCAGATCGAGTCCGTGCTGACGCATGTCTTTCTTGGCGGCGGAGAAATCCTGCATGTCCATGACGAACGCGATTTCCGCCCGTTCGGCCGGCGTGAGCCGTTCCAAATGAGCGGCTTTGGCTGTATCAAACGAAGAGAGATGCTGTGCTCCCTCCATGGCGACGATGTTCGTGATGCGGTAGGCTCGGCTGACCACGCCATTGGTTCCGGCTAGGAGCCCACAACATTCGTGAGGCGCGAGCTCCTTCGCGTGGGCGACCATGTCCTCGAGGATAGCGCGAGGGATGACCAGTTCCGTCACGGCGAGGTGTGCTCCGGTTTCGACGTTCGCTTCACAGTACGTTTCGATGGGGTCAAATGGTG
>JANDJJ010000120.1 GCA_024330945.1 Nitrospira sp. | reverse complement strand
GTTGATTTGTTTGGTGACGGCCGATTTGAACGAACGAATGATGGTTGGAATCGAACCGGTGACGGGGCGACCGAATTGTTCCGTAGGGGCACGGCATGCCGTGCCCCTACCATCCACAACGATGATTCCGTGAACATGGTTGGGCATCACGATGAATTCATCCAATGACGCATTGGGGAAATGCGCCGGGATGTCAAACCAACATTGCCGCGCAATTCCCCCCGCATCATTCAACCGCATTTCCCCATCCGCCACATCCCCGAACAGACACGTCCGATCCTGCGTGCAAACGGTCACAAAATATGCCCCGGCCTGGGAATAATCGTATCCCTTCAGGCGGATGCTGCGGCGGTTGGGGCACGGCATGCCGTGCCCGTACGGATTGTTTCTCATTTGTTCCGGGCGAATCATGATTCGCCCCTACATTTTAAAAGCCGTTCCGCATACTTTACCCGTATCTCCCCGGAGATCAGTTTGGGCAGCAGGGCATCGCGGATGGCAACCTGATTATGGATATCTCGGCAATCTTTCATTTGTCTTTTCCAACATCCTTTTCGTCACCTTCACGCTCAACCTTGCCTTCCCATAGTTCACAGATTTTTTCGACGCCAATTTCTGGAACGTCATTGGCTACCCAGTAGTTATAGAACCTTGGGTCATGGCTCCTAGGAACAGGGAACGCCTCTCGGATTCGAACAAGCGCGGGAGCCGAAACACATTCCCCAAGAATTAGTGCTGTTTGCGGTGCAAGTGCCGGGATCTGGTCAAGCATTGGCCCGTAGATAGCCGGTACGATTTCCTTGAAGTACCGCAGGTCCTCGGGGTTCTGCAGCCGGTGCACAATGAAGCTGTTACACTGGGACAAAACCGTCTTGGATAACTCACTCGGACGCTGTGAAGCCACCACGAGACTTAGTCCGTATTTTCGCCCCTCGCGGGCAATTCGCTCGAATACAACCCGCGATATAGACTCATCCTCTGAAGACCTCGTCTGCTGGATGTAGTTTTGAGCTTCTTCCAATACCAGTACGACGGGAAGGGAGCCTCGCGCTCTTTCGCCGCCGTGTTCACCGAGACGTTGAAGAAATTCGAGAATGAGCCGGCCGATCAGCGCCGTCACATTCTCCAGCACCTCAGCCGCAAGCAGGCTCAGGTCGAGAATGACAACATCGACGGCGCTCTCGTTGTCACGCTGACGGTCGTAAAAGGGCAATTGCCCCTTAGGAACCTCTGTCTCGCTGGACAGGCCGCCGTTCCGCGACGCCCCGATGCCGAGCGTGTCACGAAGGAATGCTGCAAAGGCATGTATCGGATTCGGCAGCGCCCCTCCAACGGAACCAAATAGGAAATCGAACCGTGGGTCGGCCAAGAGACGGTCAATACGGAGGAGCATTGTCCCAGACATATCACGGGCCCTAGCCCCTCCAGACTCCTCGCGCCGGAGGACTTGCTCGATGTAGCGGGAGCGGAACCTGAGTTTGTCGAAGTACGACGGCGCGTCGGCTGACCGTCCTTTGCTACCGCCCCTTTCGCAAAGATGCGCCCCGGTCAACTTTTGGTAAATTGGGTCTATCGCGTCTTGAATGGCTTTCCGTGCATTAGCGGGAAGTACTTTCGGATAAGTGTTGTTGTCTATATGTTTATTAGCTTCGTCCAAGACACGATCGAGCGCCTTTTCCACCGAGTCTTTGTTGAAGCCGAACGCGGTCTGCGCTTCTTGCCAAGCATCATTCAGATCCTCGAGGGCAATGCGTTCTTTCAAGCCGGTTGCCAAGTCCCGCACATCCTTTGATGTCCTCTCATCCTTCCCGGAAAGCGACCAGATTCTGTTGAACTCGTGAACGAGCTCCTCTCGCAGTACGGCAAACGGCGACACGGTGCCCGCTTCATTTCGCGCAAGCCGCAGTGCTTCGAGCAGAACGGGGCGCTGCACGCCCTTGGATGCCTGAAAGAGCCTGACGAAATCCTCGGCATTCATGAACCAGTAAGGGATCACTAGCCGGTCGGCCGCCATGCCCGGATCGGATGGGATGTAGAGTGTCCGACGCTTGGCAACCTCTTCCCAGGTGCCGTCTTCCTTCTGTCGCTGGAATGCTGTTCGGTACTCGCCGTTCGTATCCAAAATCACAAACGTTGTCCGTTTTACCGCTGGTTGCTCGCGGACAGACTGGATCAGGCTGGCAATGGTGCAGGATTTGCCGGAACCGGTGCTTCCCAGGATCGCGGCGTGTTTGCCGAAGAAAGCGTCCGGATCGATCCGAATGGGTCGTCCCTGCACGACGGAGGACTCTCCGATCGGAATGCAGTGCCCCGGCTCGTTCGGGTCCGGAGTTTGAGAGTCTACCTGTTCGATGGGGCCGAAAATGGCGTCGAGGTCGTCTCGACTGGCGAGGTAAACCGGACTGTCGAGAACCGGAAATAATGATACCCCCTGCCGAAACGTTCTGCCATCAATAGTGCCGATCAGCGTGGTCTTCATCAGTCGCCGGGCAGACGGAAGCGCGACCATTGTCCGATCGGCTTTCATTTCCGCCTCCTCGACCAACACCACGCGCGTCACTATGGTGACCAGTCGTCGCGCGCCGACCGGGATAATCACGTAGGAGTTGATACGGCCGACCTCTTGAGCCCCCTCGTACGTGCTTCGACTCATCCCCTTCAGGTCCGGGTTCAATTCAATAGTCACCTGGGCCGTATCAACGGCAACTACACGTCCAATTTCAAAATCAGTCGCCATCATTCTCACCTTCTTGGGACGACTCGCCTTTAGAAAGCGCACGGTAGGTGGCGATCACTTTTTGTCGTATTTGCTCATCCTGCAAGTCTGGAAGTATCTGATCTGCAAATCCCGAGAAGGTGCCCACTTTCGGCCCCTCAGCAATCCAGACACGCTGGTCTTTTTGCTCTCTGATCGCTTTGACAAACGGGCTTTGCGGATTCGGATCCACGATAACCAAAGTAAAGCTCGGCACGGCCAGTGCCTGTCGAATAATCGCGTTCACGTGTTCATCGCCGAATCCGTACCCGATCACAAACAATACCGATTGAGGACGCACCACGGCTGTCGCAAAGCGGCGGAACAGCTCGGAATACGGAAGTCCCAGCGTTTCTCCGTATTTGGCAGGCGTCGGATAAATCAACAATGGAACCGAAGTTTCAGGATCGAAACGCTCCGATTGCACTCCATAGGGATTGTCAATCGTTAGATCAGTACGGCGCCACGTGATGGAGCCATGCAATTTGTACAGGTGCAACACGCGGTCGAAACGATGGACTCGTCCTTCGGTCGTGTCGGCAGGGAAGTACAAGTCTTGTTCGTAGCTTTCTGGACGAAATACACGATGGAGTGTCCCCACGAAACCATCCAGCAAAACGACACCTTCCGCGTCTGCTGCCTGCTCGACCAGTGTGTCGTAATTCAAGGTAAAGATATTTACCCGCTTCAGATTCAATGGTCGAGTCAGCAACTTACGAATTAGCATTCTATAAGCATTCAGCCCCTCCTTTTTATCATCAACCGGAAGGTCACACGCCTTCGCCAAGGATCGCGTGGCATGCTGAATAGCTGCATCCAGATCTTTCGCCTTGGCGTCAATCGCAGGTGATCCGTCAACCCGCAAACTACATTCTCCTTCTTGAGGCAATGCAGTACGCCAGCGATGAAGTTGAACGAGCACTTGTTCAAAGTTGGCGGCTAGTGGTGTTGCATTGTTACACTTCAAAGTTTTTCTGCGCACTAGTATCGCTTCGCATGTGGTTGGACTATCAGCCGCGCCACAGTACCGAACCGCCAGGTAGAACAGTGGTAGCCACCGCTGAATCCGTGGTCTGGTTGCTCCAGTAATCCCTTCGGATTGTAGCGCTTCCTCGATTGCAAGCGGGACGGACCCGATCAGTTGCCCGCCACAATCAACGGATGCTCCCGCGCCGAGGAGAAGCGATACAGTGTCCGTCTTAAGTAGCGTACCGATACGGATTTTGATTTCATCGAGAACTTGTTTTTGCTTGCGCGGGTCTTTCTCTTCCGTCTCTATTTTCTGGAAAAGATCTTCGCCCCCGATCCAAAAATGATACCCGTTTTTCTTGACGTTTTCGTTCGTGCTCATAATCCTTTCTCCTTCAAAAACCGTTCCGCATCCTTCACCCGCAGCTCGCCGGAGATGAGCTTCGGCAGCAGCGCATCGCGCAGCGCGGCGAGGGTGCGGGATTCACAAACGTTGGATACGAGACGCTGCCGAAGCGGGAGCACCGCTCTCAGAAACTGCTCCATCACTGTTGTCGGCGGGACGACAAGACTTGCGGCCACGATGACTTTGGCATTCATGTTGGCCTGAACTGACCCGCTCCTGGCTCCTTCCGCATATTCTGCATACAGGTCTGATTTCGAAAAGCCGTATACGTAATAACTGTGAGCGAGCGATGGCGTTTTCAGCCGTACAAGGTAGGAAGCAAACACCGCATCAATCTCTTCCTCAATGATGGCTGATTTGCCGGGGTCGGCCATTCGGGCGACGACCAAATCGCCTATCTTCAGGGCGTACGCCTCTTTCGTGTCCCGGTCGATTGCGCAGTGGGGTACGTCACCCCACTCGATCCAGTTTCGCTTGTTGATGTCTGTCACCCGCAGGAACTTCGGGCCAACCGGTTTATCAACCGCGCTCGTTGTATAGCCGTATTGAGTAGAGCAAAGGTCGGATAGCTTCTTCACCCCCCACCCCTTCGGAATCTCTCCCAATTCGGAGTCTTGGAAGGAATCCGGGAAGAGGGCGGCGATTTCGGGTTTCAGCTTCGGGCAGGCGGCGCGGCTGACCTGATCGTCGGTCCATGTGGGATGCTCGCGGCGCACGGCGGCCTTGGCCCGCACCGGCTCGAAGTCCACGAACCAGCTCTTGAAGATCGCCCGCGCCATCTGCTCCAGCGTCCGGCTCATCCGCCGGTTCAACTCGATCTTGTCGTCCAGCGTGCCAAGGATGTGGGCAATAGCGCGCTGTTCCTTGATATCCGAGGGTGCGGGGATACTGAACGATTCGATCATTCCTTTGGTCAGAGCATTGCGGGTAGCCCCCGCGCCCGCCAGTTGACGCATATGTGCTTGCATCGCCGGTGACACAAGAAAGTACCGCAGGTACCGCGGCCACAGGTGCTGCGGATTCGTTCGGATGATTGCAACGTGTTGGTTAATTCGGGCCGGAAGCACGTTCGGATCTACCTGACACACCCGAGCCACGGAATCGCCAGTGATGTTCAGCAGAATGTCATGCTGCTCCACCTCTACATTGGCAAGCTGTGCTGCGTGCATATCAGTCAAGTAGACCAATCCATCGTGGTGAAAGCCGTCATTGTAGACGTTCTGACTGCGGATCAGCGCGACATCCCCATGCTCGAGATAGACGCTGCTGCCGCCACGCGGAGTAGCACCGCTCCCGATTTTGGTACAAACATCGCCAAGGCGAAAGTTTATCCACTCACCCGCCATATCCCAAATCCTCCAGGTTGGCCCAGATGAGCTTGTCGAGTTTGGCGGCTTGGGCGGTCTGCTCGCGCCGGAATGGATTGCACGCTTGCGAATTCATTGGCGCACCTTCTTCTCTATGGTCTTCCGCCCCTTCGCCTTTCCCTTATCCTGCAGGGCTTTCTTCTTTTCCTCCGCCAGTTTCGCGGTCTTTTCCACAAACCGGTCGAAGTCGCTGGTTGGGTTAGCGGCTTCCAGCCGGCGCTGTTCTGCCTCATATTTCTCAAACTCGAGATGCGCCCGTTCTTCCGCCATCTGCTGGGAGATGCGGCCGGCATGGGTGAGGATGTTGCGCTCGTTGAACTGCAAAAAGGCGTCGAGTTTTCTCACCCAGTCGGCCATGTGCATGGGCTTGTGCCGCCGCGCCATGTCCTCGGCATAGTCGAGGTACATGGTCACCACGCGGTTGAGTTCGCGCATTTCCTCTTCGGTAAGGTAATTCTTAGCCACAGTGACATCGGCCTTGCGGATGGCGCCGTGGGGGGCGTTCTTCCAGGTCGTCAGCCCCATGTGGGGTTTGGAGGCGTCGGAGCGCTGGTAAATGATTTCGGCTGCGGTGTTGCCGTGAATGGCCCAGTGCAGTTTGTTTTGCACGGTGGCAAAGAAGGTCTGGGTGATCTCGGCCTTTGGGTCGTAATCAATGCTGGTGGCGTAGATGTCGGTGATTTTCTGGTAGAACAGGCGCTCGGAGGCGCGGATGGCCCGGATGCGCTCGAGCAGTTCCTCGAAATAATCGTCGCCGAGGGTGCGGCCTGCCTCGAGCCGCTCGTCGTCCAGGGTAAAGCCCTTGACGAGCAGTTCCGAAAGCCGCGCGGTGGCCCATTGGCGAAAGGCGGTGCCCCGGTGGGAGCGCACCCGGTAGCCCACGGCCAGAATGGCGTCGAGGTTGTAGTGATCAACCATGCGGGAGACGTGGCGCGAGCCTTCGGTTTGAACTATCCGGAATTTCCGGATAGTTGTCGCAGGATCCAGTTCTCCCTCTTCGTAGATGTTGATAAGATGCTCGTTGATTGTCTTAACCGACACCTGAAACAGCTCGGCCATGAGCCGCTGGGTCAGCCAGACCGTCCGGCCGTCGATGCGCACCTGAACACGCAGCGTCCCATCCTGATAGATGAGCAGTTGGCCTTGGGGCGGTATCGGAGACAGTTCATTTGCCATAACCGAGTTCCTCCAAATTCCTGGCAATCGCCTCATCCAGCCGCGACGCCTCGGTCTGTTGCTCGCGCAATTGCGGA
>JANDJJ010000011.1 GCA_024330945.1 Nitrospira sp. | reverse complement strand
AATCGAGGCGCCTCACCATATCGGGGTACACCGTGACGAAGTCTATGCCAGAATTCTTCGGGAGAATCGGTCGGCGTCGCAAACCGGAGTGATTCCGATCGATGCCTTTCGGCGCCTCTGTGAAAGGGAGTCGGGTTCACGAGGGAACGGGATGGGCAAGCCATGAAGTATTCATCCAGTCGTTTTGGGGTGCTGGAGATCGATGAAGGGCGTGTGCTGACGTTTCCATCCGGCGTGCTTGGATTTCCGGAAAGCCGGCGATATGTCATGCTCGACCACGATACGGAGGCTCCGTTCAAGTGGCTTCAGTCGCTTGATGAGCCGGCGCTGGCTTTTGTCATCATGGATCCCGATTTGTTTGTGGGAGAGGAATATCGAGTGGATGTCACCGAAGACGCGTTGGCGGAGATCCAAGGAAAGAGCGGAGAGGCGTTCTCCATTGCGGTCATTTTGACGATCCCATCGGACGACCCGGGACGCATTACAGCCAATTTGAGAGGCCCGTTGCTGATGAATCCCCGCACGAGGCTCTGCAAGCAACTCATTTTGTCCGACGACTATCCCACGCGCCACCCGCTCTTCCCTCTGCCCGCATCGAACGCCGTTGAGACGATCAAACAGGCCGCCTGCCAACCCTGCCCGTGATCCAACGAACATCGGGCCGAAAACCATTGATAATCGAGGGGTTCTGGATTTATTCCCGCCCTTTCGGTAAGATGCCGTCGGAGTCGTTCCCATCGGGCACGGACAAGAAAATGGGGGAGGTGTGTTCTCTCTGCGCGTTGCGGCCCTGATCGTTCTTGCCCTGTGTGCTTCACTGATCGCTTTCCTGACGTTTTCCAAGCATCTGACAGGCGAAGATTATCTCAAGGGATTTGTTCTGGAACAGCTCGAGACGAATCTCGGGAGAAAAATCCATGTCGATGACGTCACGTTCGCGCTCTTTCCTCGCGCGCGGGTCGAATTGAGCCGGGTCACCGTTTATGATCCCGGCTCGGATCAGGTTCTGTTGACGGCGAAACGGGTCGATCTCGTCGTGCGGATGTTTCCTCTTCTCCGCAAGCAAATCGTCGGGAAGCGGCTGTCGATCGAGGAGCCCGTGTTCACGCTCAGGCGGGATGAAGCGGGCCGCTGGAACATCGTCGACGGTTTCAATGAACAGACGGAAGTCGATCAGCGGACAATGGAAGCCGTGTTCCGAACGTTCAGTGTTCAGGAAGCGTCACTGACCAATGGAACCGTCACGGTCATCGACGAGGCGGGGAGTGATGGTGTTCGTTCCCTCAAGTTGGAACGTGTGGGGGCGACACTTGTCGTGCACCCGGAGCAAAGAGCGGCGGAGGTGCGGCTCTCCCTTGTGCAGCCGGAAGAGCAGGGGGGGGCGGCCATATCGCTCAACGGATCGATACGACTGTCGGAAACGCGTGCCCCGCTGGCTGATGCGGACGAGACCGCGCAGGTCGCGCCGTTTCAATTCGACGGCCGTTTGGAAGCCGCTGCCCTTGGGATTCGGGACATCGCTGATTTTCTGGGGCCCCGGCCCGTTCCGGAGCAATTGCAGGGGACGGTGGCGTTGCACGGCGCCGTCCACGTGATGCCCGGCGTCGTCGGATACGACGTCTTGTTGTCCGAGATGTCGGTTCAACTCAACGATATGACGCTGACCGGCAAAGCGAATGTGTCGGGTCTCATGACGGCGCAGCCGGCGTTCGCGATGACGTTCAGCAGTTCGCCGGTTTTGCTGTCCCAGTTGATGCAGACCGTTCCGGCCGCGTGGATCGATCCGCGGCTTCCCGCCGTGTTGAACGAACGGCGCGTCGACGGCAGGGTGCAAGTGATGAACGCTACGTTGACCGGGGCTGCCACGGAGGGCATGCGTCCGTCGATTTCCGGAGAGTTTCACGTACAGGATGCGCAGGGGATGATCGGCCAAGACCGAGTGTTGGCGAAAAACATCGCCTGCCGCGTGTTTGTGGAACCCGGGCGAGTCCGGGCATCCGGCATCACCGGGCTGTACGGGGAGATGGAACTAACGGATGGGAAAGCGACGCTCTCGTTTCTGGAAGCCGGGCCGTGGCTTGAGCTGGAGATTGCAGGAAAAACAAGCGCGTCTCATTTGATGGATATTCTCGAGACAACGGTGAAGGCCGAATCGTTGACGCGCATGCTGGCCGATGTTCGGGATGCGGAGGGTGTGGTGGAGCCCACGTTTCGTCTGGCAGGCTCGCCGGCTCGGCCGGACGGCGTCAGGTTCACCGGTGGGGAGGTTCTTGTCCGAGCCGTCAGCTTCGCTCATCCAGCGTTGCCTGAACGGTTGACGGGCTTGCAAGGCCGGTTCGTGTTGGCCGGTGGAGTCGTGCGATTGGAGCAGATCAGTGGGCATCTCGGTGAGACGCTCATCGAGGTTCAGGGGACGATGACGGGCGGAGAATCGAGTCTGTTGGAGAATTTTTCGATCCGGGCCGGCGGACCCGCCGCGGACATGACCCGCCTGTTGGGGGGGAAGGCTTCGCCGGGTTCGATGGAAGGGCGTCTGGTTGCGACGGCGATGCTCACGGGATCCGCTTCGACGCCGCATCTCCGCGGCGCCGTGGTGTTTGACCAATCGAAAGTCGCCGTTCCGGGTTTGGGAGAAAAACCGATCGGCGCGCCGGCGATCATCGAATTCGAAGGCGACGTGACGAAGTCCGGTGATCTTTCCGTAAGCCGTCTGGAATTGATCGCGCCGCCCATTCAAGTGCCGGCCAAGGGACGCCTGGTGTTCGGAGAGTCTTTCAGCATCGATATGTCGCTCACGACTGGAACGTTGTCGTTGTCCCGTTTGCCCGAGTGGATCTCAAAAGGAGGACTGGAGGCCGGCAGCGCGGAGATTGCGCTCGATGTCAAAGGCAAGGGAACGGATTGGAGCGCATGGCGGGTGACCGGATGGGTCGCGCTGACCAACGGCCTGGCGACGGTGAGAGGCATCGGAGGAGACGGCCGTCTTCAGGATCTCTATGCGCGGGTCAAGTTGGTGCGCAACGGGGCCGAGATCAAACGGCTGTCGTTCACCGTTCTTGACAGCGACGTCGCCATTGAGGCCGCCGTCAAGAACTGGGCTTCAAAACCCGTCATCGTCGGGAAAATCGAATCGAGCCGGATGGATCTCGGCCTGCTGGTTCCTCAAGGGGATCGGTCGGTCGTCCGGGAATTTTTGGAAAATTTGGCGGCGACCTCGCAGGTGACGATGTCGGCGTCGATCGCCCGGGGCCATTATGAGCGGGTGCGGTTCGCGGCGCTTTCTGCACGCGTGAACATTCAGGATGGAGTCGTCGATGTCGATCGGATTTCCGGCGCGTCGAACGCAGGCCAAATCGCCGGGCGTCTTGTGGTGCAGCTTCCTCGCGGGGCTCCCGCTGAAGTGGAGGCGTCGTTTCGCGCCACGGGCCTGCCGGTTGATGACGTTCTGAGTTTGACCGACGCTCAGGATGCTCATGGGATAACCGGCGACATGCGTGTGAGCGGCTCTCTCAGAGGGCATGGGCGCAATCCGCACGGTGTGTATCCGTCGCTCGAGGGAAAAGTCGAGGTGCTGCTTCAAAACGGGCGTATTTTCAAATCGAATGAACGGGTGATCTGGAAGATCATCAGTCTTTTGAATCTTCCGGCGGTGCTTCAAGGCAAAGTTGATCTGGAGAAGGAGGGACTGCCCTACAACACGATTACCGGGAGCGTGGCCGTCAAGAACGGCGTTCTTGAGATGGGTAATCTGATCATCGACAGCCCGATTCTGAAAATTACGGCTGTGGGACAATACGATTTGCCGACCGATCGTCTGAATCTGGTAGCCGCCGTGAGTCCGTTCGGCTCGTATTCGCAGTTCTTGAAGGCGATTCCTCTGTTCGGACGGATCTTTGCCGGAGAGCGAAAGGGGTTGGCCACCGCGATCTTTGCCATCAAGGGATCCATCCACAGTCCGGAAGTGACCTATCTCCCGATCAAATCCTTCGCATCGGGTCTGTCGGGCTTGGCCCAACTCGCGGTCGATGTCCTTGTGAATTCGCTGACCGTCCCGCTCGACCTCATCGTGCCGGATCAACCGGATCAAGAGGAGCCGCAACCGAACTTTGAACGCGAGTCCGCTCCGGCGCGTTCTTGAGCGCCTCGCTTTTCTTGACCGGTGAGGTTCCTCATGCTAGCATCCCCGTGACGTCCGATCCCGATCATGATGCATCACCTTCTCTCCTGTTCTTAGTTCATGAAACCTCTCGCGGGGTCGCATACGGACAGCGCCGTCCTCTTCATCGCCGCCAGCGAGTCCGATTCCAATTTGTATTATGCGACCCGATTCATGGCGCCGGACCCCTTTATTTTTCTTGAAATCAAAGGCGAGCGCCTGCTTGTTATGAGCGATTTGGAGTTGGATCGCGCCAAGTCTCAAGCCTCGGTGGATCGCGTCCTTTCCTATTCCGAGTTGGAACGTCTGGCCAAGAGGCAAGGCGTTCGGGATCCGACGGCGGTCGATATCGTCCATACACTGTTGAAAAAGCACAAAATCAAAAAACTTTTGGTCCCGGCGAATTTTCCATTCACTCACGCCGCCAGGTTGCAAGAATTGGGATACCGGCTCACAGCGAAACGCGATCCGTTTTACGAGCGGCGCGCGGTGAAGACGGCTGAGGAGATTCGCCATATCGAAGAAACTCAGCGGGCGACGGAGGAAGCCGTCGCGGCGGCGATGGCGGTGTTGCGTCGGTCCACCGTCAAGAAGGGCGGACTGTGGCTGGACGGAGAGTACCTGACGTCCGAGCGGGTCAAGAAACTGATCAACGTCAGGCTCATGGAACGGGATTGCGTGGCCCAGCATACAATCGTGGCCGGCGGCGAGCAGGCCTGTGATCCCCATCACGAGGGGGCCGGGCCGTTGCCGGCCGGCCGCAGCATCATTTTCGATGTGTTTCCCCGATCCGCCGTCAGTCGATATTTTGCGGACATGTCCCGCACCGTCATCCGGGGACCGGCGAGCGCGGATCTCAAACGGTTGTATCGGACCGTCAAAGACGCCCAAGAAGAAGCTGTTTCCAAAATCAAGGACGGAGCGGACGGGAGGAAGATCCATCAAGGCATTTGCGAGCGGTTTGAGAAGGCTGGTTACAAGACGGGGAGAGTCAACGGGCGGATGCAGGGATATTTTCATGGAACCGGTCACGGTGTCGGGCTCGACATTCACGAGGCCCCCCGCATCAGCAGGACGGGGTCGCTGCTTCAAGAAGGACACGTTGTCACGGTCGAACCCGGTCTCTACTATCCGGGATTGGGGGCCGTCCGCATCGAAGATATGGTGGTGGTGACGAGAGACGGGTGCCGGAATCTCACCAGGTTTCCAAAGGTCTTTGAACTGGACAAGGGATGAAAGAACCCCTCGCGCCGTGTTTGGCGGTCGCCGGTTCCGGCGTAAGCATGCGTGAACGAGTCGATCGGCTTCGCCATCCTGCTATCATGATTTCTCATCCTCGGCCCGACGCTGATACGGTTCTTTTTCCACCTCTTTGACCAGCCGCTGGAGCCTGGTCCATTCCGTTTCACGGATATCAAGAAACTCCAAACCGAACCGTCCATCGCCGGACCAACGCACGACGGCCTGGTTGATCCGAATGGGAAGGCCGTCGTGCGGCGCTTCGATGGACAACTCCATTCCTGTACCAGGTTGCACGTGCACGGCGCTGGATATTTTGCAGCCGTAAAGAGAAAGGTCTTGCAGGATCCCATTCCCGGATACGATGTTGATGGAGCTGAAGGAACTGCGAAAACGAACGGGAAACCGGGGGTGTCGGCGGTTGTCCATAGCGGCCGAGAGAATCGATGCGTCGGTTGACGTTGTGGACCTCCCTGTCCATCGCCGGTCGAGCGGCGACGGGTCAGGCTGCTTCAGGAATCGTCTTGATTTTGGAGGCCTGGCCGAGAATATCCAAGGCCGCTACCCGGTACGCCTCGGCGTACGTGGGAAAGTTAAAGACGTTGTCGATGAACGATTCGATGGTGGCGCCTTGTTGAAGGGCCAACTGCCCGATGTGAACCAATTCCGTCGCCGAATCTCCCACGACTTGTACGCCCAGCAATCGCTCTCCCGAGGGATCGGCCACCATTTTGAGAAGGCCCTGACCGGCGCCGGAAATTTGGGCGCGCGCGACTTCCTCGAATTTGGCTCGTCCGACGAGAGGCGCACGATACCGCTCGCGGGCGCTTCGTTCGTCCAGGCCGATGCTGGCCATTTCAGGGATCGTGTAGATTCCGACCGGGATGGTCGAGGCGGCGTCTCCGACCGGCAAGCCGAGCGCGTGCCGAACGGCCCTGCGCCCCTGCTCCATAGCTTTCGACGCCAGGGCGGGCGGGCCGACCATGTCGCCGACGGCGTAGATGTTCGGCACGTCCGTTTGGCAATACTCGTTGACTGACACGGTTCCTTTCGGGGTGACCGTGATACCCGCTGCTTTGAGATTGAGATCTTCCAGATTGGCTTGCCGGCCCAACGCGACCAGGAGTTTTTCGCTCTTAATGGTGAGTCCACCCCCCAACGTCGTCACGACATGAGCGGCCCCGTCCCATCGGACTTCTCGAACCGTTTGCCCTCCGAGATAGCGTCCGCCTTTCAATTCGAAACTGGCAATGAATTGGCGCACGAGATCCTGGTCCATGAATTGAAGAGGCATCGGCGCACGATCGATGAGCGTGACCTCCGTGCCCAAAAGTGAAAAAATCGACGCATATTCACAGCCGATGACGCCTCCGCCGATGATCGTCAAGGATCGCGGCAAATAGATCATCGAAAGCAACGAGTCACTGTCTAGGACATGTTCGTGGTCGACGGGGATGTCTTCCGGATTGCGAGGTCGCGAACCGGTGGCGAGAATAATGGTTTGAGCGGTCAAGAGTTGACTGGCTCCATCGACCGTTTCCATTTCAACGACAGTCGTGGTGCGGAACCGAGCCAGCCCATGGAAGAGATGGATGCCGTTTCGTCGCAGTTGAAGGCTCATGAACCTATCGTGCGCCCGGACGACCTCTTCAAGCCGACTAAGCAGCGCCGAGATTTGCATATCCGGTCTCAAGCTGAAGTCGAATGCCTTGCTGGCGCACTGGAGTCGGTCTAAATGCAGCGCGCTTTCCCTCAAGGTCTTGCTGGGAATCGTTCCGCGGTACACACAACTGCCGCCGATACCGCGTTCCCGTTCGATGAGCGCTACGCGTTTTCCGGCCTTAGCGCCTTGGATCGCCGCTTTTTGCCCGGCTGGTCCGGCTCCGATCACGATGATGTCGAAGGCAAGAGGGCCGCTCATAGGTTCATCGATTGCACGACGGCAAGCACCTTGTCTTTACCGTTCACCAATTGTGCGACGTCGCCGGGATAAAGGTTCAATTCCGCGAAGGCCGGGTGGTCTCGAAGGACTTCTTCGGGCATGTCGTCGGGGCAAAGCAGATGAGTGGCCAATCGATCGGCAATGCACGTGAGGACGCATTCCTGGCGGAAGGAAGGCGCATGATCATAGTCGGCATAGTATTGCGCGGCCTCGATGACTTGTTGAGGAAGGCCCCATTTTTCTCCGATGAGACTTCCCATCCTCGCATGGTGGCCTTCGATCATGATGTTCAGCATCGGCCGGTCAAGTGGAATTTTTTGCTCCTGCGCGATCGTCGTGACCGCCCGCAGCACGACCGGTTTGCCGATTTCGTGGAGAAGGCCGCACAGATAGGCACTTTCCACGTTGACCCGTCGCGTTCGAGCGACTTCTTTTGCGAATGCGCCGCTGGCCAAGGAATGTTGCCAGAGCGTTCTGACATCCTCTTCATAGCCCGGCACTTGAAACGCCCCGGCCTTCAACGAGGCGGTAAAGGCGATTTCCGACAACAGATTGATGCCCAACATGGCGACCGCATGCTGAAGGGAAACGATGGGGCTTCTGGGCATATAGGCCGGAGAATTGGCGATGTGCAGCACGTGGGCTGCAAGCGCCTGATCTTTATGAATCAGCGCAGATAATTTGGCCGCGTCGGCCGCCGGGTCCGACGTCAACGCCATCACTTCGCTTGCCACTCGAGGCAGTAACGGCAGCTCAAGCGCACCACTCTCAACCTTGCAGGACAGAATCTGCTCGATCCTCTCAAGCGGAGCGGTTGTGATTGGGGAATCAAGAGACACGAAAACGACTCCTTCTCTCATGAATCGTGGCGGTTTCGAGCGACATATTCCTTTGTCGGCTTGTGACGGCTCGAAGTTTAGCGAGGGCGGAAACCAGACGAACTTTGGACCGATTTCGGGTCGGCCGGTGTCTCCGTCAGGCTTCGGCGGGAGGGCTCTTGGCTTAAGCAGACTGCCTCAGGGGGGGAGAAAAGGGGAGAGGGATTCAGCCTCTCCCCTCGTGGAGAACTCGGTAGGGAGCAGATACTCAACTCAAGGTTTATAACAGGATCGATCGGCGGGTTTCCCGTCATGCGAGAACTGATTTTCAAACGCCATCACCTGCCAAATCTGTTCCTCGGTCAACAGACCCTTGTTACCTTTCATTTTGGTTTTGGGAACACCTTCGGCGATTCGCCAGAACCAGTAGGCGTCCGAATAACGACACACGATCTTGGGATCGCGAAGGTCACGGGCGCCCTTTTTCACCGGCTTGCCGTCCTTGCCGTGGCAACTGGCGCAGTTGACGTCGGTTTTGAATTCGCCCAAATAGATCTTGCGTCCCTCTTCAATAAATTTCGGATCGGTCCATCCGCCGGCCGGCATTTTTTTGTCCGCATATTCAGGGGGAACAGGGGGCAAGGGAGGCAAATCTTCGGCCGAGGCGATGCCTCCAGAAAGAAGGAGAACGCCTCCCATGACCATGACTGACAACCGAACCATTCTCTGGGTCATTTGCACCTCCTTAAAATGTAAAGGTATCTGGGATGAGGGTGTGGGTTGATGCGGTTTGATTCTGACTCGTCGAGCCTCGCGCACATATTCTACCTACAAACAGTCAGCAACTATAACACAAACGGCCGGTTCTCTAAATATATTCGTGGAAAATTTCCAGCGTCTTTCAATGAACGACACGCCGGTTTTTCCCGACAGTGTGTGGATGTGATTCTGCTGAGCGGGTCATTTATACTTCGGCTCATGTATTTTACAGGGGCTAATCGACGGGGAAATAGCGGGAGGGGAGAAAGATGATGAGAGATGGTCGTTTTGTCGTTCTGTTGTTCCTGACGGGAGTGTTGTGTTTGGGGGTGACGATCTCATCGCCGGCTGATACGGGAACAATCACGAAGGAGGCGAGAGAGACGGTTGAGGCGGTGAAAGAATATACGATTCAGCAGAAAGAGACGTTTCAGCGGGCGGCCCATGAAGAATTCACTGCTGTTCAGCAGCAGATCGCCGTCTTGCAGGGGAAGGTCCGCGATATGTCCGCTTCCGCGAGGGCGGATCTTCAGGAATCGATCAACGAACTTGAAAAGAAAATGGATATGCTTAAAGAGCAGTTGAATAAAGTGCAGACCACGACCGATGAGAACTGGCGTGTCATCAGATCGAGTGTGGAGACCACCATCGAGGAGTTGAAAGATGCTTGCCGAACAGTGATGTCTCGTGTGCCGTGATGCAACCAAAGATCAAGAAAAGCGGGATTTGAAAGGAGTCCGCCTATGAAGGTGGTGAATTGGGCCGATTATCAACAATTCAGCAGCGAGAAAATGCAAAAGAACAACATCTTTGAGACGAAGCGGTTGTTTTGCGACGTTTATTGCTTTGAGCCCGGGCAGGAGCAGAAGGGGCATACGCACGGTGAGCAGGATAAGATCTATTTTGTCTTGGAGGGAGAGGGGACGTTTCAAGTCG
This sequence comes from Nitrospira sp., assembly GCA_024330945.1. GTDB lineage: Bacteria > Nitrospirota > Nitrospiria > Nitrospirales > Nitrospiraceae > Nitrospira_D. Next base: position 28,951 of record JANDJJ010000011.1, on the reverse strand, counting down.
GGACGGACAGACGAGTGCTCGGCGAAGGGCAAGGAACAATCGCCCCGGCCGGTGAGGAACATGGCGTGGTCAACCACACGGGAAAACGGCTCAGAGTGCTGGTGTTTGTTGCGCCGAATCCGTAATCGGAAAGCTTGAGCGGAAACTCTTCCAAGCGTTCTGGATCTGCCGGTGTCAGGGAGAAGGATCGGATGCCATCGGACCGACGGAGATGCACCCTTCGATGAATTCCGCAAGACACCGGCTGCCGGGGGGAATGACTTCGTTCACGATAGCTTTAAAATCATCGACCGTGAGCTGATCTCGAACCCGATCAATCAGCACGTGCCCCTCGACAAGGTCCAGGTCAACACGTTTGACTCCTGGGATCTGATACAGTCTTTTGGTGATCCGCTCGCGGTGCGCCGCGCAATCGGGTCCCGAAAGCGTCAGGGCGATGCGATCATTCACCCGTTGTTCGGCGTAAAGGTCCCCACCGGTCGAAAGAACGCTCATGATTATTGCGAGAAGCAATGTTCGGAGAAACTTCACGATGATACTTCCTCGCGTGTTGAAAGGGCCAAGGTCTTTACTCGCACGATTTGCCCGCAGGACTTGATCCTGCGCTCTTCGGTTGATGTCGATCGGTCAACCCTTTAGGCCTGTTTGCACCATACCTCACGTGACGCACTCTTTCAATGGCGATGACGGCCGTAGACGGGGGGGCTTCTTGAGGAACTGCTTATGGCGGATGGCATGATTCCTAGTGAGAATGACGGCTTGCCGCACGAGCTGAACGGCCTGCGTGCCTGAGGAACATCGGTCCGGCGAGCGCGGTAACCGGGATTGTGTATTACTTAACGATGTGGTTCACCGCTTCAACGATTGTCCGCGCTCCGATGCCGTAATGGTCGATCAATTCTTCTGGCTTGCCGCTGTGGGGAATCTGGCGGACGGCGAGCTTGTGGACCTTGATCCCTTCTGTCGAGACCGCGTTCAGCACGGCGTCCCCCAGACCGCCGTGGGCGTAATGATCTTCCACGGTCAAGATGCGGTTCTGCGTCGCTCTGGCACTGTCGAGTAAGGTGGTGCGGTCGATGGGAACAATGCTATACAGGTCGATGACACGGACGGAAATTCCTGCGGCTTGTAACTTGTCGTACGCCTTCAACGCTTCAAAGAGCGTAACGCCGGCCGCCACGATGGTGAGAGAATCGGCGGAGCTTTGCCGCAGAACCTTACTGCCTCCAATGTGAAACGATTCCTCCGGCCCATACAGGACGGGTGTTTTGGGTCTGCCGGTGCGAAGGTACGTCATGCCCTTGTGCCTGGCAGCCGCTTCGACGAGCCGATGAGTTGCTGTCGCATCCGAGGGGTAGAGCACCGTCATCCCCGGTTGCGCGGCCATCATGGCAATGTCTTCGAGTCCCATTTGCGACGGGCCGTCTTCACCGATGCTGACGCCAACGTGAGTACCGACCAGTTTGATGTTTGATTCGCTGATGGCGGCCATGCGGATAAAGTCATAGGCGCGTGTGAAGAACGCGGCAAAGGTGGCGACGAATGGAACATTCCCGCAGGCGGCAAGGCCAGCGGCCGCGCCCACCATGTTTTGCTCGGCGATGAAATTTTCAAAAAACCGATCGGGAAACTGTTTGGCGAATTTGTCGGTATAGGTGGAATTCTTAACGTCGGCGTCAAGGGCGACGACGGAAGGATCGGCTTCGCCGAGCGCGACAAGCGCTGTCCCAAAGGCTTCACGTGTCGCAACGAGATCGCCCAGTTTATAGAAGGGGGATGCCATGGACTTTGTTGGTTTTGCACGGCTGGTTGGCGGGGGAAGCGGTTTGATTTTCGGAACGGCTTTGCTCGGCTTGATGAGCCGCGTCAATTCGTCGATGGCCTTTTGAGATTCGGCACCCTTGGGAATCGGTTTCCCGTGCCAACTCGGGTGATTCTCCATAAAGGAGATGCCTTTGCCTTTGAGTGTTTTGGCTAGCAAGACGGTGGGCTTGCCTTTGACTTTCGCCGCTTCGGCGAACGCCGCCAGCAAAGCCTTGTGGTTGTGGCCGTCCACGACCAGCGCGTTCCACCCAAATCCGCGCCAGCGGGCTTTATACGCCTGCATGTCATGTTGCAACATGGTAGGATCGCTTTGTCCCAAGCGATTGACATCCACAATAGCGCAAAGATTATCAAGCTTGAAGTGTCGCGCTAGTTCGACCGATTCCCAGACGGAACCTTCGACGGATTCTCCATCGCCCATCAAGACGTATGTCCGAGCGCTGTTTTTCTCAAGCCGTTTGGCGTTCAATGCCAGCCCCACGCCGACGGCCAGCCCTTGACCTAGGGAGCCGGTCGCCATATCGACGAACGGCAAACGGGGGGTCGGATGGCCTTCGAGGTCCGAGGTCAAGGTTCGTAATTGCAAAAGATCGTCGGTCGGAAACAACCCTGCCTCCGCCCAAGCTGCGTAGAGAAGCGGCGCCGCGTGGCCTTTGGACAGGACGAATCGATCGCTGTTGGAAGCCTTCGGGGTGCGAGGATCGTACCGCATCACGGAAAAAAACAAAACGGCGACGATGTCGGCGGCCGAACAGCAGCTTGATGGATGGCCGCTTCCGGCCTCGCTGGTCGCGCGCACGCTGTCAATGCGAAGTTGAGTCGCTTTGTTCCGAAGAAACGTGATGAGATCGGATGATACAATCGAACCGGCCATGGCAACTCCTTATTTGGAGACGGAAGAAGGAGGCTGCGCTGCTCCCCAAGCCTGTGTAGGCAAGGAAAGGAGCAGCGCATACCACGGTGAGGCTAGCAAATCACAATGAGTGAGTCAATGAACAGCCAAATTCCAAACGTCAACTGGCTCAGGAGTTATACGTGCGCTCTCCCGATGACCCAAGTAGCCACGGTAGCCACAGTGCCAAGAAGAGCAAATCTGCATTGCCGGTCAGCCATGACGTTAGGTGGTCGTTTGAACCTCGTTTGAACAGGTACTGTGAAGGCCGTTATAGGCGCTGACGGCGAAATAATATGTCGAATTGGAATCCAGATCGGTCACGGTTCCTTGAGGGGAGGAGACAAAGAGAGATTCTTCGTATGTGCAGGAACCTGCTTGGTTTGGAGATTGTTTCCCATAGTGAATGTAATAACCGACAACGGTTGGATCAGCCACCGGATCCCATGCCAGGGTGACCGCCGCGCCAGTTGCAGAAACATAAGAGGACGTCATGAGTCCTTGCTCATTGCCTGTTCCGCATCCTACAAAGAAGAGACTGATTGCTCCTGCGACTCCTGTTAGGAATGAGCGGATTGATTGCCCCCACCACTTTCCTGCCGTGCCAATTGATCTCTTGTTGGTCATGGTTCGTTCCTCCCATCAAAAATGTGTGGCCGACTGCTCCACGCTCTCGACGGAAGCCTCCCGATCTTAAGGTCGGTTAGAAGAGGCAAAGCCTGCATCGGCTCTGAGCGAGAAACTGCAATCAAAATGCCGCTGGGCTGAAGGCAGGAACTATTGAAAGAACAAGGAGTTTTTATTGTTTTTTGGCGAGAACGTGAAGGTAAGATCCTTCAACATTTCCCAAGTGGTTTTGCTGTCGCGATTAGAGAGGTCGATTGTTCTCGATTGGATGATCTGACTTTCCGATGTGGTTGGTTGATGGGGCACGAGATGTTCGGGAAGGAACAGGTCTTACATGGGTGAGCCGAAAGATGCTTTATGCCGTCAAGGTGGGTAAAGGGGCCTGTGCGTGAAGTATCGGAACAACAAATAACCGTTTAAAATGACCACGATGCCGAAGATGCCCCAAGTTGTGAGGGGAGTAGCAAGGTGGAGTTCTTCCAACACTCGCGTGAGCCCGAATCCCACCACCAACGCGTCAAACGCCATGGAGATTCGACGGAACGTTTCAGGATCCATCCATCGAATGAGATAGGTGCCCAGAGGAATGCCAATCAGCACGCTGGGGATGATATAAGGAAAGAGTTCCACGCTGTCCCTGCTGTAGAAACCAATCACACTGTAGGCAACGGCGGTGAGAGAAGACTCAGCGGTGCGAATCACTCCAAGCGCCGCTCGGAAGTCCTGTTTTGCATATCCTTGATTATTAAACAACAGCGCCAATGGCGGCCCTGAAATCGTTGTGACGGAATACAACAGACCGATTCCAGTGCCGAAAGGAACGGCGATGGCGCGTTCCGCCTGAATGGGTTTTCGAATGCCTGCGGCCTGGAGAAGAATCAACGGCAAGAGGAAGAAATAGGTCACGAATTTGACCCATGCCGGATGAACAAGTGACAGAAGGTAGCTGCCGATTGAGACACCGATCGCCAGTCCGACGAGGATCGGGGCCACTTGTTTCCAGACCTGCGGAACACTGGAACGATTGATGAACAAGACGTATCCGTTGATCACCAGTTCGACCAAGACGAGAGCGGGATTCAAGATCCGATTCGAGTAATACAGGAGGGCGACCGGGACGGTAATGGAAGAAAACCCATAGCCGATGGAGCCGTTGACGGTCGCCGCGATGAATGTGATCGCTGCCAGGACGAGATGGTCCATGATCAGGGCTTGCGGGCGCCGGCGGCGAAGTCGGCGAGAGAATAGTTGTCCAGAATTCCTGCAATGGCGTCGCGCACCGCGCCCATCGCCCGTTGAACAGGACAGGAAGGATGCCCGGCGTAAGGGCACTCGTCGCATTTCTGATAAGCGGTTCTGCTGACGCAGCCGATGGGAGCCAGGGGACCGTCCAAGATCCTGATGACTTGGCCCAACGTAATGTGACCGGGTGGTTTGATGAGACGGTATCCTCCGTTCGTCCCGCGGCGGCTGGAGAGCAAGCCGGCTCTCTTGAGCGCCAAAAGGATCTGTTCAAGAAATTCGACGGGAATGTTCTGACGAGTGGCGATGTCGTGGCGTTGCACAAACGACGTGGTGCCGTACGCCATCGTCAATTCAAGGAGGGCTCGAAGACCGTATTCACTTTTTTTAGAAAGTTTCACGAGAAATTAAAATTGAGTGAGTTTATCAACAAATTCAAATTTAGACGATTAAATCGCTCTGCGTCAAGGTCTTCTCCCTCCCACCAAGGGAATCATTGCTGAGGGCTCCCTAAGGAAGGTAGATTGTCCCTCAGTCGATCGATGTCGAGCGTCACGAAGGGTAAATCCGCAAGCCGTTGATCGTAGAGGGAATGTTGCTTGACAGCGAACGGCATTCTTGTTAGCTTGCGCCGTTGTTTTCGACACCGGAAAAACCCGAAGCCCATATCCTCTCTATGCTGAGCCTGCCGTGAATTTTCAAGACGTGATCCTTGTCTTGCACGAATTTTGGGCCGATCAAGGTTGCGTGATCCACCAGCCGTACGACATGGAGATGGGGGCCGGCACTTTTCACCCTGCGACGTTTCTCCGGGCATTGGGGCCAGAGCCGTGGCGATCTGCCTACGTGCAACCCTGTCGCCGTCCCACGGACGGGCGGTACGGCGACAATCCCAACCGCTTGCAGCACTACTATCAGTATCAAGTCGTGTTGAAGCCTGCGCCGGATAATATCCAGGAGCTGTATCTGGAAAGTTTGGCTCGATTGGGGATTGATCCCAAGCGACACGACATTCGCTTTATGCAGGATGATTGGGAGTCGCCGACCTTGGGCGCCTGGGGATTGGGATGGGAAGTGCGCTTGGACGGAATGGAAATCACGCAGTTCACCTACTTTCAGGAAATCGGTGGTATTGAGCTCGCGCCCGTTACCGGAGAAATTACGTATGGCACCGAGCGCATCGCCATGTACTTGCAGCACGTTAATAACGTCTTCGACCTTGCGTGGACGGACTCGATTACCTACCGCGATCTTCATCATGAAACGGAAGTGCAGGGCTCTCGCTATAACTTCGAAGAAGGCGACGTGTCGATGCTGATGCACTTGTTTCACTCGTACGAAGCCGAATGCAGACGGCTGCTGGCCAAAACCGACAAACGGCTGACGCTGCCGGCGTACGACTACTGCATCAAATCATCGCACGTCTTCAATCTCTTGGACGCCCGCGGCGCCATCAGCGTCGCCGAGCGGACCACGTATATCGCCCGTGTGCGGGCGTTGGCCAAACAGTGCGCCGAGCGGTACATCGCTGAGCGAGCCGCCATGGGCCATCCGCTGTTGCGTCATGAGCAACGGCGCGGCGGTCGGAAAACAACCGCGCCTCGGTCGCAGGGTGCGGCCGGTCGAACCTGACTCTCATGGACCATCCAAAGAAGGCCGCGCGTCGGAGCGTCGCGCCCAAAAGTCAAAAGACATCACCTGCACCCCTCGCCGAAGACCTGCTGCTCGAGATCGGAGTGGAGGAGTTGCCGTACCAGTTTGTTGCGCCGGCCTTGGCGACAATGAAGGAGTCGTCGGAACGGTTGCTGAAAGAACAGCGCCTGGCCTTTCGGGCCATTCGAGTACTGGGGTCGCCGCGGCGGCTGACGATGGTGGTCGAGGGGCTGGCTGCTCGGCAAGCAGCCGTGATGAAAGAAACGATGGGGCCTCCCAAGGCCGTCGCATTCGACCAAGCCGGTCAGCCGACCAGAGCGGCGATCGGGTTTGCGTCGACGCACGGCGTGCCGGTTCAGAATCTGGAGGTGCGCCGGACTTCCAAAGGCGAATACTTGTTTGCGGTAAAACATGAAGAAGGCCGGCCCACTTCATCGGTGTTGATGGACGTCCTTCCCGATCTGGTCACCGGTCTTGCGTTTCCCAAATCCATGAAGTGGAACGAGAGCGGGGTGCGCTTCGCCCGTCCGATCCGCTGGCTTTTGGCCATCTATGGAGGAGCCGTGCTCCCTTTCGACGTGGCGGGTGTAACGGCGTCGAATCAGACGAGGGGGCATCGGGTGGTCGGCGGAGGAAAATGGATTCGCGTCAAAGACGCCGATGCGTATTCGGTTTTATTGGAACGTCAGGGCGTCATCGTCGATCCCCAACGACGGCGGCATCTGATTGAACGGCAGATCGACGAGATTTGTCGCGAGACGGGATTCACGCTGCACGAGGACGAGGCGTTGCTTGATCAGGCGGTATATTCGACGGAATTGCCGACCGCGGTGATCGGATCGTTTAAGGAAGCCTATTTGGATGTGCCGGAAGAAATCCTCATCACCTCCATGAAGGAGCATCAGGGGTTCTTTTCCTTGCGGCACCGGGAAACCGGGAAACTGGCATCGCATTTTATCGCCGTGGCGAACAATCGCGTCGAGGATATGTCTTTCATCCGTGAAGGCAATGAGCGGGTCTTGGAAGCGCGGTTGGCCGACGCCAAATTCTTTTTCGATGAGGATCGGAAGACGCGGCTGAGCGAACGGGTCCCCAAACTGTCCGGTGTCACGTTTCATCAAAAACTCGGCACGATGGCGCAGAAGCAGAAACGGCTGATGCATTTGGCCGGCTTCATCGCCACGCATCTGTCTTCCGGCCATCATGATCTGCCGTCGATCTGTGAGCGGGCGGCGTCTCTGGCCAAGGCGGACTTGGTGACCGGCATCGTCGGTGAATTCCCGGAGCTGCAGGGTGTCATGGGAGGCGTGTATGCCCTGTCTGACGGGGAGCCGGACGAGGTGGCAAGGGCCATTCGTGAACAGTACCTGCCCAAAGGAATCGAAGGTGAGATACCGCGCACACTTGCCGGACTGGTCCTCGCACTGGCCGATCGCCTGGATTCTATCGCCGCGTTTTTTCACGTCGGTATCGTTCCGACCGGATCGGAAGATCCCTTTGCGCTTCGACGGCAGGCCACGGCGGTGGTTCGGCTTATACTTGAAGCGAATCTCCAAGCGGATTTAGCGGTGTTCGTCAAGGAGGCTCGTCGACTCGTCGCCGATGGCGGCTTTGAGGAATCGCCGGATTCAGCATCTCAGGGGATGAGCCGAATCATCGAATTCATCTTGGAGCGGGTACGGCATTATTGTCGGGTCGTGCACCTTTTGAGAGATGACATCATCGAGGCGGTATTGGCGCCCGTTCATGATCGTCTGCTGGATCTCGTCGATCTCGTCTGCAAGATGAAGGCGTTGGAAACGATGACCGGGAAGCCGGAATTCGACGCTCTGCTCATCGGGTTTAAGCGGGCGCATCGTCTGGTTGAGAAGGAACGGTGGACGAGGGAGTCGGTCGATCCAGCTCTGTTTCAGCATGCCGCCGAGTCCGGTCTTCACCGGGCGGTGATGAAAGCGCGAACGCTCATTGAGGAGTCGATCGACGCCGGCCGCTATGATCGAACGTTGGACGCGCTCATTGAGCTCAAACCCTCCATCGACGGGTTTTTTTCAGCGGTCATGGTCAATGTGGAAGATCAAGCCATTCGTCGGAACCGGCTGTCCCTGCTGAAGGAGGTTGACGAGTTGTTCGCATCGTTCGCCGATTTTTCGCAAATCGTGGTGCAAGGGAGCTAAAGCGGGGATGGAGACGCCGGTGCCGTTTGAGACGACCGGGCAGGCTTGTTGCGATCAGGAACCGAAGGCCGCATCGTTCAGGCCTTGGATGAACGTCTAAAGGAGACACGCACGTGGCAAAGAAATACGTCTACTATTTTGGCGATGGGAAGGCCGAGGGCGCTTCGAACATGAAGGAGCTGCTGGGCGGCAAGGGCGCGGGGTTGGCGGAGATGACCAATTTGGGCATCTCCGTTCCGCCGGGATTTACGATTTCAACCGAGGCCTGCGTCGAGTATTACAAGCTCGGCAAGAAATATCCGCCGGGCATGTGGGACGCCGCGGTGCAGGCCCTCAAGCGCGTGGAACGGTCGATGGGATTGAGATTTGGCGATCCCGAGCGGCCGCTGCTCGTCTCGGTGCGATCCGGCGCGCGCGCCTCCATGCCGGGCATGATGGACACCGTGTTGAACGTCGGGTTGACGACCAAAACGGTCGAAGGACTGGCGGCCAGAACCCGCAACGACCGATTCGCCCAAGACAGTTACCGGCGCTTCGTGTCGATGTTCGGCAGCATCGTCATGGGCGTGCCTCGCGAACACTTTGAAGCCATCTTAAAGCACAAGAAGGAAGAGGTGGGAGTCGAACACGAAACGCATTTGGACGCCAGACATCTTCGGGATCTGGTGGTGAGCTTCAAGGCGCTGGTCAAGGAAGAGACGAAGAAAGACTTTCCCGACGATCCGCTGGATCAGTTGCGTATGGCGATCAACGCGGTGTTTTCATCCTGGTTCGGAGCCAGGGCGATTACCTATCGCCGCTTATACGGCATTCCGGATTCCTGGGGCACGGCGGTCAACGTGGTGGCCATGGTGTTCGGCAACATGGGAGAGACGAGCGGAACGGGAGTGGCGTTCACCCGCAGTCCGATCACCGGCGATCGCGTCTTTTTCGGCGAATGCCTGATGAACGCACAGGGAGAGGACGTGGTGGCCGGCATCAGAACTCCCCTGCCGGTCGCCGAGCTCGCCAAGAAGGTGCCGGAGGCCTACAAGGAGCTCGAACAGACCTATAAGAAGCTCGAGAAGCACTACCGTGACATGCTCGATCTGGAGTTTACGATCCAGGAGGGCAAGCTCTACATGTTGCAAACCAGGGTCGGTAAACGGACCGGCATCGCCGCCGTCAAGATCGCCGTGGACATGGTCAAAGAAGGACTGATCTCCAAGCAGGAGGCGGTGCAGCGAATCGGACCGGAGCAACTGGCGCAGTATCTCTATCCCATTTTCGATTCGAAGGAGGAGGCCAAGGCCAATCCCTTGGGGAAAGGGTTGCCGGCTGGTCCGGGAGCTGCGGCGGGCAGGATCGCGCTGACTCCGGATCGAGCCGTGGAGATGAAGTCGGCGGGCGACCGCGTGGTGTTGGTCCGACAGGAGACCAGTCCTGACGATATTCACGGGATGAACGCGGCGGCGGGATTTCTGACGGCTCGCGGAGGCATGACGTCCCATGCGGCCGTCGTCGCCAGGCAAATGGGGAGGGTCTGTGTGGCGGGATGCGATGCCGTTGAGGTCGACGGGCAGAGCGTGAAGATCGGAGGAAAGGTCTTTCGCGAAGGAGACTATATTTCGATCAACGGGTCCACGGGCAACGTGTACGAGGGCGATATTCCTGTGGTCGAATCGGAGGTCATCCAAGTCATTCAAGGGACGTTGGACCCGGCGAAATCTGAGAAGTACCAGCGGTTCGCGACGATTTTGTCCTGGGCCGACAAGTACCGCCGCCTTCGGGTGCGGGCCAACGCCGACATTCCGGAGCAAGCACGGATCGCTCGCGGGTTTGGCGCGGAGGGAATCGGGCTTTGCCGAACGGAGCACATGTTTTTCGCGGAAGATCGCATTCCGATCATGCAGAAGATGATTTTGGCCCGCACCAAAGAAGAGCGGGAAAAGTACCTGGATCAGTTGTTGCCCCTTCAACGGCAGGATTTCATCGGGTTGTACCGTGAGATGCAGGGGTATCCGGTCACGATCCGTCTGCTCGATCCTCCGTTGCACGAGTTTCTCCCCAAACGGGAAGACCTGATGGTCGAGATTGCGCAACTCGAATTGACGGGAAAAGACGGGGCCGCGCTCGAGGAAAAACGGCGGCTGCTGGCGCGCGTCGAGGAGTTGCACGAGTTCAATCCGATGCTTGGACTGCGCGGTTGCCGATTGGGCATCACGATGCCCGAGATCACGAGGATGCAGGCCCGGGCGATAGTGGAGGCCGCCTGCGAGCTGGCGAAGGAAGGTAAAAAAATCGTGCCGGAGATTATGATTCCCCTGGTCGGCATGGCTGCGGAGATGAAATCGCAGAAAGATTTGGTCCGCGAGGTCGCCCAGGAGACGATGAAACGGTACAACGTCAAATTATCCTACCTGGTCGGAACGATGATCGAGCTGCCGCGGGCGGCGATGACGGCGGAGCGGATCGCCGAAGAAGCCGAGTTTTTCTCTTTCGGGACCAATGATTTGACCCAGACCACATTCGGATTCTCGCGCGACGATGCGGCTAAATTCATCGATTATTACCGGACCATAAACATCATGGACTCCGACCCCTTCGCCGTCCTGGATCGAGAGGGGGTCGGCGCCTTGATGCAGCGGGCCATCAGCGGCGGGCGCAAGACGAGGCCGGGCATTAAGCTCGGTATTTGCGGGGAACACGGCGGCGATCCGAGCTCGGTCGAGTTTTGTCACCAACTTGGATTGGATTACGTCAGTTGCTCGCCCTATCGCGTGGCGATCGCCAGGCTGGCAGCCGCCCACGCCGCGTTGGCCGAGGCGGGCGAGAAACCGTCCGGTGGAAAACCGTCGAAGGCCGTGGTGAAGGCGAAAGCGCCATCCCGCAAGCACAAGCAACGGTGACGCGCGATTTCGATTTCATGGCCCTCGCTCTCCGCCTTGCCGAGAAAGGTCGGGGAACGGCCAGCCCCAACCCGATGGTCGGCGCCGTCGTTGTCCGAGAGGGTCGAATCGTCGGCCGTGGGTTTCATCGCCGTCCCGGCCTTCCTCATGCCGAAATCTCGGCTCTCCGCCAGGCAGGCGATCTTGCCGCGGGTGCGACGCTCTACGTCACGCTCGAGCCCTGTTGCCACCGGAAAAAACGAACGCCTCCCTGCGTTCCGGCCGTGATCGGCTCCGGTATCCGTCGCGTGGTTGTCGCCATGACTGATCCCAATCCGTTGGTCAGGGGAAGGGGCGTGGCCGCGCTCCGCCGGGCCGGGCTCGCGGTGACGGTCGGTATCGCCCGACAGGAGGCCGAGGAATTGAACAAGGCCTACTCCCATTGGATGAAGACGAAACGTCCCTACGTCACCTTGAAGGCCGGCATGACGCTGGACGGAAAAATCGCCACCGCGGCCGGAGAATCGAAGTGGATCACCAGTCGGCAGGCCCGCCGCGAAGTTCATCGATTGCGTCGCGAAGTGGACGCCGTCCTGGTCGGCGTGGGGACGGTGGTGCGAGATGATCCGTCGTTGACTGCACGGACCGGTCCGCGGCTCGCCCGGTTGGCCGAAAGACAGCCGCTCCGCGTCGTCGTGGACAGCAGATTGCGTATCCCGCCGAAGGCCAAGGTCTTAGCGCGACAGGAAGTAGCAAAGACGGTGGTGGCCACGACCGCCTTGGCTGATCCGCTCAAGAAGCGGGCGCTGCTCGAACAAGGGATCGAAGTCCTCACACTTCCCGCCGCGGGAGGAAACGTTTCGCCGGCCGCCCTGATGAGCGATCTCGGCCGGAGGGGAATTACCTCGGTCTTGTTGGAAGGCGGTGGCAAACTGAATGCCGCCATGCTGAAGGCGCGACTCGTCCAGCACGTCCGTCTCTATGTCGCGCCGTTGTTGCTCGGCGGCGATGACGCGAAAAGCGTCATCGGGGGAAAGGGCCAGGCTCGCCTGGCTTCAGCGATGAGGCTGCGTCATCTGACGACCCGTACGGTCGGTGATGATCTGGTCGTTGAGGGTGATCTATGATCGGCTCGATCCTTGGTGCAGTCCTTCTTGTGTGGATCGGTTGGCAGCCGATTGACGGTCGCGCCGAGATCGTAGACCAACTATCGAGTAACTTGGCGGCCAAAGTGTTTCGGTACGTGGACGCGGCGACCAACGAGGACGCCGATCGGTTGTTGTACGAGATCCTGACCCATCCGGAATCGTCCATTGAACGAGTGGGCGAGATCATCAGAACCGGACGATCCTATGATGAGCAGCCGACCGGTACTTTTCCTGACTTGCACGTGTCGGTTCGCGGGCGGCTGTATCCCTTGTCCGTCGCCGTTCCCGCGTCGTATCACCCATCGAGCAGCATGGGGTTGGTCGTCTGTTTGCACGGCGCCGGATTTGACGGTGAGGCCTATCTAGAGCGGTGGCGGGCGCGGTTGGGCGATATGTACATCCTGGCTTGTCCGACCTATCCGTCCGGGGCGTGGTTTACGCGACGGGCCGAAGAGTTGGTGTTGGCGGCCATTCATGATCTGCGCAGGAAGTACCATATTGATCCGAACCGGATTTTTTTGACCGGCATGTCGAACGGCGGCATCGGCACGTTGCTGATCGGCATGCACCACGCCCCGTTGTTCGCGGGCATCGCGCCGATGGCCGGCGGGTTGGACCGGGTGTTGATGCCATTTTTGGAGAATCTCCGCCATACACCGGTCTACCTCATTCATGGAGCGAAAGATGAAGTCATGCCGGTGGAACTGAGTCGATCCATCGTGCGAGAGCTGGAGGCGCTCGGCTATCCCTACGTCTATCGCGAGCATCAAGGGCAACATCCCATGGCGGGAGGCCACTATTTCCCCAGAGAGGAGCTTCCGGATCTCGTCGCGTGGCTGAACAGCCAACGCCGCAATCCGTTGCCGTCTCGGCTGACGGTCGTGCGGGACGCGAGCCACCTTCACCCGTTCGGGTGGGTGCGTGTGGACGCGACCGATCGGATCGCGGCCTTTTCCGACGACTTGGTCGACAGGACGGACGAACGGATCAGACGGCGGGAATACGCCAGGCTCGACGCCTCCATCGTGGAGGGGAACCGCATCGAAGTGAAGACGGAGCGGGTTCGGCGGTACAGCCTGTTTTTGAATGATCGCCTGGTCGATCCGTCCAAGCCGGTCACTGTGGTCACCAATGGGCGGGTCTCGTTCGAGGGGATGGTCGCCCCGTCGCTCAAAACCTTGCTTCAGCAAGCGAGGCTCCGACAAACGGCCGATGAGCTCTTTCCCGTTCACGTGACGATTGCAGTGGAGGATCAGCCGTGAGTGACGGAGGGCGGTGTTGCCGTGCGAAGGCTTCGAGGAGATTGGATGGCCATCCCGCTCGGCCTGTTTTTGCCGAGAAGGCTCCGGTACGGAGAGAGCCGTCGCGGGTTCACCCTTCCGGTCGCGCCAGAGCGTTGTGACCATGACCACTTCCCGCAGTTTCGCGTTGATCTGCACGGTCGGCGTCTTTTGTTTCATCAGTTACAACATGGTGCGGATGCCGGCCCTGTCGCTGTTCGCCGAATCGCTCGGCGCGAGTCCTGAGCGGATCGGATTGATTGTTTCTGTTTCAACCCTGACCGGCGTTCTGCTGAAGCTGCCGGCCGGGGCCTTGTCCGATTTGTACGGCAGGCGTATGTTGTTGCGGATCGGCGTTGTGGCGTTTGGGTTCCCTCCGTTTTTCTATCCCTTCGTGAGCGACGTCAATGTCCTGACCCTGTTACGATTTGTTCATGGACTCGCCACGGCTATTTTCGCTCCCAGTGCACTGGCGACGGTCGCCGAGCTGTATCGCGAGAAGCGCGGTACGGCGTTGGGCATCTATACGGCCTGTACGCAATCGGGAGCCTTGCTGGGACCGTTTCTCGGAGGGGTCCTGGTTCATAACGCGGGCTTCTCCACGACGTTTGTGACGGCCGGCCTCTTCGGCTGCGTCGGCATGGCCTTGTTTTACAGCCTGCCGCTGAATGTCTCGGCTCCGCCGGTCAAAGACAAACGAGCAGCGGCGGTATGGTCCGAGATGTGGAAAGGGTTCGTCGCGGTCGCGAAGAATACAAAGGTGTTGGTCATCAGCGTGACCGACGCGGCGAAGATGATCGCCAACGGTGCCTTGATGGCCTTTTTGCCTCTCTATGGAGTCAAGGTCGGGTTGAACCCTGGGGAAGTAGGGCTCCTGTTCAGCGGTCAAGCCCTCACTTCGTTCTTTTCCAAACCGATTATGGGACGGGTGTCCGATCGGATCGGGCGTCGGCCTCTGATTCTGTTCGGGCTTCTCGTCTGTGCAGCGACGTTCGTCTGTATTCCTCAGGTCTCGTGGTTTCCCGTCCTGCTTGCGCTCTCGGCCGGCTTCGGCTTCGGCGAAGCCGTCGTGTCTTCCTCCTCGTCGGCTCTGGTGGCGGACAGTTCCGAGTTCAAGCGGTTGGGGGCGGGCATGGGAATGCAGGGAACCATCATGGACATCGGCCACGCGAGCGGGCCGCTGCTGGCCGGGCTGTTGATCGCGCGTCTGAGCTACGAAGAGGCCTTCGCCGTCATCGCGGCCATTCAACTCGCAGCCGGCGGTCTGTTCTGGGCGGCGATGAGACGCCGAGAGGATCGCCAGATGATGTTATAATGACCCGCGAGGCGAGCAAGAAAACGATCTTAGCCCTCGCATGCGTATCATGATGGAGAGCTGAAGTATGTTCACGGGCATTGTCGAGGAAATGGGCGCGGTGGTGTCCGTGGAGAAGACATTGAAGGGCGCCAGGCTGACTATTTTGGCCTCGATCGTGATGGGCGATCTCAAGATCGGCGACAGCGTGAGTGTCAACGGCGTGTGTTTGACGGCGGTCTCGGTCGGCGAGAAAAACTTTTCTGTGGATGTGTCGCCTGAGACGCTCGCCGTCACGACGTTGGGCGGAGTCGCGGTCGGTGCTCCGGTCAATTTGGAACGGGCGATGAGATTCAATGAACGCCTCGGCGGGCATCTGGTGGCCGGCCATGTGGAGGGGGTCGGGGTTGTGAGGAGTCGGCGGCAGGAAGGCGAAACCACGTTCTTGACCATCGAGGCGCCCTCGTCGATCTTGCGGTACTGTGTGGCCAAGGGCTCGATTGCGGTGGACGGCGTCAGTCTGACGATCAACGAGATAACCGACCGCAGCTTCAGCGTCGCGATCATTCCCCATACGGCGAAGGTGACGACTTTGGGGTTGAAGCAGGTGAACGAGCCCCTCAATCTTGAATCTGATCTGATTGGCAAATACGTCGAGCGGTTGTTGCAGGAGCGGAGTCAGCTTCCCAAAACCAAAGCCCCTCCGGTCATCGACATGGACTATCTTCAGAAGCGGGGCTTGATCTGACGGATTCTTGAGATGGGCCGGAAGTCGGCCGAGCCCTAGGGCTCATTCCGCGCCGAAGAACGATAGAAGAAATACAGACCGACCCCGGAGAAGACGGAGGCGACGATGACCACCAACAGTTGGACGTCGAAGCTAAGCGGGCCGACGAAGATCTTGTAACCCTGCACAATGACGACCGGGAGCGCCACCGCGCCGGCAAGCGCGATCATGTGCCGCCGCAGGTAAATCGGCTCACCAGGCCTTCTTCCGCCCCTTCCCACGGCTTTTCCTCCACCTCCTCACTCCTCAATGGTTGACAAATCCCCGGGGTCCTGACCCAGTTCTTTGGCTTTCAAGACTCGGCGCATGATTTTCCCCGATCTGGTTTTGGGCAGTGAGGAGACGATGTCGATTTCCGATGGAACGGCGATCTTACCCAGTTCCTTGAGCACATGGTCTTTAATGGATTTGATCAGCGCCGGACTTTCCTGTTCGCCTTGTTTGAGAATGACGAAGGCCTTGATGGATTCGCCTACCGTTTTGTGCGGTTTGCCAATCACCGCCGCTTCCGCGATGGCGGGGTGGCTGACCAAGGCACTTTCGACTTCTGCCGTGCCCAATCGGTTGCCCGCCACCTTGATGACGTCGTCCGCCCGCCCCATGAACCAGAAGTAGCCGTCCTCGTCCTTGTGGCAGATGTCCCCGGCGGTATAGCAGTTGGGAATGGTATTCCAATAGGTCTGATACCGTTCGGGATCGTTGTAGATCGTTCGCATCATGGACGGCCAGGGCTTCTTAATGACGGCCAGACCGCCCATATTGGGAGGCAGACTGTGGCCTTCACGATCGACCACGTCCGCCTCGATACCCAAGAACGGCTTGGCCGCGGAGCCGGGTTTGAGCGGCATGGAAGGGAGCGGTGTGACGAGGATGGCGCCGGTTTCCGTTTGCCACCAGGTGTCCATGATGGGTTTGTCTCCTCCCGTGACCCGATGAAACCATTCCCAGGCTTCCGGGTTGATCGGTTCGCCGACGCTCCCAAGGATGCGGAGCGACGACAAGTTATATTTTGCCGGCCATTCCTCGCCGTAGCGCATCAACAGGCGGATCGCGGTCGGCGTGGTGTAAAAAATGGAGACTCCATATCGCTCGATCAGGTTCCACCAGCGGCCGGGGTTCGGATAGTCGGGTTTGCCTTCGGCGGTCAGGATCGTGGCGCCGTTGAGGAGAGGGCCGTAAACAATGTAACTGTGGCCTGTGACCCATCCGGGATCGGCCACACAGAAGTATACGTCGTCGTCTTTGAGATCGAAGACGTACTTGGTCGTAATGTATGTGCCCACCATGTAGCCTCCGTGGACGTGGACCACGCCCTTGGGTTTGCCGGTTGTACCCGACGTGTACAGGATGTACAGGGGGGCTTCAGCATCGAGGGGTTCCGCCGCACAGGTTGTCGGTTCGTTTTGCAGCCATTCCTGCCAGTCGAGTTCTTTGGGGGTGGAGAGGGGATGCCCGATCGGTTGGCGGCGGACGACGATGACGTGGTTGACTGTCGGGCAGGTCTTGAGGGCTTCATCCACCACCGATTTCAATGGAATCATTTTGCCTCTGTCGAATCCCACGTCGGCGGTGATGACTGCCTTGGACTCCGCGTCATGGATCCGGCTGGCGAGGGCCGGGGCGCTGAATCCTGAATAGACCACGCTATGAATCGCTCCGATTCTGGCGCAGGCCAACATGGCGATCATCTGTTCGGGAATCTTGGGCAGATAGATGGTGATCCGATCGCCCTTTGAGACGCCGAGTTTCTTGAGCGCGTTGGCGCAGCGATTGACTTGGCGATAAAGTTCCGCATACGTAAACACTCGCTCCTGGTCGTGTTCCCCCACCCAAATCAGCGCCACCTTGTTCTTGCGCCAGGTTTTGACGTGACGATCGAGACAATTGTAGGCGATGTTGCAGGTGGCACCGACAAACCATTTGGCCCATGGATAGTTCCACTCCAGGACGGTGTGCCAGGGTGAGAACCATTCCAATTCGCGGGCGACGTGGCTCCAAAATTGTTCTGGATCGGCAACGGATTTCTTGTACTCGGTGTCATAGTCTTTGATATAAGCGCTGGCGACAATCGAGGCGGAGGGGTGATAGAAGCGGCTTTCCTTCAAGAGGGTTTCAATCTCTTCTGTCATGAATCATGACCTCCTTGTGTATCGAAGCCCGATGTGCCTGCGTGCATTATGGAGAAAACACCGTTCGCCTGCAACCTGAACGAAGGTGGGGACAGCACCGGAAGCAGCCGGTGGGGTTACCTCAGGTCTGCTCTTCGGGGATCCTTGACAGTGTCGGAGGCTGACGGTAGTCTGGCCCGCGAGTTTTTCCTGACCATCTGAGCCGATAAGGCCGATAAGCGGATCATGATGAGACGGTTTCTACACGGGCTGGGAATAATCGGTGTGTTGTTGGGGCAGGTAATCGTGGCATGGTGGTGCGCCGTGTCCTCGGATGCGTACGCCCAGGCGGGGAAGCCCGAAGGGCTCTACTACAAGTCCTGGGCCGTCATCATCGGCATTGAAAACTACCTGGTGGCTCAACCCGTCCCCGGAGCGATCGATGACGCGAAACAAGTCGCGCAGGCGTTTCGGCGGTTGGGTTTCGACGAGGTCGTGGAGATTTATGAAAAAGATGCAACCTCTCGCCGGCTGCAACAGGTTTTCAACGATATTCTGCCGAGAAAAGTCGGTCGGATGGACAGACTGGTTATCTTCTACATCGGTCATGCCGGCGCCGCGCGAGATGCGGAGGGAGAGGAACGGAGCTATCTCGTTCCTCTGGATGCGCAGATCGCTCACGTCAGTAAAGCCATGACGGTCGAGCAGCTCAAGGAATTTACGCGGCGCACCGCGTCGACACATACGGTGCTCTTGTTCGACGCGCCGGTTTTCGGGTGGGAAGTGACGGCGCCTCCGCGGTTGTCGCTGGAGGGTCGGGTGGCGCCGGAGGATGAGAGGGAGAGACGGGCCGTCCAGGTGATTAGCGCAGCGGGCAAAGGAGAGACATCGTTACGTCCCGACGGCAAGAGTCTCTTTGTGCGACTGTTGTTGGCCGGTCTCTCCGGCGAAGCGGACTTGGATGGAAACGGATGGCTGATGGCTTCTGAGTTGGGAACCTACCTTGTCGAACGGGTTGAGCGTGTGTCCAATGGCGCTCAGCATCCCATCAGTCTCAGAATCGATGGCGACGGTGATACCGTGTTGATCGAAGGGACCTTGATTCCGTCTCCGTCGGCGCCCCTGTCGGATGGAGAAGCGACATCTCCTTAGCATGGTTTCTCCGGGCGTTCAGAGTTTTCGAGGGGGAGGGGGAAAACCCGACATGACGTTGACGCCAACGGATCGATTCAATTCAAGCCAAGCCAGCCAAGCACGAACGACTTCCTATTCCTGTTCTCCGCCCTTCAGATAACCCAATCCGATCTTGATGGCGCGGCGGGTGATTTCTGCCCGGCGTTCTATCGGATAGGCTGCCAAGATGGCCGCGGCCTTTGTGTCCTGAACATCCAAATTCACGATGGTGATGATGCCGCCGTCGATGTGAATCTCCGCCATAAAAATATTCTCCCATCCATGTGGTTTGGTGGATCCCTCGGCCTTCCGATCCGTGCTGGAAAGAAGGACCGAGGATATTTTCGTACAGATTGAAAGGCTGTTTCGTTGACGGAACCAGGGGGGCATGTTAGCATGAAATCGCTTTTTTCTCGTGCTGATGGACGGGACCGGACGGTGGCCCTCACGGGGATCGTCCTGTGACTCAGAAGGAGGATTCTTATGATGCGGCGGCAGAGGAGGCTGATCCATACTGCTCTTGTAGCCCTTCTTCTGGTGGGGCTCACGGCTTGTGGCGGTCCTCCCAAGTGGGTGGAAAGAGGGTCCGGGGCATTCAACGAAAAAGACCGAAAAGCGTTTTATGGGGTAGGGTCGGTGGTGGGCGTGAAAAACGAACCCCTGGCCTGGGATACCGCCGAAAATCGAGCACGGGCGGAAATCGCCAAGACAGTTCAAACTTATACGGCTTATCTGATGCGAGACTATGCCGCCTCGACGACGGCGGGAGATTTCACGCGGAACACCGAGGAACAGAACGTCGAGCGGGCTGTCAAGACGGTTGCCACGGTGACGTTGAGCGGCGTGCGCCCCGTCGATCGCTACAAAGACGAAAAAACCAACACCTACTACGTGCTCGCCAAGCTCAGTCTGGAAGACATGAAAAACAATCTCGAACGGGCCAAGGAGCTGAACGCGGAGGTCCGCGACTTCGTCCGCAAAAATGCGGACCGCCTGTTTGACCGTCTTGAAAAAGAGGAAGAGAAACGGGGGATTCGGTAAGATCCCCCCACGGTGTTTGTAAGGGGTGTTTGTAAGGCGCGATGGTTAATGGCTAAAGGAGTCATCGGCGTGATCCGAACCACCTTGCGGCGCGTTCTGTTGTTCGTATGGGTGCTTCTCGCGGTGGGTGGCTGCGGGCACGAGGTCAAAGTGACGCGCGTGGATGCCGGCGTCGTGACCGATCTCAGCGGCCGTTGGAACGATACCGATTCGCGGATGGTGGCCGAAGCCATGGTGAAAGAGGCCTTGGAGTACCCATGGCTTGGAAACTTCTCCAAGGCAAAACAGCGTCAGCCGGTCGTGGTGGTCGGCACAGTGGTGAACAACAGCCATGAGCACATCAACGTCCAGACCTTCATCACGGACCTCGAACGGGAACTCACCAACTCTCAAAAAGTCACATTCGTAGCGGGCAAACAAGAACGGGAGGAAGTCAGGGCTGAGCGGAAAGAACAGGCGGTCTATGCCCGTGAAGATACCCAAAAGGCTCCGGGAAAAGAGAGCGGAGCCGACTTCATGTTGAAGGGCACCATCGCCACGATCGTGGACGAGGCCGATGGCACCAAGGCGGTGTTCTATCAGGTGGACCTTCAGATGATTGATTTGGAAAGCAACGCGAAGGTCTGGTACGGACAGAAGAAGATCAAGAAAGTGGTCGAAAGGAAACGGACGGTGTTTTGACAGGTCCGAGAGTTGAAATCCCTTCTCCTCCTGGGCTTCAGCCGCCGCGGTTTCACACGACGCCGATCAAGCGGTCCCCTCGCAAACGGTTTCCTCCCTCTTGTCATAGCCATCATCGGTTTTCTCGCCGGCTGTACGTCCACCAACCGCTACGCCCTCATTGAGCAAAGTCTGCTTGCGGGTGACCCCGTACAGGCCGCTTCCATCGTCGAACGGGCTGAATCGGAGTATGGATCGAAGAGCCGTCTCTTGTACTTGATGGATCGAGGCATGATGCTGCATGTGGCGGGAGACTACGCGCAAAGCAATGAAGCGCTTGAGCAGGCCGAAGAGATCGTGGAGCAGCTCTACACCAGGACCGTTCGATCCGAAACGCTGGCGTTTCTGACGAACGACAATGCGTTGCCGTACGAAGGAGATCCCTATGAGCACGTCATGATCAACATTGTGAAGGCCCTCAACTACGCCGCGCAGAACGACGTTGCGGGAGCGTTAGTGGAAGCCAGGCGCATCGATCATCGTCTCAACGTGCTGAGCGACAGGCTCGAGGGCAAAGGCAAGGGGAAGAGCGGCTATGGAGACGACGGCTTTGCGCGCTATCTGAGCGGCATGTTGTATGAGGCGGCTGGTGATCTGAACAACGCGTTCATCGCCTATCGCAATGCCTGCGAGGCCTATGAAGCGATGCGCGGCTGGTCCCAGGTGGCCTGTCCTCCGTCGTTGCGCGCCGATTTGTTGTCATCCGCCGAAGCTCTCGGACTTGCGGACGAGGTGGATCGGTATCGGAGCAAATATCCCGACGTTGAATGGTTGTCCGCGTCGGCCCGCCAACAGCTCGCCCAAGTTGTCATGATCAGCTATAATGGGCGCGCCCCGAGGAAAGAGGATCTGTATCTGGATCTTCCGGTCGGTCTGGACGCCTTGCAGTTGGTGTTGTTGAATCGCGGATTCTCCCCTTCGTTTGGAAGCCGGAATCGGGTGATGGACGGCGTTCTCTACGGACTCAGCGGGCGGGTGGTGAGAGTCGCGCTTCCCCGCATGGTTCGACAAAAGACCAGGATTCCGTTTGAGACCGTAACGTTGACCGATGAGCAAGGCGTCTCCTATGCCATTCGGTCGGAACGGGTTCACGATCTGACGGCATTGGCGGAGAAGACTCTCGCGGAGCGTCTGCCGGTCATGACTGTGAAGGCCGTGGCTCGGGCCGCCGCGAAGTTTTCTATGGCGGAAGGGGCGGTCATCGGTTCCCAACAGGCTGTGGGGAGAGATGCCGCGCCTTGGGTGGGATTGCTGGTGAGCCTGTTGGCCAAGGGGCTGGCCGTGGCCTCCGAAGAAGCTGATAAACGGAGTTGGCGGACCTTGCCGGATGAAATCCATGTGGCGCGGGTGTGGGTGCCTGCGGGTCGATATCGGGCGACCGTTCATCCTTCGAGCGGAGTCGTCGCCGTCGGGGTGAAGGAATCATCTTTTCATCTTTCCCAAGGTCAAACGATGTTTCTCATTCGGCGCGTGGTGCAATGATGCTCCCCTGCCGAATCAAGCTGCGTCGATCTGTTCTACGATCTGTTCTCACGGCGAGCTGCATTGGGCTGATCGGGCCGTCCTGGCCTGGTTGCGCATGGATCGGTGGACAGGCCGGGCCGACCTGGATCGACGACGTCAATCGCAAGTATCCTCCGGTTGAGTATCTGACCGGTGTGGGACAGGCCGACAATCGGCAAGGCGCGGCCGATCAGGCATATGCGGCCGTGGCGCGGATTTTCAAGGCGGAAGTGGATGCGCGCGCGAAGGATTGGGAATCCTATTTTCTGGTTGAAAGACGAGGTGCGACGACTGAGGAGCGGAGACTCGCGCTGGAGACCGTGACGAACATTTCAACCACCAAGGTGCTCGAGAATGTCAGAATCATGGAGACGTGGTATGACCAGGCTCGTGACGTGTACTATGCGTTGGCCGTGCTGAACCGCGCTCAAGCGGAGGCGTCGCTGTTGGATCGGTTGTCGGCGCTGGACAGGATGATCGAGTTGGATATCGGGGAATCGCGGCGTACCTCTGACAAGGTGATCACGGTTCGCAACTTGCGGAAGGCGGCCAGAAATTTGGCGTTACGGGAGGTGTATAACGCCGACCTGCGCGTCGTTCGTCCGAGCGGGCGAGGCGAGGCCTCTCCATACGATGTGAACGACGTATCCAAGGAGCTGGCGCGATTTCTTTCCACTGACCTGGTGGTGGCGGTGCGCATCGTCGGCGACCATGCCGAAGTCGCCCAACAAGCCTTGATGGAAGGATTGATCCGAGAGGGGATCACCGTGACGGCGGAGGGCGGTGAAGGCATGGATGCGGCGTTGACGGTGCGAGGCGTCACCCGGCTCTTGCCCGTTGAGGTCCACGACCCTTATTTCAAGTACGTTCGCTGGTGCGGCGACGTCGAAGTGGTGGACACAGGGAGCGGCCGTGTTCTGGGCGTTGTTTCACGAGGCGGAAAAGAGGGACATCTCACGGAGCGGGAGGCGACGACCAGGGCTTTGCGGGACATGCAGCAACACCTGTCGTCGGAAGTGGCGGTCCTGATTGCATCGTCTATTTTCGGGGAAGCCGAATTGCCGACGCCGGAGAAAAGGTCGGCTGGTTGCCCGAGAGATGAGTCGTTCAAGGAGATGATGCCATAACGATTTATCGACCAATGACGAGGAGGTGTGACACGGTGAGCACGATCGGAAAAACGCCGATAAGCAAGGCTCCGCGGAGTCGGGGCAGAGGGTTGACCAAAACGGGCCCGAAAATTTCAAGTCGTTTGGCCAAACAACGGTTGAACGAGCGGTTACGAAAAGACACCGAGTCGTTCAACCAGGGCAATCTTGCCGTGACCTTACGGAAGGAAGGTTACGAGGAGTTGCCGCTGGACGAGTTGCAAGACCGTCTCTCCAAACTCCCGGGGCCGTTGGCGGAAATCATCCTAAAGGGGAGGGTGTAAGCGGATGCCGTACTATTACTTCGACTCGACAGCGTTGGTGAAACGATACAGCATGGAACGGGGGACCAGGATCGTCAATAAACTGCTGGTCAAGCGGGGAAAGGTCGCCGTTCTTCCGCCTTGGTCTGTGACGGATTTCTACACCGCCATGACCACGCGCGCTCAGGAAGGAAAAATCACCAGGGACGACTGCTACTCGGTGCTCTACAAGTTTGAGATTGAGTCGAAACAGGGGTTGTTTCACTTCATCGTCCCGACCGTCACGACGTATCTCTCGACCAAGGAGTTGGCGTTGGAATATCCGTTTTTGCGCTCGCCGCAGGTGATGCATCTGGCGCTGGCGTTGGAACTGAAGCCGCTCCGATTGACCGTGGTGAGCGCCGATGCCCAGTTGCTGGTCGCCGCAAAGACGGCGGGGTTGCACATCATCAACCCGGAAGAGGACTGACGGCGGCCGTCCGAGAATCATGACGGTCAGGGTTTGTCCGTCGAAAGTTTTTTGCCGAGACGGCGGGCGAGCCGCACCATGCCGGGTGAGCGGTCGTCCGGACTGAGCCGCACATTCAACAGGTGTGGGCGGCTCCGGTCCGCAAAGGCCGAGGCCAGACGTTCTTCGAATTCGCGTTGTGTCTCGACGCGGGACCCCACGCCGCTTCCCACCAGGTCGAATATCTTGTCGTAGCGCCATTCATGCAGGTCGTTGAACGGCCCTTCCAGGATTTCCCGCTCCGTCGAATAGCCGCGGTTGTTCAGGACAATGACGATGGGGGCCAGCCCGTATCGGACGCAACTGGCTAGCTCCGTTCCGGTCATTTGGAACGCCCCGTCTCCCACCAGCACAAGGGGACGAAGCGTCGGATCGGCGAACGAGGCGCCGAGAGCCGCCGGCACGGCGAATCCCATCGAGGTGTAATAGGCGGGAGAGAGAAACTCGAAGCGATGACGCACATGGAGGTCTGCCGCGGCGAACAGCGATTCCCCCACGTCGGCGATCACGACGATCTTGTCCGTCAAGACGGTATCGAGGTGTCGGAACAGTCCGGTGAGAGTGATCGGAGAGTCGGGCGAAAGCCGAACCGGTGAAATGGGGGCCGGAGCCGGCGGCTTCCGCAATGGGAAGACGGGGAGGGGAGCTTGCACAAGAGCTCGCACAAAATCCTGGAACTTGATGGAGTCAAAACGATGATGTTTGATCGCCACGCGATCTGCGGTGGCATGGACCGTCCGGCCTTCCGAAAACAGAGGTGATCGCGGGTCGAGGTCTTCGACGTCGGAAAGAATCGAACCGAGGATCAAGAGGCAGTCGGACTCATTGATAAATTGCTGGACCTCCTCCTGTCCGATGAGTCCTCCATAGACACCGACATAGAGCGGGTGGTCTTCGCGAATGACGGATTTCCCCAACAGGGTCGATGCGATCGGAACGTTCATCCGCTCCACCAGTTTGGCGAGATCGTCTTGCAAGCCGAATCGGCCGACCTCCGCCCCCACCAACATGGCCGGTTTTTTAGCCTGGGCCAACATGGAGCGAACTTCGCCGATGGCTTCTTCCAAGGCAGCGGGATCGCTTGGCTCATCCTCGATACAGATCGGCTTCATCGTATCGGGCAAGGGTGTGTGAACCATGTCGCGGGGGATTTCCAGGTAGATAGGCCGGCGATAGCGGAGGAGCGCGGCGAAGGCTCGGTCCATCTCCCGTTCCGCGGTGAGCGGATCATCGAGCGTGACGGCGGCCACCGTCATCCGTTCGAACACTTCACGCTGCGTGGAGAAATCACGGACCATATGGTGGAGATAGGGAGTGCGCGTCCGCTCCGAAAGGCCGGGTGAGCCGGTCAGCAACACGACCGGCGAACGTTCCGCGTAGGCGCAGGCGATGGCGTTGACGGTGTTGAAGCCGCCGACGCAGTAGGTGACGCAGACGGCGCCGATGCCGTTGATCCGGGCATAGGCGTCGGCCGCAAAGCCGGCGCAGTCCTCTCGGGTCGTGGCGATGTGTTTGATGGGGGATGCTTCGATGAGCTGAAACAGCGAGAGGACATAATCGCCGGGAATGCCGAAAATATGACGGACACCGAGTCGATAGAGCCGATCCAACGCCGCGGAACCGATCGTCACCTTGTTGTTCATCTGGCTGCACTCTCCGGTTTGGTCTGTCTGATCGACCTCAGGAAACCATACCGTTGGTTGCGCGTCAAGCCATGTCCGTATCTATGCTGATGATGGAAGCACAAAGCCTCTTGATCTTTTTCGCCCAGCCAAGGATAAGTGACCCATGGCCATCGACTCCGACGCAGTGACGGCGCAGATCACCCTCAATCGGCAATGGGGCAGACACGATTCCAGCCATCTCTGGGTCTATACGGGCCACGTCGGTCACGTCAAGGGACAGCCGGCCCCTGGTGATCTGGTCGAAGTCCTCCGGCCGGACGGCCGCCGGCACGGCGTCGGCTTTTTCAATCCCACGTCGAAGATCGCGGTCCGTCTGTTGACATTCGAGGATGAGCTCATCGACGAGGCATTCTGGAGAAGCAGGATCAACCAGGCGATTCGTCTCCGATGGCGGGTCGTGACGGAAACCAATGCCTACCGGTTGATTTTTGGTGAAGGGGATCGTTTGCCGGGCTTGATTGTGGATCGCTACGATCATGTGCTGGTGATGCAAGCGCTGTCGTACGGAATGGATCGCCGAAAGGACATGGTGGCGGATCTCCTGATGCAGGAGACAGGCGTAGCGGCCGTCTATCTCAGGAACGATGCCAAAAGCCGACGATTGGAGGGATTGCCTCTCGAACGGCGATTCCTGCGCGGCGGAGGACCGGTGGAAGTCGAAATCGAAGAGGGGCGAGCCAGATTTTTGGTGAACATCGAGCGGGGGCAGAAGACCGGATGGTTTTGCGATCAGCGCGGCAATCGGCTGGCGGCGGCGAAGCTGGTCGAGGGCGGAGAGGTTTTGGACGTCTTCTGCCATACCGGCGCGTTCGGCATCCATGCGGTGTTGGCCGGAGCGCGCTCGGTGGAAGGACTCGACGTCGGCGAGGAGGTGTTGGCAATGGCGCGCCGGCACGCGGTCATGAATCAGATGGAGTCACGATGCCTCTATCGAAAGGCGGACGCCTTCGAGGAAATGCGCAACCTCGTCAAGGCGGGTCGTCGCTATGATCTGGTGATGCTCGATCCGCCGGCCTTCGCTCGGAGCAAAGAGGCGCTTACCCATGCGTTGGCCGCCTACAAAGACATCAATCGTCTCGGAATCAAGCTGCTCAAGCCGGAAGGGTTCTTAGTTACCAGTTCTTGCTCACAACCGGTTTCGGAAGAGGCGTTCTGGACAACGATTCAATCGGCGGCGCGGGATGCGGGACGGTCGGTTCGACTCATTGAGCAGCGGGGACAGGGGCCCGATCATCCGGTGTTGGCCGGGATGCCGGAGACCCGCTATCTCAAGTGTTGCATTGTGCAGGTGTTCTAGGCGGCTTGGTCGGCAACCGATGGATCCCGCAGCAACCTTGGCCCTTGTGTAGGAGCAAAGTCCGTGTTTATGATGGCGCCCGCCTGAGGTAAGAGCCGTGAAACAATGACCGAGATGAAGGAGCATCGAGCATGAAAAACAGTGGGTCTGTCGAGCAAACGAAAGCCATGAGGATCGAGCGGGATACGATGGGCGAATTGGCTGTACCGGCCGACGCCTACTACGGGGTGCAGACGGCGCGCGCGGTAGAAAATTTTCCTATCAGCTCGTTGCGCATGCCCCGATCGATGATCCGAGCGTTAGGGTTGATTAAGCGGGCGGCGGCGACGGTGAACTCTTCGCTGGGGCTGCTCGACAAAAGGATCGCGGACGCCGTTTATCAAGCGGCTACCGAAGTGGTAGAGGGCAAACTGGATGGTGAATTCCCGGTGGATATTTTCCAGACCGGTTCCGGTACCTCGACTAACATGAATGTGAACGAAGTCATTTCCAACCGCGCTACCGAATTGTTGGGCGGCGCCCGCGGCAGCAAACTGGTGCATCCCAACGACCATGTGAATCTCGGTCAGTCGAGCAACGACGTAATTCCGACCGCTATTCATATCGCAGCCTCGGAGACGATTCACCGACACCTGTTGCCGGTGTTGAGTTGTCTGCACCAGGCGCTTCGAAAGAAAGCCGTAGAGTTCGACAAGGTCGTCAAGATCGGCCGCACCCATCTGCAGGACGCCACTCCTGTGCGATTAGGACAGGAATTTGGCGGCTATGCTCGCCAGATCGAACTGGGCATCGAACGGGTCAAGCGAGCGCAGGAGGCGTTGAGCGAAGTGGCCCTCGGCGGTACCGCTGTCGGGACCGGGCTCAATTGCCATCCGGAGTTCCCGGCAAAGGTCTTAGCGATCATTGCACATGAAACTGGCTGTCCGTTCCGCGAGGCGCTCAATCATTTTGAAGCTCAGTCGGCGCAGGATTCGCTTGTCGAGGCCAGTGGGGCCTTGCGGACGGTGGCTGTGAGTCTCATGAAAATCGCCAATGATATTCGCTGGATGGGGTCTGGCCCCCGCTGTGGGATTGGAGAAATCTTTCTGCCCGAAACCCAGCCAGGTTCCTCTATTATGCCGGGGAAGGTCAATCCCGTCATCGCTGAATCCGTCACGATGGTGTGCGCGCAGGTGATCGGCAATGATGTAACTATTACGGTTGCTGGGCAGGCTGGCAATTTTGAACTGATCGTCATGCTGCCGGTCATGGCCTATAATCTGCTGCAATCCATTGAGCTATTGGCTGCCGCTTCCCGCAATTTTGCCGCAAAGTGTATTGAAGGTATTAAGGCCAATGAAGAGCGGTGCCGAAGCTTCATTGAACAGAGTCTCGCCATGTGCACGGCGCTCGCGCCAGCAATTGGCTACGAAGCCGCGGCGCAGTTGGCCAAAGAGGCCTATCGGTCGGGGCGAACGGTCAGAGACGTGGCCCAGGAGCAACAGGTACTATCAGAGGCTCGCCTGGCCGAATTGCTTGATCCTTGGCGTATGACTGAGCCAGGCGGACCGGTCGGCAGTGCGGGGGGGTGAGTGGTGCGAGATCGGGAGACGCCAAATCAATAAGGCAAAGGGAGGGAAGAAGGCGGAGTCATCGGAGGAGGGCGGAGCAATCATGGTCGAGAGGACTCGCGGCAACCTCTCGCGCAGTGTTCTGCTGGTGCTGGTTGCCTGGCTGG
>JANDJJ010000119.1 GCA_024330945.1 Nitrospira sp. | reverse complement strand
TGGCAACAACGCCCATCATGCGGAATGGTCAGCATGATGATCATCTGATCATTGCTGACCATCGCACGGCCTGCGCATTATCCGAGAAAAGGGGTAACGGACCCATGACGAGAGAATTAACTTTCGGTTAACTCCTTTTCGACCTCTCACGCGGGGGGATGGGGGTGAGTCATGGGAATAAGCGCGACCGAAAGAGGCAGGCTAACGCAATTCGTAGGTCACCGTCGTGGGCTGGTTGTGACGCACCACATCGATCTTGACGACACGCTCGTCTAACAGTTGCGAGAAAATGGAGAGCAATTTCCCCGGATCTCGCATCTCGACGCCATTGACGCGCTGGATCACGTCGCCGTACTGAAGCCCCGCCTTGTCGAAGAATCCTGACGGCAGCACGAAGTCCAACCGAAACCCTTGGAGCGCTCCGTTTTTCAACAAAGGGACGATATGGGCCTGCTGCATCAGTTGCGACGGATCGCTGACGGATTGGGCGACCTCACGACGATCGAGGATGCGCTTGAGGGGCGGGGCGAAGGGCTTGGGAGGGGGAGGCGCGTAGGGGGGTGAGACGGGATGCGCGGGGTCTTCCGACGGTGTGGTCAGCGGAAGCCATTCTTCTTGATCGTCTTGACCGATGACGATGCCCTCGCGGGTGATCGAGCGAATCTCGCCGACTTCCGGAATTTCCTCGTGGAGGTGAAACAGGCTCTGCTGCTTGGACGCGATGTCCTCAAGCACGGCGGAGTCGTGACGGTCTCCCAAGACGACGCCAAGGAGCCGAACTTTCTTGGCCGCTTCAAGAGGAGGTTTCGGAGGGGCGGCCGCGAACCCCGATTCCGTCGACCCAGTCTGTGAGGGTGAGATAGGCAGTTCGAACAGCCCGCTGTTCTTGATGGAGTCGACAAGCCGCGGCGAATCGGTCTCGCCGGCAAGCGACGGCTCGTCGGGCGTGAGTGTCGCCGATTCGGCGGAAGGAATCACAGTCAATTGATGTTCGACGATCGCGTTGATCGAATGGGCCAACACGAGAGTGGCGCCGGTGACGGCCAGGACCATCAGTGCGGTGCGCCGAAGTCTGGTCGGAAGTCTGGTCGAATGTGTGCGTCCGAACATGGGAAGCAATCTCAAATCGTCGAAGTGACCCTATGCCGATCCAAGCGCAAGCTCAAGAGGGGGAGAGGCGGTTTCTCGTGAATTAACGCCTGCCCAAGTTGCCAGTAACGCCGGTGTAACAGGCGGGCGATAAGAGTAGCCGTCCTTGAAGCGAATGCCGAACGGATGCGTCGGAATCATACGCGAGGAAATCATACGGAGGAAATGGAGCGTGGATGCCGCCGGACCGGCTGAACAAGGCGGGCTTCCATTTCGAAAGTGATCAGGCATGGGCAAATGGTTTGGGGGCATGACCGTGGCGATGGGGGTCATCATAGGCATCGGCATTGCGGAAAGTCGAGCCGGGTCGGAGGCGCTCGTCCGACCCGTGCCCGCTGATGGACCGATGATGTCGTCGTCATCGCAGTCCGTCTCGCCGCCCGACGTGACGGCGCAAGCCGAGCAGCCGGTTCAGCCTCGTTCGCGCGCCGACGAAAACCCGGTGCCTCCATCGAGTGAAGGGGAGCCGGATGGCTTCATCATTCAAGAATTCGTGGTGGATGGCAGCACCCTCTTGTCGCGCGAGAAGATCGACGACGTCTTGGGCAAGTTTAAAGGGCGGGGCAAGACGATCAAAGACATCGAGCGGGCTCGAATCGAACTGGAAAAGGCCTATCAGCAATTGGGATACCCGACGGTCTTGGTCGTGGTGCCGGAACAGACGGTCGAACAGGGAACGATCAGGATGGAAGTCATCGAGGGGAGGCTGTCGAAAGTCGAGGTGACCGACAATCGCTACTTCTCCACCTGGAACATACGCGGAAAGCTGCCGTCGGTGAGCCTCGGGGCGTTACTCTATGAGCCGGAGTTCGTCAAACAGTTGGACGCCGTCAATGCCAATCCCGATCTCAAGGTCGCTCCTATTCTCAAACCGGGAAGCGAAAAAGGCGAGGTGGAATTGGAGTTGCGAGTCAAGGATCGGCTCCCGCTGCACGCCAAAATCACTGCAGACAACAAGGGGCCTTTCACCACTCCGCTGCACCGTCTGACATGGGAAGCGCAATATGCCAACTTGTGGGATGCCGATCATATCCTCACGCTGCAAACCACGCAGACCCCGACGGATTGGGGAGCGGTGCAGGCCTACGGGTTCAGCTATGTGGCGCCGATCGGGTGGCCGGACCGGCTGTTAGCCGTCTATGCGTCCAAGGTCTTGAGTAATTCCGTCTTGGCCGGCACGTCTCTGCCGATCAGCGGAGGGAACGTGGCGGTGGCCGGCAACGCGACCATGGCGGGGATGCGCTACCTGTTTCCGATCTTCAAGGAGAGTTCGTTCAAGCATCAGCTTTCCCTTGGGCTCGACTTCAAGCGGCTTGAGGAGACGGAGGCTACCTTTCCTGGCGACCTTGGCACAGCGCTGGTGTTGGGGCCCATCCAATACCTTCCGGCCTCGATCAGTTATACCGGTACCTATCCCGATCGGTATGGAGCCACGACGTTTAATGCGACCGTGCTGGGATATGTCGCCGGACTCATTCCGGGAGGGAGAAAGCAAGACTTTCAAGGAGACCCGACCAACATCGATCAGAATCCTGGTCAGCGGGCTTCGTCCAGCGGGACGTTCGGTGTCATCAAAACGAGCCTCAGCCGGATGCAGCCGTTGCCGGGTGGATTTCTCTTTTCGGCTCGTATCGACGGCCAATGGGCGACGGAACCGCTGATCCCGGCCGAATCCTATTTCGCCGGCGGCATGGATACTGTTCGCGGATACGTGCAAAGCTCTGCGTTGGGAGACAACGCGTTTTTCTGGCGCGCCGAGGTTTATACGCCCGATCTGCCGTCCGTTCCGTTGGATTACTTCTGGCAACGGCGCCGAAGCTCGGAATGGAAAGCAACCGTCAAATTTCTCGGATTCTACGACTATGCCCGACTGTGGGTGCAGAAAGCTCCCGCCGGGCAAACCGATCTGTTTCGCTTGGAGGGCGTGGGGGGAGGCCTCCGCCTGAGAGTGGAGCCGATCAACTTGACCCTTTCGTTCGATCAGGCTGTGGCGTTGCACGATGCGGCTGATACGAAAAAGGGGGATACCTTTGCGCACTTTCTCCTGAGCGTCGGGTTTTAACGCGATCGGAGCAACACATGGGATCAATTGAGCGAGTGACCAAACGATGGGAAACGGCCGTTCGGAAAGCGGCTGTCCGGTGGGCCGCGACGGGGATGCTCGTGTGGGGATGCTCGGCGAGTCTCGTTCCGCTTCATGCGGAGGTCGTCATCACGGACGTGGTGCACGGCGGGGTGGAGGTCCGCCAGCCCCAGATCCAGCTTGACGGGCGAATCAGAACCGACATCGTCCAGTCCACGGCTCGGGCGATCGTGCACGCGAGCGATTTCAACATCGCGCCCAATCACGTGGTCAATGTGATTCAACCGAACGTTTCGTCCTGGATGTTGGCTCGTGTGTTCGGACCGGCGACCCACATTGACGGTGCCCTCAATGCCACCGGCTCGCTCATTCTTCTCAACCCCAATGGCGTGTTCATCGGTCCCACCGGGCAGGTCAATGTCGGTGGTGCGTTCGCCGCCTCGACATTGGCCTTGAGCAACAGCAACTTCTTAAACGGGCTGTATCTCTTTCAAGACAACGGAACGAACGGCTTCATTCGCAATGCGGGAGCCATCAACGCGGGCGCGGAGGGAGTGTATCTCTTCGCGCCGAATGTGGAGAACGCCGCCACCGGCGTCATCACGAGCGCCAATGGGCACGTGACGTTGGGAGCCGGGAGAACGGCGTTTCTCTCCAATCGGCCGGACGGCAGGGGATTTCTTGCGGAAGTGACGGCGCCCGCCGGCGAGGCGATGAATCTGGGCCAATTGCTGGCCGACGGCGGCCAGGTGACGTTGGCCGGACGGGTGGTGAATCAAGGGGGAGTGGTTCAAGCCAACAGCGTTGTGCAGCGCAACGGCCGCATTGAACTTGTTGCGAGTGAGCGGGTGACCCTGCAAGCCGGCAGTCGCACGAGCAGTGCGGGTAGCGAGGCCGGCGCCCATGGCGGCACGGTCGTTGCGCGCGCGGCGTCTCATAACGAAGACGGAGTCCGTACCGATGGGACGGTGACCGTCGAGGCCGGAGCTGCGGTGGATGTCGCTCCTGGTGCCGGTGGGGTCATGGGAGAGATCTGGCTTGGCGGGACCGTGACGGCAAACGGTCTCGTCCATCGGCTCATTCCGGCTCAAGTGACGTTGGGCGACAGCCAGCTCTTGGCTCTCGCGTCGAACCTGGGACGGGGAGAACTCAATGTCTTGGCGATGGACGATATTGTGGTCAGGTCATCGATGTCCCTGGATTCCCTCGCACTGCCGTTTGGGCGAGCAGGAACGTTTCATCTTCACGCGGGCCGCAACCTGACCTGGACCAACAGCCGATTTGCCGGCGAGAGTGTTCCCTGGAACATCGTCGCGCGAGGTGGTCGCGATTTGGAAGTCAATGCGAGCGAAGTGAGCACGGCTGGTGGAGCCGGCATCCATCTCCATGCAGGACGAGACCTTTCGCTCGCCGATGGCAGCGTCACCTTCGCCCGCGTCCATACGGCGGCTGGAGGGGGAGATATCAGTCTCACCGCGGTGCGTGACCTTGTGGCGCCAAGTCCGTTCGGACGAACGAGCAACGGGGTTTCACTGCCTGGTGTCCACGTCGGTATTCCAGGAAACCTGACCATTCGAGCCGGGCAAGATCTCCGAGGGCCGGCATCGTCGAATCCGGCGATCAGGCCTCGATCGTTTGGCTTTACGCTGCAAGGCGGCATCGCCGATGTGGCGGCGGGGCGCGACATCGGAAGCGACACGGCGCCGATCAATCTGATTCTCGGAGGAGGGGTGGACAATGGCGATGGCACCTGGGCCGTCCAGGCGGCGGCCGTGAATCTCAATGCGGGCCGGTCGGTCTATTTCAGTCTGGCGGAGGATTTCGGGCTGCGGGAGCTTGGTGTCTTGACGGCCAACGGCACCACGAGAATCGACGCGGAAACAGTATTAAGAACACCGCTCACTCTTATCACACGGGTCAACGAATCAACCGGTTTGCCCGTTCACCTTATGCCGACGCAATTAAATCTTACAGCGCGGACCGGCGATGTCTTGATTCAACAAGATCGGCCGACCGGAGCGTTCGCCAATGAGCGGAGGGTGCTCCCCTCGGTTTTTTCAGCGCGGGCCGATGAAGGGAACGTCACCTTTGTAACCGGCAGCTCACCGCTACGGTTCTGGCCGTCGAACGAGGGACGTGTTGACATTCATGCCCGCGAAGCGATTCGAGGTCTAGGTCCACTGGAGACCGTGCCCGATCAAAATTCTGTTTTGATCTTTACCGGACTCGCCACTGATCCCGCCGCCCGGTGGGTCCGCGTGAGCAGAAGCGAGGCCTTGGCAGATCCCTTTCTGGCCAGATGGTTCATTCAATGGGGGGATCTGAGCTATGTGGACGGGAGTCCGGTGAACCCTCTTCCTCCTGGCTTGGTTGGGTTGCCGCCGGCCAGTCTCCGAGAAAAACCGTTGATCCTTCAACGCAGCACCTCGCCCGGCCTCATTGCCCTTTATCCGGGAGCCATCGACCATTTGATCGGCCAGGAGGTCACGGAACAGGATCTCGGACCGGCGCTTCAGGTCGCGGCTCCCAATCCGGTTTCTCCCGGTCTGACCATGTCGTTCACCACCGAGAGGGGAGATATCAGCGTACTGGACTTGAACTTTAAGAGTCCCATGCTCCAACAGACCATCATTGGTGCCGGCCGTGATATCAGAAGCCTGTTGGGGGAGATCGCCACACCATCGTTGGAAGGCGGTCGCCCCTCAGCCATCATATCTGCTGGAGGATCGATCGATTTGACCAGGGTGCCGGGATTTAACACGTCTGGTTTGCGATTCATTGGAAACGGCACCGCGGAAGTCCGGGCCAACCGGGACATCAACTTGGGCGATAGTTTTGGGATTGCCCATCTGCTCGGCAATACACGAGACACGGCCAATCAGCGGAGGCGGGGAGGGCTGCTCGACATCGGCGCCGGCGGTCACATTGAGATGACGCAGTCTCAAATCGCGACCTTCAACGGCGGGTCGATCTTCATCCACGGGGCGGATGGTGTCCGTGTGACCGATGAGTCGGGGAGGATGCTGCCGGGAGTTGTGGAGACCATGGCGCAGTTGATCGAGCAAAACGGGACGAGGGTCTTGGCTTTGCCGAGTGAGGAGGGGGTTGTTGCGCCTCTTCAGGTGTATCGAACGGTTTTGGCGGTCGATCAAACGGTCGAGCACAACGTGTTCACGGCGCAGGATGTGTCGAACGGCCGAATCGAATTGGTCTGGAAGCCGCTCTTTGTCGAGCGGACGGGGCAACTGTTCTTGGTTGGAGGCGAGCGGGTGCGACAAGGGGACCAGGTTGTGTTTCATGAAAAAGTCGTTCCGGTCGATCTGCAACCGCATCGAGTGCCGGACGGAACGCCGGTTTTGGCGGACGGCAGACCGGCATTGGTGGATGGAAGACTGGTGCTCGAAATCGGGGGGCAACGAGTCGAGCTGGTCACGCCGGTCGGCGGGCGGGTCAACATCGGCGGTACGGTGGCGACCAGAAATGCAGAGCAAACTGGCATCGTTACGCTGCGAGGCGGCGACATTACGATTCTCTCCGC
>JANDJJ010000118.1 GCA_024330945.1 Nitrospira sp. | reverse complement strand
AAAGACGGCCAACACCACGGTGCCCATCAAGGCGCCAAGGAGAGGATCAGCTTGAAGAATTCGGCGAACCATAGGGTAAAGGCGTGGTTTTGTCGAGTTGGGAGTGCCAGCGAGATGCCACGCCGGAAGGCGACACAATCTTTGACGTTGACCACTCCCCTGAAGCAGACACTGAGACCCACTACAACCTGGGTGACACGGGAAAGGCCGATCGCCAGAAAGAGATTAAGCCACGCGGCCATGAAGGCGAAGTCCATGAAACCACGATCAGCACAAACGGTCTGGCGATGAGCGCCATCTTGAATCGATCGTGAAGATTGACAAGCAGGGGCAGGAGAAAAAGCAGCACCCACATCGCGCAAGGGTTGAACCCGTCCAGCAGGCCGATGATGACGGTAAACAGTGGAAGACCGAAATCCTTGACGTGCAGCCGACCAAACCACGATGTCTCGATGCTCTCGACCATCGGACGTGACGCCGTGGCGGGCACGTCGCGGGCCAGGAGGGTGCGCATGTCCGCGCCGGTCGTCTCATTGGAGCGGAAGCCGACAATCAGTTCCGTTCCAATGAGGAAGGTGGGGACTCCAATGACGGAAAGGCCTCGATCGTGAACCATCGAGGTAAGCCGTTGGCGTGCATCCGGGTCCTCGCCGATGTTGTAGAACTTGATCCGAATCTCTGGCTGTTCGCGGCGTAGGGTGTCTAGGAAGACCGTGACGGTCTCGCAATGGGGGCAGCCTGCGCGAACGAAGACCTCGATGTCGGGCGCAGCATCGTGGAGTCGGACGTCTGTGCTTCCAGCGGCTGGCCCGGTCAAAACAAGCAGGACACGCGTCAGGGCAAATGGCCGCTGGGCTGTCGGTCGCCGGAACACGGGTGACGTTAGCTGACAATGTCGGGCGGAATTCGTGATCGGATGTACGACAACACGTCCAGTATCTGCTCGTCCGTCAGTTTGCCGCGAAAACTGTGCATCGGGGTGAACAGCACGCCGTTGGCGATCGAGACGAGCAGTTCCCAATCGGTCTTGGATCGGCTGGCCGGAGACCGAAAATCAATGGGGGGCAGGATCAAATCTCGACTGTCCGGTCCGTTCCCATCGAGGTTCGCTCCGTGGCAGCGGAGACACTGCTGCTGATAGACCGTTTCCCCCGCCTTGGGATTGCCGCGAAGCACCTGCGCGGTGGCCCAGGGGGATGCCGCCAGCAGAATGATGAGACTCCCTGCCAAGATGATGTTCATGGTCGATCTCCTTGCTCCTGTTTCTTCACCGGATCACCAACACCGGGCACGACACATGATGGACGATCGCGTGCGAGACACTGCCCAGGAGAAAGCGCGCGACACCTTTTCTTCCGTGTGACGAGGCGATCACCAAGTCCATGGTTTTCGCCTCTTCCTCGATCACAGCCGCCGGGCTGCCGACCGACACCTTTGTGCCGGTTGTATAGCCTGCATCGGACAGTTTTGCCGCTGTGTTCTTGACAAGCTGTTCGGCATAAGCCTCCGCCCCCTCCCACCAGGTCCGCGCCTCCATGCCGTCGTAGGGGCTGTCCAATCCGATGGGAACGACGACGTTCAACACGCGGAGTTCCACTGGCGTTGCGAACCGGTAGTGGGTCAGCCACTCGACGATGCGATCGGCATCGTCACGGCCCTCGACGGCGACCAGAGCCTGCCGGATCGGGCGTGCTTGGCCCTTGACAATCAAGGTGGAGCGGGAGGCATGAGAGAGCACACGATGAGAAACACTGCCGAGCACTGTTTCGGCGAGCCGACCGCGCCCTCTGGCACCCACGACAATCAGATCGGCAGAGACAGTCTGTGCACTGTCAAGAATGACTTGGGCGGGGCTGCCGATTTCATTGATCTTGCGCACCGTCGCCACCTCTGACGGTACCATGGCCGCCGCTCGTTCGAGCAGTTGATGTCCGGCGTTCACCATGGCGTGGCGGAAATCGTCATACCCCTGCAAATTAGCTGCTTCCGCCACAATGGGTTGCTCGAACATGCCGAGGTT
Source organism: Nitrospira sp. (assembly GCA_024330945.1). Classification (GTDB taxonomy): domain Bacteria; phylum Nitrospirota; class Nitrospiria; order Nitrospirales; family Nitrospiraceae; genus Nitrospira_D. The sequence continues at coordinate 4,752 of JANDJJ010000118.1, read as the reverse complement.
GACGCCGTGCACCAATGTGACGTCTGTTGGGCGGTAGAGCTGAAACGTTTGGGAGACCGCTGCAAAGGCTTGGTCTGACCAATCGACGCCGATGACGATTCTCATGGGCAGGGCTCCTTTCTCACCTCAAAAAAAGAGAACAACTTCTGTGGCAGCTTCTGGATCCGCCAATGGAGATTGCTGCAGAGAGATAATCGTCCCTGTGATAGAGGTTTTCCTCCGTTTCCTTGTTCAATCAGTACGTGCAGGCTATCTGACTTCGATTGTATGTTTGTCATGGATCGAGCCTGGCGGTGGTTCGCGGAAGCGGTTGGAAGGAGGGGCTTTCCCCAACCGTGTTCTTTATCACGCGCATTTGCTCCACGGAGGACCTCGATGCCTAGAGCTGGTTGCTTCCTTCTCGCCTCACGGGCTCATGGAAAGAGGACCGAGCGTGCGCACGCAAAGCTTCCTCAGCAAGATTTAGATATTCTACGACCTCACGGTCGGTTACTTGCGAAAAATCCGCATAGTGATTCCCCACGGCCCAGAAGGGATCCGGTACTGCCAGGACCGCTAATTCATCGACTCGCTCCTCAACCAGTTGGAGCGTGTCCCGCGGCCCGACGGGAATGGCTCCCACAAGGCGACGGGGGCCGAGCTGTCTGATCGACAGGATCGCGGCGAAAAACGTGGAGCCGGTGGCGATGCCGTCGTCCACGAGAATGACCGTGCGATCCTCCAGTGTGGGGAATGGTCTGTTCTGCCGGTACAAAGCTTGTCGCCGGACGATTTCGTCTTGTTGCGACTGAATTAACCGCTCGATGTCGGCAGGGCTCAGGCGATACGCCGCTTTCGCCGTCGGATTCCAATAGACTCCCCCCGACTCACCCACGGCTCCCAACGCATATTCGGGATTGTCCGGCGCGCCGATCTTGCGGGCGATGAAGACGTCCAACGGCAGGTGAAGTCCCACGCTCAACTGATAACCGACGGCCACGCCTCCTCGTGGAAGCGCCAGAATGAGAGTCGCAGGTTGTTCACGATAGTGGATCAGCGTTTCAACCAGCCGCCGACCTGCTTCTTCGCGATTTTGAAAGATCATGATCCTGCTCGTGCCCTTGCCCCCGGCGGCGCTGCTGCTGTCCGACACCGTTCAGTTCTCGTTCCTCGCTGCGGAGGGGCGGCGGAATAAAATCTTCTGCTCCGCCGCCCTCATGAGGGGAAACAGATCACAACGGGTGACCCGTGCCGCACTTTTTTACCCTACCTTCACCTCGATCGCTTTCGGTTTGGCCTTCTCTGATTTGGGGAGGTGGATGGACAGCACTCCATCTTTATATGTGGCACTCACCTTAGACCCGTCGGCGTCTTGTGGCAAGGTAAAGCTCCTGAGAAAACTGCCGTAGGCTCGCTCGACCCGGTGATATTTCTTGCCCTTCTCGTCTTTCTCGTATTTTCGCTCCCCGCTGATCGACAGCACGTCGTCCTGAACGTTGATCTTGATGTCTTCTTTCTTCATCTCGGGCAGTTCGGCCTTGATGAGATATTCCTTGTCGTCTTCAGTGATATCGACGACCGGAGACCACTCGGCGACCGCCAACGCCTCCTTCTTTTCACCGCTCCCTTCCGGGGGGCGTCCGAAGAAGGTGGAAAGGCGTTTCTCCATTTCTTCGAGATCCTTCCATGGATTCCACCGCAGAGACGGTTCCCATCTGCTGAGTCCTGGCATGGCATACCCTCCTTTTTGGGGGAGAACCGGTATGACGGTCCTCTTTCTTGTATGAATCGGTTTATCGCGATGCTTTTTCAGTCAGACTTGCTTCTGTTATGCCGCTTGTGCATCGATGATGCCATGAGGCGAATGGCACGACTGCGCTACCATCCATCTCCAGGCGTCCGGTTTTCCTAGAATTGTTTATGGATCTGTAAGGGAGACGATACCGAAGCAGGTCGGCTGTCTGTTGCATTACAGGGCAGACCCAAAAGGAGCGCTGTAGAATCTTTCATCATTCGATGCCACCGAATTACTTCCAATCATTGTTGCTCCTGATCATTCTTGTTCATCGTCGGATATCTTGTTCGAAGGGCCTTCTGCGTGGAGAAGTCGAGAAGCTATTTGCTGTCAAGGGTCAGAATTCGGCGATCGATTTCCTCGAAGTTGTCTCATCGACACGTGCAATAAGCCAATTTTCTTGTGCTTCCAAGAGTCCAAATCGCTCCGGAGTCTTGACAAGGAGGATGGAGAAGAATAAGCTGACGCGCCGAGAACCAACCTGCCAACGGGTGGAGAAGGAGGCCGAGCCACTCGCCAATTCAAACTCTTTCATTTGTGATGATTCCCTAGTTCGGCCGGTCGACAGGTGTTCGTAAGAACCTTGTAGAAACTACGGTTAGTCACTAAGGAGGAGCCATGGATGCCAAAATCTTGATGTTCATCGTGATTATGCTTGTCCTTCTGGTCGCCGGGATCATCGTTTACAAAAAAGGTCAGTAGCACCACAGAGCGATTCTGGCTCCTGTACCGTTCGTGCCTCGTTAGATTCAGCAAAGAGGATGGGTGTGTCCTGTTTTGACAGACAAGATACACCCCGTCCCTTTTTTCCGGCTTCAATCGACAAAGCCATTGATTATTTGAGAAAGCTGTCCGTGTGTGCCCACGATGAGACGGATTATCTCACGGGACACCGCAAGCCGTGAATCGGTGTTTATTCAAACAAGAACAAGAGCTTGAGGAGGGTGCGTTACTCTCGAATAGCCTTTGCTCGTTTTTGGAGATAGGCGTTACGGACGGCACTATAGAGATCAACCGCGGACTCTTCGACTCCCTCATATTTTTCAAGATTCAGAGAGCGCTCGTTGACCACTTCTGTCACCTTTGCACTGAGCAAAATGAGCGAGGTCGTCAAGCGGCTGCTATGGGGGACCGCGGAAGGTATCCTATCGATTTCGATGATGGGCAGAGCCAACCAATAAATAGGGTTGAGAAACACGTCCCCCACGTACCCGACCAAGTCTCGGACCGTAAACGGAGGATACAGGGGAACAATAAGGTAGGGCCCCGGCTTGACTCCGTAGAAACCAAGGGTTTGTCCCAGGTCTTCTTCCGGCGTTATTAAGTCCATGTCGCTTGCCCAATCGATGAATCCGGCAAGCCCGAGCGTGGTATTCACAAGAAAACGGCCTGCCTCGATTCCCGCCCCGCGGAACTTCCCCTGCAGAACGTTGTTGACGAACCGGGGGACGAATCTTGCGTTGTAGAAAAAGTTGCTGACTCCCTGTTGAAGCAGACTCGGCATGATGAAGTCGTATCCGGTCGCCACCGGCTTGAGGATCCAGCGGTCGATCTGCCTATTGAACTCAAAGACCTTTGTGTTGAAGGGCTCCCAGGGGTCGTATTCTTCGAGATCCGATTCACCGGCTTGGGCAAAGGGATCAAATGGCTCGTCTTGCGGATCGTCGGCGGTGGCGGTTTCCGGCGATGCCGTGGAAGCCGCCGAGGAGATCTGGAAGGCCGTGCTCGAAGGGCGAGTGGAAGAAGACTCGTAATCCGCCGCAGACATTGCCAGATCGGCACAACCGAGAATGGAGAGAGAGACAATGATGAGCGAAAGTCCGACCGTTCTCCCTGTCGTCTGAAAGGTCGCTCGCTGTATTCCGGCCTTCATTCTTGTTCTCCACGTTTTGGATGGGAAGGGGTGTCGGATCGACGATCATACCCCTGACGGAACGCCGAACTTTACCAAAAGTCTGTACGGTCGCCAATCATTTTTTCCGCGTTTCCACGGTCTCTCTGTATCGGTCGTCGTGCGTTATACCGTTAAGCGGATCGAATGCTTTCCTGATCTCTTGGGATCAACCATGGGTGAGATTATTTAGCAACTCGGCGATGAACCGCTTGGCGTGAAGCGGGAAATTCAGAAAAGTAAAAGGAGGCAGGGCGGACATGATTCGTTCAACCATGGTGTTGTCGTTGAACTCGGCGGTCGTGCGATAAAACTGAAGGCGGCCCTGACCGGCGACGCGGTCAGGGCCGCCTGCGCTTTGACTCACACCTCCTTTCTCCTCAGCGAGGGCGGAAAGAAACACCTTATTTGCAAGGTACGATCGAAATCATGGAAAAGCTTCCCCTGGTCGCAAACCCTGCTTCCATTAGGCGCCTTTCTTGTACACGATCAACCCACCAATCAGCATCGCCAGCATCACACCGATAAAAAGCAAAAGGCTGCTGTCCATAGGTCGTGCTCCTTTCGGTTATGTTGTTTTTCCCTCTGATTTAGAGTCCCAACACTCTTTTTTTAACCGCCTTTAACCGATGTCTTTCTCGCTGACGGTTAAAAAGGAGGCCAGCAACTCTCGTGCTCGATCTTGGAGTACAACCCATGGAAAGACTCTTAGAAAAATGAAGGAGCTACGGAGGATATGGAACGTCGCAGTGAGATAAGTGGGGAAAAAATCAGCAAAACTGTCTAGTTTGTTTGACAGCGTGATGGCCGGAGAACGACTTATACCAGGCGTTCTCTCCCGTGGGGCAAGGTCAAGTCTTGGATCGGACCAAGAGGCACGATCTTAGTGGGATTAATGGCCGTATGGGTCACGTGTAATAGTGGAGCTTGATGTGGTCGAAGTTGACCGTTTCCGAGATGCCGTTTGTTTGATAGAGATCTTTCAGGTATCCGAAGAGATTGGGGTAATCGATGATTCGCCGGAGGTTGCATTTGAAGTGGCCGTAATAGACGGCGTCGAACCGAATCAACGTGACAAACAACCGCC
>JANDJJ010000117.1 GCA_024330945.1 Nitrospira sp. | reverse complement strand
CACCTCGCACGGGCGGCAACACTACATAACGGTCGATGACATTCTGGTCGGAACGGGTCGGACACCGAACGTGGAAGGATTGGGATTGAGCAATGCCGGCGTCGACCATGGTCCTGAGGGAATCAAGGTCAACCGGTGGCTCCAGACCTCCAACCCTTTGATCTTTGCGGCGGGCGATGTCTGTTCCCGCTACCAGTTTACCCATGCCGCCGACGCCATGGCGCAGATCGTGATCCAGAACGCCCTGTTTCCCCATCCATTTGGATTGGGCTATGCCGACATCGATTCATTAATCATGCCCTGGTGCACGTTCACTGACCCTGAAATCGCCCATGTCGGGCTCTCTGAACAGGCAGCGAAAGCCAAGGGGCTTGAGGTCGAGACCTATACCTACAAACTCGACGAAGTCGATCGGGCGATTCTTGACGGGGAAGAGGAAGGGTTCGCCAGGATCCATATCCAGAAGGGGACCGATCGGATTGTCGGGGCGACCATCGTGGCGGCCCACGCGGGCGAGATGATCAACGAATTCTCCGTCTTGATGAAGACCGGTCGCGGCGCAAAAACTATTGCCGAAACGATCCATCCCTACCCCACTCAGGCGGAGGTCAACAAGAAGGTCGTCAACCTCTGGCGCAAAGCCCATTTCTCCGACAGAACGAAACAGCTCCTCGTCAAACTGTTTGCTTGGCTGAGGAAAGAATGATGGTGAAGGCCTCTTCACGATGAAGCAGCGGCAGGTTGTCTGCTTTGTTCTCTGGCTCGCGACTTATGGGGCGATAGCTGAGGCGGCCGGCGAACCGACCATCGAGGTGGCTCGATTCTCTGCTCAGCAACCGGGGTCCGGCTTGCCGGAAGGATGGAAGCCGTTGACGTTCAAAAAAGTCCCCAAACCGACGACCTATGAGCTGGTTCGGGATGGCGAGCGGGTTGTCATGAAGGCGGTCAGTGAAGCGTCTGCCTCCGGCCTCATCAAGGAAGTGAAGATTGATCCTAAAGAATTTCCAATCGTTCAGTGGAGCTGGAAGGTCGAAAACTTAATCCAAAAGAGCAACGTCACCCAAAAAGAGGGAGACGACTATCCAGCGAGGCTCTATATCACCTTTGAATATGATCCCGAAAAAGTCAGTGTCGGAAAGAAGCTAAAGTTCCTGGCGGGCCGGGCGTTGTTCGGAGATATTCCGATAGCGGCGATCAATTACATATGGGAGACAAAGATACCGGCCGGTACGGTCATCGACAATGCCTATACGGATTTTGTGAAGATGATCGTCGTGCAAAGCGGGCCGCGGAACGTCGGGCAGTGGATCGAAGAATCGCGCAATCTCTACGAAGACTATAAGAATGCCTTCGGGGAAGAACCGCCGATGATCAATGGTGTGGCCATCATGACAGACACCGACAATACCGGAGAACGGGCGACAGCCTATTACGGGGATCTTGTATTCACAAGACGGCCGTAAGGCCGGATGGGAACCGGCGGAAGAAAAACCGCCGAATCCTTATCCTTTGATCCTTTTCCTTTGATCCGGCCATAACTTGTGCTGGAGCCGTTCCCTCCGGGGGACCAGTCTGCCTCCTGCCCCTCTCCAAAACATCCATTTACCTTTGACGTTGGTTGTCGTCTAAATCCTCAAACAATCCAGGGGCAGGGGGTGGCCGTTGGCCCAGGGATATTGATGCATCAACGTGGATGGGAAACAGGTGGATGGAGGACAACGATGAGACAGATCGTGGTGGTGAGCGTGCTGTTTGGTTCATTGGTCGGGGGAGTGCTCAGCGGCTGTGGCAGCGGTGAGTCGGTCTCGGCATCAGCAAGTGGATCAGGCAGTGGTTCAGGAAGTGGGTCAGCCTCGGCCTCCGGAACGGTCTCGGGATTTGGGAGCCTGTTCGTCAACGGCAAACGATTTGAAACTGACGGGGCGTCGGTGACGGTGGATGGACAGTCCAGACCATCCTGCACGGTGAGCCGATCGGACACCTGCGGTCTTCAGGTGGGGATGACGGTCAAGGTGGCCGGTTCGTTCGATGGCCCGTCATACCGAGCCACAACCATTGTTCAAGAAGATATGCTTGAAGGACCGATTACCAGCAAGAGTCAGGAGACCTCCAACAGCGGGACGCTGACCGTTTTAGGGCAAATGGTCATCGTCGATGAGACGACACGGTTTGATGCCGGGATTAGCTTTGGCGTCCTGAACGTCGGTGATCTCATTGAGGTCAACGGCTTTGTCAAAGCGGATGGGGTGATTGTCGCAACCTTCATCGAGCGAAAGCCTGGAGCCGGCTGTGGGCACGACGGCTGCGAACTCAAGGGGGTTGTCACCAATCATGATCATGCCACTACGAGATTTCAGATCGGTGGCTTGACCATCGTGTATGACCGTGATGGCATCCCGCCCGATACGATGATTCACGACATGCCTTCTCCGTCAGGCAGTAATTGGAACGGTCTCTTTGTGGAAGTGAAGGGGACGAGACTTGAAGGCACCACACTCTACGCCGCTCAGGTCGAGCGGGAGCGAGAGGGAATCGGGAGTGCCGATGACGTCGATTCCTTTGAGATCGAAGGAATTGTGACTCAGGCTGGCACTGCCAGCGGCCAAACGATCGAATTTATCATCGGAACGACGACGGTGAGGACGACGGCTGACACCGAATTCCGGGGCGGGGCGATCGACGAGATCGTGGTGGGGGCCAAACTCTCGGCCGAAGGCCGCATGGTTAATGGCGTTCTCATCGCCACACACGTGAAGTTCCATGAGAGTGTGCGATTAGAAGGGGACGCGACGGTTATCGGCAACACTCTCACCTTGGCTGGACTGCCTGGTGTGACTGTCATCGTCAACAGTCGGACGGAACTGAGAGATGGCGGAGACCGACTCTCCATCAACGACCTGGATGACCGCCATGTGAGGGTCCGTGGGCGGGTCGCAGGGAGCTCTTCCGTGATCGCTACTCGTATTCAGCGGAGAGCGTTTGATTCCGATATCATCCTTCAAGGACCGGTGCAGGCGATCAATGGTCATGACATCGTGATATTAGGGGTGACGGTCGATACCGGCACCATCAATCGGTTTGAGAGTATGAACGGTTCGTCCATAAGCCGGTCCTCATTTTTGGCGATGGTCAGCGTCAATTCGCTGGTGAAGATAAAAGGTGAACGGCGAGGAACGACCGTCGTCTGGGACGAAGCGGAATTGGAGGATTGAAGCGAGGAAGAGCAGAGACCACCAACGGTCACGTTTCACAAAAGGAGATCAACGATGCGACATCCGAGTTGGAAAGAGTTGATTCTAGGAGCCGTCACCGGCTTCGCGTGCTTGGTTTCGCCGGCAACCGGAGCCATGAAGGACGGAGGGGATCAACTGATCATTCGTCTTGACCATCGTGGGCCAGGTTCGCTGACTAGCGGTCCTCGTTCGATTCACGGAGGACATTCCAACCACGGCTGGTCTGACCATCAGGAACGACATCGTCGAGATCGTCTCATGCTGGCCCAGCTTGACGATGACATTCGCCGAGACGATCGACTGAAAGAGCGGCGAGAAGACCGTCGCATCGATCGAAGGGAGGATCGTCGAGAAGAACGTCGGGAAGCTCGCAGGGACGATCAGCGCATTGAGCGTCGCGAGGATCGGCAAATCGATCGGCGCGAAGATCGCCGAGAGACGTCACGATCAAACGCGGGCGGTGAGCTCCGAGGGCTTGATCGGGCTGATCACGTCGCCGGTGACCATGGACGGGAAGGGCGGGAGACCGCCCGTGCCGCCCAGATGGATCGGCCGAACAGGCCGGAGCGGATCGAGCGACCGGAGAAAATTGAGAGGCCGGAACGACCAGAACGACCGGCAAGACCGGAGCGCCCTGAGCGGCCGGAGCGTCCAGAGCGACCGGAAAAACCGGAGCGAGCGGGGCGAAACTGACAAAAACCGTGTCTGCAAGTCGTAGGCTGATCATCTGCTGAAGGGCAGGGTGCCGTAGTTTGGCATCCTGCCCGATCTGTTGTGTGAGGCTGGGTTTGCCTTGAAACCGAGGCGGCGCTCGCTTATGGTAGGCAAGCGTCATCATGAAAGAAATTCATGAACTGTCAGACCGAACGAAAGGAACAAGATCTTAATGGGCAGGACGCTGTGCCGCAGCAGTCTTATTGTAACTGTCATCCTCGCGTGTGTCGGGAGCTCTCCATCGGATGCGAGAGCGGCCGGCGAAAAAGAAAAGATGGGCCCCGAACAGCGGCCCTCGGCTGAGCGCAACTGGCAAATCGGGGTCACCCCAAGCTATAGCAGCGGAAATTTCGGAACCGATATCAGAAGCGACTTCGTCTATGTGCCCTTTTCGATCCGGCGCCTGTTCCGCGATGGAGATGTGACGGTCGTCGTGCCGTTCGTCTCGGTCACCAGTAACGGCACTGCCACCTTGGTCGGCGGCCAACCGACTCCCACGTTGCCAGGACGGTGCCTTCGGAGAAGCGGGACGGAAATCGACACCAGCAAGCCGGAATGTGTGGCTTTGTTGAATGCCGGTCAGGGGGTGACGGCGGGGGAGAAGGTGACCCATTCAGGTCTCGGCGACATCATTGTGAGGGGACGGTACTATGTCGTCGAGGAAAAGGAGTGGTTTCCGCTCGTTGCGCTCACGGCCCGAGTCAAAATTCCCACAGCCAGCGAAAGTAAAGGGCTCGGCACCGGTGCACTTGACCACGGGTACGGTGTGGAACTGTCCAAAATGTTGGGTGATCGATGGATTGCGTTTCTCGACGGAGGCTACAACGTTATCGGAGACCCTGAGGGAAGAGAACTTCAAAATCAGTACTGGTTTGACGTCGGAGGCGGACATTACCTCACCAAACATCTCTTGTTCAGCGTGTATTACGAGGAGTATCGGTCGCTGGTGGTCGACCGAGTCAACATTCGCGACGTGTTCGTGGCATTCAACTACAAAGCCTCCGATGCCTGGCGATTCAACGGCGGCGTGACGGTTGGCCTTTCAAACAGTGCGCCGGATTATGGCGTTTCGCTCGGCACCAGCTATCGGTTTTAGCGGAATCTCAACCCACTTCATGCCGTTGACCTCTCAGCCATCCCTTCGTCTAATGAGTCAGGTAGGACCGGCTGGTCGGCGATAGCGAGCAACGGTGACGCCGCCTATGCCGACCGATCGATATGACGACCCCACCGATGCCGAATTGGTGGTGCGCGGCCTCGCACAGGATTGCGAGGCATTCGGACAGTTGATCGATCGGCACGCGGCTGCAATCGTGAACCTAGCCTATCGGATGGTGGGGAACCAGGCTGAGGCCGAGGACTTGGCGCAGGAATCGTTTCTCGCAGCGTTCCAGGCGCTCCCGACCTTTCGAGCCGACTCCAAGTTTTCGACTTGGCTCTATCGGATCGCCGTGAACAAGTGCAAGGATTGGCTGCGAAGCAAGAGGCCTGGGCAGGGCCGCCACGACGTGAACGTGGATGAGGAACTTGACCTCCATGTGGTGGAGGAGCGGACGCCGGAAACATTGCTGTCTCAGCAGCAAGTCGCCGCAGCATTGGAGCAAGCGATTCAACGGCTGCCGCTTCTTTATCGTGAAGCCTTCATCCTGAAACACGTCGAAGGTCTGAGCTATGAAGAAATGGAACAGATCTTAGGCGTCAACAAAGACACATTGAAAATGCGGGTCTACAAGGGTCGGGTTCAACTGTGTCGGGAGCTTGCGGCTTTCAATTCCATGCCGTAGCCGGTTGCAGAAGGTGAGCTATGAGAGAAAACGATCTCATTCAACGATTCATGGACCAGGAGTTGACGCCGGACGAACGGGTCGCGTTTCTCCGCGCGGTGGATGCCGACCCGTCACTGCGCCGGCAATGGCTGAACCTCGAGATGGTGGCGGCGGAGGCGGCTCGGCTGCCGAGGATCGAACCCTCGACCCGATTCATCGACCAACTGAAAGAACGAACGAGGCCCAAGTCAAGTTTCTGGGCCGACCTCTGGGCCTCCGTGACAAGACCACGGATGCTTCGCTGGAACATGGCTCAAGCCATGGCGGCGGCCTGTGTGGTGCTGGTGGCGGTGGGTTCGTTGATCCGATTGGTTCCCGAGCGGATCGGTGACGCGCCGATTGGGGCCGGACCGATCTATCCCCTCTCATCAGGGTCGGCCCCGGAGGCGAAGGTGCTCGTGCGGCTCGTGTTCGTGCGGCCGGATGCCCGGTCGGTCTCGGTGGCGGGAGATTTCAACGGGTGGAATCCGGCGCAGACGGCGCTGAGGCAAGCCGATGGCGGAATCTGGAGCGTCACTCTGCTGCTGAAGCCTGGTCGTTATGAATACATGTTCGTGGTTGATGGGACACACTGGATCGCCGATCCGCTGGCGACCGAGGAGATCGGTGACGGATTCGGTTCACGCAATGCCGTGCTGGATGTGGAGATTTGATCATGAGCGGCCTTCTTGCAACCGCTCCGCGTCTCGATTACGCTCCTTGCTTCGGAGGAGCGGACTGTGCAATTCGGTCGAGCCGTCATCGTTGCCGTGTGGGTCGTCTTGCTGGCCGGCATCGGAGGCTGTGCGGCACACAAGGCAGGAAACCCAGACCTGCCCAAGCCACAGACCGGGACCGTTCGGTTCATGGTGGAAGTGTCGGAAGCGACACGGGTCTCTCTGGCCGGGTCGTTCAACGGATGGGCAAAAGACTCCATGCCGCTTACCCGCATGAAGGGAACCTCCTGGTGGTGGGTGGATGTGCCGCTCAGGCCGGGAGAGTACACCTTCATGTACGTGATCGACGGTGTCAAATGGGTGACGCCTCCGCAAGCCG
>JANDJJ010000116.1 GCA_024330945.1 Nitrospira sp. | reverse complement strand
AGCGGCGCCTTGCCGGATCAACGAGCCGCAACCATCGGGTTTCGGTGCGCCGGATCGCTTGAGTAGAAGAGCCTTCTCGTTCAGCCAAGGTGAGCGCGCGGTTGAGCGAAGCGCCCGGAGAACGACACGGCAGGGTGGAAACCGTATACAACTGCCCGATTTGGCTTCTCCGTTCGCTACCACGAAGACTGGCGTCTGGGCAACCCCATGCCGGAGGGCGCCGGTGTCACTCTCTACCCGCCTATCGAACCCAGTTTGGTGGCGTTATCAGGGCATTTGAATTTGGATGGACGGCAGACTCTTGATGAGTTTTCCGCCGCCCATCGGCTGATTATCACGGACCTGTACAAAAAACGATCGATCACGGTGACGTGGGAAAGAGATCGCGACCTGGAACTGGCTGGGCTGCAGGCCAAGCAGTTGACGTTCGACTATGTGGATGAAATGCAAGTGCCGATCATCGAACATCACTTCTTCACGCTGGGTCGGAATGAGGGTCGGGGAATCTCGTCCCGGCAATGGTTTCGGGTCTTTCTGAAGTTCATCGTACACGCGGATGATTCCCCCAACTTCCCTCCGAGAAGTGGGAGGCTCTCCCGCTGTAGTACAAATAATCGCCGGCCATTTTTTGCGGTCCTCCCGCGGCCGGAATGGCCGGACCATACCGCTCGCCGATCACCGGATGGATGGTGCGCCGAGACATCGCCGTGAATCCCTGAGACGAACAATTTCGACGGGTCCGCCACCGTAATGCTTGATGCACCGGCCTTGACGTCCGCCGTCAACACGGTGTTGGCCGGCAGCGGTATTCCCTCGTTCGGCGCGGGATCCTTCAACATCGTAAAGACGCGCAGGGACCTGTCATAAGAGAATCCGATCGTCGGACCGTCTGACGCGCTGGTGTCGAACCGGAAGAAATGCGGATGGAGATCGATTTTGTTCGCCCATCCCGTTCGCGCGTCGTCAGGAATTTCGTTCTTGAAAATGACGTCGACGCAGTCATACACGTTGGCCCGGATGACCAACGGCGCCTGCTTCTCCGGCGTCTTCCTGACTTCTTCCTCCTCATGCAGCACATCGATCATGCCGCTCGGATCCACGATGGCCGGCGTTTTGGCCGTCGCTTTCTTCAAGGTAAGCGGCCATTCGGCGTTCGCAGACTCATCCGCACGATGCAACGGACACGCGCTCAGATAGGGCCACGTGGGATGGCCGCGTTCATCCCCCGCCCAGCACGACGTGAAACGTGAGATCAGCGTCGATTCTACGCACTTTGATCGACACCTCCTGACCGGGAGTGGTGCGCTCGATGAGATAATTCTTCAACTGGGCTCCATCGAGAATCTCCGTATCCTCGATCGCCAAGAGGAGATCATGCTTCTGTATGCCCGCCGATTTTGCCGGCTCCACCACATCCTTGACGGCCATGCGCAGCTTGGTCCCATCTCTCACCGACGTTAGGTGAACCCCCAATCTCGAGAACACGATCGGTTTTCCCGCGATAGCCGCATTGACGATGCGTTCGGCAAGAATCCCGGGAATGGCGAAGGTCAGTCTGCTGCAGTAAGCCTGCGCCTCCTCCTTCTCCGTCCGAATGATGGCATGTATGATTCCGATGACTTCCCCTTGAGCGTTGAATAATCCACCACCCGAATTGCCGCTGCATGACGACAGGTCGGCTTGGAGAAGGCGGGTGTCGACGGTTTGGAGGAAGACGTTGGTATTTCCCAACCTTCCGAATGCCATCGTCGGACCCCAGCCAAGCGGATAGCCGACGGTGAATACCTCCGTCCCAAGGGAGATGTCCTCAACGGCGAACGACGTTCCGGCCTGCAGTTTGGATCGGTGGGGCTCGGGGACACGATAGATCACGACATCCATGAACGCGCTGTCCCCGACGAGATCGGCCGGAAGTTCGTGGAGATCGTCGGTGAGAATGCGGACGCGCTTCGGAATGACCGAGCCGGTCGCCGGCTCGTATTTTTCCACAGCATGCCTGGCGGTAATGACATACCCGTCGCGAAGGTGAAAACCGGTTCCCCGAACGACGACTCTCCCGGCTATCTCAGGAGTCCGCTGATCTTGCGCGTCCGCCAGGATGCCGACGGTAACCTGTTTCGCACGCTGAAACACGTTCGGGCCGAGCGGTGTCGGTTCTGCCTTGAGCGGAGCCGCACACATCGTCAGACCGGCCCATAGGCCAACCGCCAACAGGCGCAAGGAGCGAGACCGACGCAAAAGATGAACGAGCATGGATGATCCTTTCCCAAGCCAACGACCACTCAGCACAGTATAATCAGGCGCTCGTGATTCTGAAAGTGTATCGGACGGACCGTCGGGGTTCATGTCGAGGCGGATGTGCATGGCACGACTCGAACCCAGGTCTCGAATCCCCCATGGGCCCTCATGCACAGCCTTGCTCACCACACGGCAGAAAATGAACGGCCCTCTATGGTAAACTGCACCATGCATCAGACGTGGCGCTCCCTCATCATGGCTTCCAGCCTGCTGCTCTTCGCCCCCACGGCGTGGGCGTTGGAGTTTACCGCCGATCAAATCACGAAGATCAACGGGAAATTACGCAAAGCGAACGTCTATTACCGCGACTCGATGTGGCGCATCGAACATCACACCATGGGGCCGGTCAACGTCAGTATCGTTCGTAAGGACAAGCAGGTTGTCTGGTTGCTGCTGTCCAGGATGAAATATTTTAAAACCGTTCCCTACAGCCCCGATCAAGACCTCAGGGTCACCGAACAGTTGGAGGGAGAGGTCTCGCGGGAAGAAATCGGCACGGAAGTGCGCGAGGGGCATCCGACGATCCTGTACGAAGTCACGACGAGGCAAGGAGAGCGGGTTGAATCCTACTACCAATGGGTCGCGACGGACATTCACTTTCCCATGAAACTCGCTAAAAAAGACGGAAGTTGGATCATGGAGTACCAGCACGTGAAACTCCGGTCGGTTCCGGACTCTCTCTTCAACTTGCCCCTCAACTTTCAACCGCTGGAAGAGTTCGATACGCCAGCACCCGCCGACCAAGCAAAGCCGCGCACCTAGTGTCGCGATTCATGCTGTTTTTGTTTTATCCATGGCGATCCTGGCTCGGTGCGCTTTCGCCGGGACGTCCTGAGCGGATTTTCTCCAGACGAACGGTTTCGGGGCACCATTATGGTGGCGGAGGTACTCCTCAATCGCCTGAATGAGATCCGAGACGCTGCGGAAGACCCGGCGACGAATGCGCCGTTCCGTCAGGTCCCGAAACCAGCGTTCGACCGTGTTGAGCCACGAACTCGACGTCGGGATGAAGTGCAGGTGGACGCGTGGATGTCGCCGCACCACCGGCGCACGGCGGGGGGCGGTGAGTAGCGTACTTGCCAAGACCAGATGCAGCTCGAGCGCGGGGGCGTCTCCGCATCGATCTTCTTGAGGAACCGGAGAAACTCTTGGTGGCGCTGGCGCGGCATGCAGTCGCCGATGACCATACCGTCGAACACGCTCAATGCCGCGAAGAGCGTCGTTGTGCCGTGGCGCTTAGTCGTGCATCAGCATGCCCCAGCGGCCTTTCTTCAGCGGGAGGCCTGACCGGGGACGGTCCAGGGCCTGGATCTGGCTTTTCTCATCTACGCTGAGGACGAGGGCATGATCGAGCGGGTGCAGAGACAAGCCCACCGCATCCTGGATGTTCTCCTGGAACCAGCGTGGAATTGGTCCCCCGATGCCGGGCCAACGTCCACGTGGACCAGTGAGTCGCGGCGGGGGGCTGTTTGGGTCGTGGTATGAAGGATCTGTGCTTCCAGCGCCTGCCGACGCCGGGGCGGATGCCCGCCCCGGTGTCGTGCCCAAGCCCGACCAACCTGTGCGTGGCAACGCGCTCTCGCCAGAGCCCCACCGTCACCGACTCATTCCCGCGGCTGCGGCGATGTGCCGGTTCTCGCGCCCCTCGACGGCCAGCAGGATCATCTGCGCGCACAGCGCCAGACGGACAGATGTGCGCCGCCCCCCGAGCCCAGTGGTGTCATTGTGTACGTTCATCATCCGTCAACTGAGGTTGCGGAGCCCGTCGCATGGCCAGCCCTCCTCCGTGACGGACAATCGCCACGGATCCTTATGAGTCAAGATACTTATGCATCATTACACTAGCGGGCCGATCCCAGCGAAAGACCCGAGGCTATCGGCGTGACGGTCCGTCCGTCGAGTTGTTCGGCGCAACATCGGCGGCGCAGCGGAAGCCAGTGGATTCATTGCGGATGGTCGGGTCACTCTCCACGCGTGTGAAGATGCGCGCGGTCGGAGTTTCGTTCTGCCAGCCTGCGCCACGAATGACCTTTTTCGTACCCGTGTCGGGGCCTCGAGGATTTTTCGCAGGACTCTTCTCGTAATAGCGGGCGTCATACCAGTCATTGACCCATTCCCAGACATTGCCGGCCATGTCATAGACGCCGAACGGGCTTTTCCCAGCCTCGTAACTCCCGACAGGCATGAGGGTCTTTTCCCCGATCCATTTTTGGTTATAGTTGAGGTGTTTTGCCGTGGGCTCGACATTGCCCCAGGGAAATCGTCTGTCCGATGTGCCTTTTGCCGCCTTCTCCCATTCCGCTTCGGTCGGCAAACGTTTCCCTGCCCAATTACAGTAGGCTGCGGCGTCGTACCAATCCACATTGACCACCGGCCGGTCTACCAGTACATCCGTAATGGTGTCCCCCTTCCAGAGGTTTCGTGTGGGATTCGTAGGATTTTGCGGGGCACGATGCCCTGTAGTTTTGACGAACTCCAGATACCGGCCATTCGTCACTTCAAATTTGTCGATGAAAAACGAATCGACAAACACTTCGTGGCGTGGATACTCATCGCGCCCGCCGTCCCGGTCTCCGGGCGGAACACCCATCGGAAACGAGCCGGCCGGGACGAGAACCATGGGCGCGCCATCCCTGCCCAATACTTCATTCATGGTCTGCAACGACTGCTCGGACGCAAAGAGGGTCGATACGTCGAGCAGAACAGCGAATGCCGCCGAGCCAAGCAAGAGCGGGAGGATCATCGTGATGGACTCCTTCTTGAGAACCGGACAACGTCGGTATTTGAGCATGGCCGGAAACAAGGCACGCGGAGCGAGCGATCGTCACCACTCGCAGGGGAATACCTCCGAGTCTGATCTCCCGACTCCGTACCACACATAAGGGATCAGCAGGCCTCTTGACCGCCTATTGCTTTGATGCCATTACGCGAAGCAGCTCTCCTCCGGCCGTTGCGCGCACGGCATCATCTTCATCATGGAGCCCCTGTTTGAGCAGCGACAGCGCGTCCCCGCCATCCAATTTTGCCATTGCTTTGAGCGCCGCGATCCTCACGCGAGGCATCGTATCCGCAGCCAACGATCCCAACACGGAACGAACCGGCTTCCGGTTGCCATCTGACGCCCGGCCCAAGGCCCTCGCAAGCGCGCTACGCACCGCCGGCTCTCTCATACGGGACAGATCTGAAACGGCCGAGGCCACTGCATCGAACTCTTCCCCGTGCTCCAATAGACTCCCTACGACAAAAGCCCTGACCGAAGCATCATGATCCTCTAGAGCCTTTTTCAGCGAGGACACCGCGTCCGCACTCCGAAACCGCCCCAGGCTCACGGCGGCGGCCACGCGAACGGGCGGGAGCGGGTCTTTCAGAAGCCGTGTCAAGGCGGTCAATGCCTCAGGCTTGGGTACATGGGCCAACCCCATCGCAGCCACCCCGCGCACCGACGGTTGTTTGTGTTCACTGGCCTCGATAAGAACCGGCAGCAGCCGTGCTCCGCGCAGATCGACCAAGGAGCGAATCGCCGCAGTCCGTTCGTCGGGATTGGGAGCCTTTGCCGATTGATCGAGCAACGCACACCCTTGAGCACGGCCGAACCGGCACAGCACCTCCGCCGCCGCCACCCGCACCCGTGCCTCGGGGTCCTGCAGGACAGACTCCGCAAGGGCAACGACCGAGGCATCACCGGACTTTCCCAGTCCTTTGAGAACCGCCTCCTTCACCAAGGCCGCCTGGTCGTCCATCGCTTGCCGAAACCTGGCCGAACGGCGGCCTTCCTCCAGCTTCGCAAGCCCCTCAGCCGCTAGTGCGCGAATGATGCCCGATCCATCGCTCAGCCCGTTTTCCAGGAAGGGAATCGCTTCGGGGCTCTGCCATTCTTTCAGCGCCGTGTAGGCCACTCCTCGCATTTGTTCCCGCATGTCGTTTATCATGGCCAAGACAAACCCCAGTGAAATCTCACGAAGCAGCAACGCATCATCCTGTTTCAGCACAAGCCGAAGCCCGTCGTAATCGACCAGGGCTTCTTTCGGATTGCCGAGCCTCACAAGGGACCGGATCTTGATCCGTCTGATATCCGGTTCGGCGGCCAGCTCGGAACTCAATGCGCTGATCTCATCGACCGCCTTGCGATATTGCTGTTTGTCGTAAAGGTGTTGAAGCTTGTCCACGATTGCGGAGAAGTCGGATGCCAGCGCGGCCGGGGCCTGCAATGCGATGAAGACAAGCCACACGCACGTCAATGCCCACCGGAAGAGACCGACGCCCCCCCTCTCGGACAGCTCCCGCTTCTGGTCACCCACATTGCTCTGGTGACTTGCATCGTCCCGATCGCCTAGAGCTCGGATCATTCTCCAACTGCCAGACTCATTCCGGGTGTCACGGTTGAAATTGAACCAACGGCCGGATCTCGACGGGATACCCCAATGCTTGCGGTCCAAATCGTGGATTGTTCATGATCCGGTAGGCCGTACGATTTCCCTTGGGAGCAGGCAGCGAGAGGTGCTGAAGCAGTTTTCCATCTGCTGGGACGGTAACCATTATGGATGTTCCAGGACCGGTCTGAGGATGCCACGCCACCAGTTGATAGGTGCCGGGCGGGATGTTTG
>JANDJJ010000115.1 GCA_024330945.1 Nitrospira sp. | reverse complement strand
CAGGCCCGCACCTCGCGTACGGCCCGCTCGAGGTTGCGTACGTCGTTCAGCGCGTCGAAAATACGAAAGACGTCGATCCCGTTGGCTGCAGACCGTTCGATAAATCGTTCCAGGACGTCGTCAGCATAATGCCGGTAGCCGACAAGGTTTTGCCCGCGCAGCAACATTTGTAATTTGGTGTTGGGCATGGCCGCGCGCAAAGCGCGGAGCCGTTCCCAGGGGTCTTCCCTCAAATATCGCAGACATGTATCGAACGTCGCGCCGCCCCACACTTCCAAGGACCAGAACCCCACAGCGTCGAGTTTCTGAGCGATCGGCAACATGTCTTCCGTCCTCATGCGGGTGGCCAGCAGGCACTGATGCCCGTCGCGCAACGCGACGTCGGTGATCAAGAGCCGTTTCCCCGGAGCGGGTTGAATGATCGATTCATCCCGTCGCAAGGCGGTCGGTTTCGATCGTTTGACGTTGGGCGCGGCGGATCGGGTGCTCGCCCGCTGTTTTTTCCCTGAGGATCGTGTGGTTGCCATGTCGTCAGACGTTGTGCGCGTGGGATAATGCCGCGGCGCGTCGGTTATAACCCCTCATAGGCGGCGATGGCGGCGGAGATTGCCAACACCAAATCTTCCGGTTGCTGAAACTCATGGTACGCGTACAACTCCGGGTGGGTTTCCAAGTACGATGTGTCGAAACGTCCGGCCATGAAATCAGGCTCCTGCATGATGGCTTCCATAAAAGGGATGGTCGTTTTTACTCCGCGCAGAACATATTCTTCAAGCGAGCGGCGCATGCGGCTCACGGCTTCTTCCCATGTGCGGCCGCGCACCGTCAGTTTGGCCAACAGGGCGTCGTAGTAGGGAGGGACCGTATAGTCTTTGTAGACGGCACCGTCGATTCGGACGCCGATCCCCCCCGGCGAGAGATAAGCCGTGACGGTTCCGGTGCAGGGCATGAAATTGTTTTTAGGGTCTTCCGCATTGATCCGGCACTGGATCGCATGCCCCTGGAGCACGATGTCTTTTTGTTGCAGATCGAGGGGGAGGCCCGCCGCGATCGAGATCTGATGACGGACAATGTCGATGGCGGTGATCTGTTCCGTGACCGTATGTTCGACTTGAAGCCGGGGATTCATCTCAATGAAGTAGAACCGGCCTTCCTGATCGAGCAAGAATTCCACGGTGCCTGCATTGTCGTAGTCCACCGCCCGAGCGATGGCGATTGCCGCACGGCCCATCTCTTCGCGGAGCGCCGGCGTCAAGATCAATGACGGCGCAATCTCGATCAGCTTTTGATGACGGCGTTGAATCGAGCAATCGCGTTCACCGAGATGGATGATATGGCCGTGGCGGTCTCCCAGAATTTGGAATTCGATGTGGTGAGGCCGCTCGATGTATTTCTCGATGAACACGCTGCCGTCGCCGAAAGAGGCTTGGGCTTCCCGCGACGCGGTCTCCATGTTTTCACGAAGCTCCGCGTCGGATCGCACGACGCGGAGTCCCCGTCCTCCTCCACCCGCACTCGCTTTGATCATGAGCGGATAACCGACGTGTTTCGCAAAGGTCAGCGCCTCTTTGACGTCGGTGATGGCGCCGTTGGTGCCCGGGACAATCGGCACGCCTGCGGCCTGTGCGATTTCACGGGCCTTGACCTTGCTGCCCATCATGGTGATGGCATAGGGGGAAGGACCGATAAAGGTGACGCCGGAAGCCCGGCAGAGCTCGGCAAACTCCGCGTTTTCCGAGAGAAATCCGTATCCCGGATGAATGGCGTCGGCCCCGATGCGGACGGCCAGATCCACGATTTGTCGGCTGTCCAGGAACCCTTTGACCGGTCCGGGACCGACGACATAGGCCTCGTCGGCTTTTTTGACGTAAATGCCGGTTGAGTCGGCCTCCGAATAGATGGCGGCCGTGGCGATGTTCAGCTCGCGGCAGGCCCGGATGATACGCATGGCGATTTCGCCGCGATTGGCGATCAAGATCTTCTTAAACATGGCGCGTGAGACCGGACTGGAAAATGAGCGCGTAAGCTAACACAGGATGAAATGATCTGTCGAGAGAGGGAACGTCATTGCGTTAGAACCGATCAGGAGAATGGAGGGACACCGGTTCACCGTTGACATGCTTGCGTAAAAGGTTTAGGCCTCAATCGGGTCAGGTCTGCGGGCCGGGTCTGCCGGGTCTGATTGTTCGTCAAGTCGATGGAAGCATCGCTCGTCGGTCGCGTCTCTAAAGAAATGGAATTTTTCTCATCGGCTGTCATGATGCAACGGTCTCGCCGGCATGCCGGAAGGTGGGTTCGTTTCTCGACAAGTTGGGCGCTGATTCTTGGAATCCTAGCATTTGTAGGGTTCAACCATGTATCGGCGTGGGGAGAAAGCCCGGCGCCGTCCGTTCATTGAGGGAGCCTGTCCTTCCCGGATCAGTATTCCACGGTGATTGGGGGGAGGTGAGCCTGCGGGTTTCCCTATTGGGCCGCATCAGCTATCAAACCAACGGAGCGGCGCTCCATTCCGTCAGAAACACGGCCGGATTGGTCCAGCCGGCCGTGGCATTCGGTCAATATCGTAGGACAGAAAAGGGGGAAACCGTTCCCGCTTGGGAAATGGAATTCGGACTGATGTGGGATTCCGGGATTTTTGTAAATCCCGTCGGGGAAAGCCAGAAACAATTTGCGTGGACCTTGGCCCTCTCCACTGGGCCGCTTCGATTTGAAACCTGGAACGATAGTATGGGCAATATTGCGACGAGGGATTTCGGGCCTACCTACGGCGCAAGTTTGACGCTCGATCTGTTGCGGACATGGAATTCCATTCATGGAATTTCAGCGGCGCCGGTCTCTTCTCTGCCGTCCGCATGATGAGAGGAGTCACTTCGCCAGCACCAGGAAAGCTTTCGACCTGGCGTTGCCTCCTCCCGCTACAATGTCGATGAAGGACATGCCGGATGGAACATCGGGCACCGTGGCCTCAATGGTCGTGTCGTTGATGAAGGTGTAGTCGATCGTTGCCGCGCCGGCGGCGCTGAACGCGACGCCGTGAAAACATTCCTTGGTTCCGAAATTTTCCCCCTTGATTGTGACTTTCTCGCCCGGTTTGGCCTCGTCCGGCTCTACGGAGAGAATCTTCGGCCGTTTGCTGCGATCGCAGACCGGGTCTTGCTGAATCGTCCGCTCATCCGACCCCTCGATCGATTTCATATCGTACAGTGTAAAGCCCGATCCTTCGACTACGGCTCCCTCTTCGGCGTAAATCGCGCGGGAAAATGCCGGTGTAAGAAGCAATAAAGAGACGATTATGATCCGAGAGGGGAGCTGAGGGCGCATAGAACCTCCTGTGCAAACTTATTCGCTCTGTAACGAAATATACTCGTTCCCGACGATCGCCTGACCGGGGGCCGAGCGGGCGAAGGTCATGAAGGCTTGGACCAACGGATCGGGCTGCGGTCGGGATAGCAGCAACAAGGGGCGACGGAGGCTGTAGCGGCCGTCTCGCACGGTCGGTGCTTCGGGTTCGACTTTATCGATGGGGAGCAAGCGCACGGCGACGCCGCTTGAGACCGCCGACAGACCGGAACTCAAAGAAATATAGGCAACGGCCGACGATGGCGGCAGCGTGCCCGCGACGGTTTTTATGACCAGGTCATCGGAGTCGATCGTCTTGGCGGCATCGGAAATTTTTCCAACGATCTCCAATTGCGATTCGAAGGCGTCGCGAATGTTTTGACTGCGCGGGCGGTCGATCAGCGAAATCTTGGTCTCCGGCCCTCCCACCTCGGACCATTCCTTGACGGCTCCGGTAAAGATGAGAGCGACCTGTTGCTTTGTGAGTTCTTTGGTGAAGTTGGACAGGTGAACCAAGATGCCGATCCCGTCCCATCCGATTTGCGTGGAGGCCAGATCCGGATGGGCTGAAGCCGAAACGGCGATATGGGCTTGACCGCGTTTGACCATCTCGGGAGGATTCGATTGGGTATCCCACAGCACGTCGATGTAGGCCCTCGGGTGCGCCTTTTCAAAAGCGCGAGCGAGGGCCTCCATGACGGTTTGTTCCGGGCCGTTTCCGACGATAATAAGGCTTCCCGCAGGCTCGAACGCCAGGACCTGGCCTGTCGCCAGCATTGAGAGCAGCGCCAAGGCGGTGACAACGGCTCTCGCGACGGTCATGGCGCCTCTGCACGACGGCGGTGTGAAAAGGAATGACCCGATCTAGAAGCGAAAAAGAGACGACTCATTTTTTATGGTTCAGAAGAGGGGTCCGATTCCGTGGTGGACTCCCATCCGCAATAGGCATTCGGACGAGGCATGTTGCGTTTTACGTCCAAGGGCGGCAGTTTCGCGAAACGTTCCATCCGCTCCTGATTCATGGCGGCGGCTTTCATCTCGACGAAGCCGGGTTTATGCGTTCCGACGATTTTCGACGAAAAAGAAGAAAGCAGCCGGGTGGCCTGCCTGGCGTGACACGAGGGGCACTCGGTGTCCTCGATCCGGTCATGAACCGATTGGGCGGCTTCAAAATGTGTCGAGCACGCTTCGCAACGGTATTCATACAGTGGCATGGCCGACGTTCTTTCTTTGAGCCGGACTCGCCGGCGGTCCGGAGACAGCCGTGCAAGCGCCGCGTGGACGCCCTTGACCGGGCGACGACATTGCGTTTATTGTAGCACGATTTTGTTCTGAAACGACCAGTGTCGGAGGAGGAAACCAATGCCGGTGCTTATTAGACGATATAAGGGGCACAGCGGGGTGATGCAGGAAGAGCGGATCGACGACGATGATCGCATCGAGCGATACATGCGGCTGTTCGAGAAAGACGATCTGAAAAAGCTGGAGACGGGCCAAAAGGTCTTCATTGAAAAGGATGAGTGGCAACTCCTTCCCTGATTGCTCGTCATTCGCATTCTATCCGGCTCGATATGACATACTGGGTCCACGTCGCCCGATCGATCGATCGGGCGACGTTGCATCGTGATCGGTGTTCGGAAATCCCGTCGAATGCCACTTCCAGTGATTTCTGGGAGGGAGGGTGGTTCGATTACCCGGACAAGGAGCGGGCGCTCCGTGCCATGGAGCAGGCGGGCGTCACGGAACAGCGGCGGTGTTCCCTTTGTAAGCCCTGAATCGCGAAGAATCCTTGACAAGGGTATGGGAAGCACGGGTTGCCCCGCCGGTGCTTCGGATTGAACAATGCCTCGCCTCGTCTTGCTCTTAACGACCGTGATTTGGGGGGCGACGTTTCCGGCCACGAAGGCGGCTCTCGATCAGATTCCCCCGCTCTCATTTTTATGCGTGAGATTTTTATTGGGGACCGTCCTGATCGGAATGTGGTTCGCGGTGGTGAACCGACGGCTTGTACGTGACAAGTCGGTGGTCGCCGCCAGCGCCGTGGCGACGCTGTTTCTTTTCTGCGGTTACGTCTTGCAGACCGTCGGGCTCCGGTACACCAGTGCATCCAATTCCGCCTTTTTGACGGTACTCTACGTCATATTCGTACCGCTCTTTTTGAGGCGATTTGAAGGGCGGGTCCTGCTCGCGGCGACGGTGGCCGTGGCCGGACTGTGGTTGTTGGTGAAGCCCAGCGCCGATGTGAACATCGGCGATCTGTTGACGATCGGCTGCGCGGCGGCTTTTGCAGGCCACATCATTTGTCTTGAGCGATTCACCCGCCTCTTCGACGCTCCGTCGCTCCTGGCCTGGCAGATGATCGCCGTCACGGCGTTGTTTGTCCCCATTGCATGGTGGGAACATGCGTCGCCTGGGGCCTTTGCGCCGACGACGGTCCTGTTGATCGGGTTGGGAGTTACGGGAGTCTTGGCCACCGGAGCCTTTGCCGTGCAGATGTGGGTGCAGCAGCTCGTTCCTGCGCAACAAGTGGCCTTGATCTTCGCTTCCGAGCCGGTCTATGCCGCATGGCTCTCATGGTATTTTCTCGGCGAAACGTTGGATCTGCAAGGATGGATCGGTAGCGCGCTCATGTTGGTCGCGGTGCTGACGGGCGCCTTTGCGAACCACTCTCCCCCGGCTATTTCTCTCATAGCCGATTCGGGATCGGAGCGCATGGTGTAAACGAGGGCAGACGACGGTCATCACGGAGAGAAACGGGAGGCGTCACATGGCGCAAAAATTTGGAAACGGTCGCTGGGTGCGCGAAGGATTCCTCGATAACCGCACGGCAGGAACGGTCGTCGGCCAAGTCGTGTTTGCCGGCGTTGGCCCGGTCGATTTCTTTTTGCTGGGAGACTTCAAAGCCGATATTGCGGGGGAAGTGATTCAGTTTCGAAACAGCCGATTTGAAGATGATGAAACGGCCGTACAGGTCATCGGCGACATGGAGAATCCTCAAATCGGAACGGTCAACCTCATCTCGCTTGACCCTCACCCCAACCTGATGCCGCACCCATACGTGGAATGGTTCTCGCTCAAGAACGATCATTATCGATTTGAACTGAATGCGGACGATGCCTGGATCGTGCGGGCGGATGAACTCGAAGCGATTGATCGGGAAAGCGGGAGAATTCGTCGGTCGTTGGCCGCTCAGGTACCGGCTCGACCGGCGTCGAACAACAATGAGTCGGAATGGGTTTGAAAAGAAGCCTCGCGCCTTTATGAGCTTCGCCTGGACATTCGCCTACAAAACCCGCCGCCTTGGATCATGGCTTCGAGAAGGGCGCCGTCCCGTTCCCTCTTGAGAGGGCGGACTGGCCGCCGTGACCGTTGAGTCATCCTGCCAGCCAGCCGTCTGCTGAATCGAGCGCAAGCTTAAGCCGGGATGTTCTCGGCCGGAGCTTGAACGGGGATCGTCACATCGAGGGGGCGTTTCAGGATGCCACGATCCGGTTCCTGTTTGGCCGAAGCCGATTCCTGCTTCGTTTTTCCCTCCCGTACGTATTCGGGCACCTCTCGAATGTCCCATACCAGGCCCAGT
>JANDJJ010000114.1 GCA_024330945.1 Nitrospira sp. | reverse complement strand
TGCGTGAGGGGTTCGTCTATCAGGGGCGCTATTCACCCTATCGCCGGCGCCGGCACGGGAGCTCTTCCCGCCATTGTCGCCCGTCGCAATTCATCGTGTTTGCTCAGAATCACGATCAGATCGGAAACCGCGCTGCCGGGGATCGGCTGAGTGCTCTTCTTCCCATGGAAGCCTTAATCGTCGCCCGCGCGTTGGTGCTTCTAGCTCCGAATATTCCGTTGTTGTTTATGGGAGAAGAATATGGCGAAACGGCCCCGTTTCACTATTTCATCGAACATGGGGATTCCGCGCTGATCGAGGCGGTACGGCAAGGCCGACGTCGGGAGTTTGCCTGCTTCGGATGGAAGCCCGAGGAAATTGCCGATCCTCAGGCAGTCGAGACATTTGAACGGTCCAAACTGAATTGGGAACGGCACACCGACCGGCAGAAAGACTTGCTTCGATGGACCAAGGCGTTAATCGAACTGCGCCGGACCATTCCGTCGCTGGGAGCCGGCGACAACGAGGATCTGCGCCACGAGGTCCAAGCGTTTGAAGCTGATCGGGTCTTGCTGGTACATCGTTGGTCGAAGGAACGTGGCAGAACGTTGCTCATGTGTGGGTTTAACCGCAGGCCGGTGGAACTGACACTGACGGCTCCAGCGGGGCAGTGGTACAAACGACTCGATGCGAGCTCGGCTGACTTTGGGGGACGAGAAGAGGATCCGTTGCCGCCGGAACTGACGATCGACGGGCGGGGATTCTCGTTGACGATTCCGCCCTACGCGGCAGCCGTGTTTCTAAGCGGAGCGCCGTTTTGATACAACGGAGAATCAGAGCGTGATCCCGCTACGCCGCACGTTTCTTCCATTGATCGAAGCCCGCCGAGTCTGACATATTCAGTCCCGTGACGTCACCACTACAAGGTCAGCGTGATGAGCTCAAAAACTATCCGGCCGGTGAGTCGCATGACCGACGGTCCAGCTATGCTCCGCCATCTGTCTCTCATCCGCGCGTTCCCGTCTCGACGTATCGGATTCAACTGAATCAACAGTGCACCTTTCTCGACGCGGCCCGCATCGTGCCGTATTTGCACGGTCTTGGGATCACGGATCTCTACTGCTCCCCCTATTTCACCGCCGTACCGGGGAGTCCCCACGGCTATGACGTCGTTGACCCGACGGCATTGAATCCTGAGCTTGGGACGGAAGAAGACTACTGGACGTTGGTCGACGCCTTGCGCCGTCATGGTATGGGACAAGTGTTGGACGTCGTGCCGAATCACATGGGCGTGGCTAGACAGATCAACGGCTGGTGGCGGGACGTGCTGGAGAACGGCCCCAGCTCGCGATACGCCTCGTTCTTCGACATCGATTGGAATCCACTCAAGCCCGAGTTGCGGAACAAAGTGCTGCTCCCGATCTTAGGGGACCAGTATGGGACGGTTTTGGAGAACCAGGAGTTGCGGCTTTGTTACGAATCCGGGGGCTTCAGCATCCGCTATTACGACCATCGGTTGCCGGTTGCCCCCAAGACGTGGGCGCTGATTTTAGGGCACCGGTTGCCGTCTTTGATTCACCAATTAGGGGCGGAGGATCCGGCTCTCATGGAGCTTCAGAGCATCATGACCGCGCTGAAGCATTTGCCGTCCCGCCTTGAGCAAGATCCCGAACTGGTTGCCGAACGGTACCGTGAAAAGGGCATCATCGCACGCCGACTCGCAACGCTGATGGAGTCCAGCGAGACGATTCGCACGTTTGTCGAGGAAAACGTGCGCCTGATCAACGGCGACAAAAATGATCCTCGAAGCTTCGATACCTTGGACGCGATGTTGAACGATCAGGCTTATCGAGTGGCCTATTGGCGGGTTGCATCCGAAGAGATCAACTATCGCCGATTTTTCGACATCAACGAGCTGGCCGCCATTCGCATGGAAGATCCGGCCGTGTTCCATGAGACGCATCGATTGCTGTTCCGATTGATGAAGGAAGGTGCCGTCACGGGACTTCGCATCGATCACGTGGACGGATTGTATGATCCGGCCGATTACCTGAAGAAGTTGCAGCGATGGGCCAATGCCGAACTACGAACCGGCTTGCCGGATGTCGAACGTCCGTTGTACGTCGTCGTTGAAAAAATTTTGGGGGTGAGCGAAGAGTTGCCGGCGAACTGGCCGGTTCATGGAACGACCGGCTATGATTTTTTGAGCTGGATCAATCAGCTTTTTATCGACCGCTCGAACGAACGGGCGTTCGATATGATCTATAGACGTTTTACCGGCGAGCAGGAATCGTTTGAAGAAATGACGTGTCGCTGCAAGCAGGTGATCATGCAGACCTCCATGGCCGGTGAATTGAATGTTCTCGGTTATCAATTGAATCGCCTGTCCGAACGAAACCGCCGTTCGCGGGACTTCACGCTCAACAGCCTGACCCATGCCATTGAGGAGATCATCGCCTGTTTTCCCGTCTATCGGACGTATATCACAGGCGGGACGGGTGAGGTGCCCGCACGGGATCGAAGCTTTATTTGGGAGGCCGTCAGCAAGGCCAAGCGGCGCAATCCCACCATGAGCGGTCTGGTCTTTGACTTTGTGCGCGATCTCCTCCTGGCACCGCGCGACCGCGACCAAGTCGTCGGAGCAGAGCGACTCAGGTTCGTGACGAAATTCCAGCAGACGACCAGCCCTGTGGCGGCCAAGGGCATCGAGGACACGGCATTTTATCGATTTCACCGGTTTATCGCTCTCAATGAAGTGGGAAGCGATCCCCGGCAGTTCGGCATCACGCCGGGGCTGATGCATGATCATCTGAAAGTGCGGCAGCACCGTTGGTCGGGTTCCCTCTCCGCCACCGCGACGCACGACACCAAACGAGGCGAGGACGTCAGGGCCAGGCTGCACGTGCTGTCGGAGATGCCGACACGGTGGAAGGACCATGTGCTCCGATGGCACAAGCTGAATCGGGGCTTCAAGCGAAAAGTGGGGGGAGAATCGGTCCCGGGGCGCAACGAAGAATATCTGTTCTATCAAACGCTGGTGGGGACATGGCCGTTCGAGCCGATGGACGAGGACGGATACCGCACCTTCGTCGAGCGCATCCAACGGTACATGAACAAGGCTGTCAAGGAAGCGAAGCAATATACCAGTTGGATCAGTCCCAACGTCGAATATGAAGAGGCGGTTCGGGAGTTCGTCGCACGGGTGTTGGATCGTACAACGGCCAATCCCTTTCTGGATGATTTTTTACCGTTTCAATCCGTCGTGGCCGGCTACGGCATTTACAATTCGTTGTCCCAATTGTTGGTGAAGATCACGGCGCCCGGCGTGCCGGATTTCTATCAGGGAACAGAACTGTGGGACCTCAGGCTCGTTGACCCCGACAATCGGAGACCGGTGGATTTTGCCAAGCGAATGAATTTGCTGGCCGAATTGGATCAGCACATCGACCAGGAGACCGATCGTCTTGCGCTGGTTCACGATTTGATGAGGCACCGCACGGACGGCCGCATCAAGTTCTACCTGACGGCGCAAGCCCTGCGATATCGTGTCGCCCATGCTCCGGTCTTTCAGGAGGGCGAGTACGTCAAGCTTGAGTGTCTGGGTGTTCATGCGAATCGTCTGTTCGCCTTTGCGCGTCTCCATTCGGAAGGGACCGTGTTGACCGTCATTCCCCGGTTGCTGGCGGGGTTGATCGCCGATCCGCGAATACCTCCCCTGGGAGAAACCGTTTGGGGCGAGACCTGGGTGGTCGTGCCAGCATGGCGTGAAGGCACGAAGTTCCGAAACATTTTTACCGGTGCAACGCTCAAGACCATCACGCAAGGAGAGCGCCAAGTGCTCTCAGCCGGGGAAGTGTTCTTGCACTGTCCCGTCGCCTGTTTGGAAAAGGAGGGGTAGGATGCCTCGATCGCGGAATCGAGAGGAAACGGAATGGCTTGGTGGAGAAACACTGATCCGTCTCCACCCCAATGAGCCGAGAGCTTCGCTGCTGAGAGGCATCATCGCCGGAGGCGTCGTCCTTCTGGCCGGTGTTGGATTGGGACGTCTCATGAGGGGCGGTGTCAGGAGGCAGGTGCATGCGTCGCCACGACAGATTGGTCGGACCGACCATGCTGAGACACGGGCCTCAAAACCCTGTGTGGATGTGATGAGCGCAATGACAATAGGAGCCGCTTTGGGAGCCGGCATGGTGGTCGGAGCTGTGACGATGTTCTTAGCAACCGCCGAAGCGGGCGGCTTTCTTTGCAACAGGTTGAAAAGCACGATCGGCACAGTTTTCGATCCATGTGACAGGCCTGTGGAAGCGGGGAGAAGGCATTGAACGGAGTCTCCGACGAGAAGAATTTTTACAAAGTTCAACCGATGTGAACGGACCATCGAACGCTCTCCACGCCCTGATGAGTCAGGCATGAAAGAATCGATGAACAAAAGCAAAACTGTGCTGATTACTGGTGCATCCACCGGCATCGGAGCAGCCTGCGCGCTTCACCTGGACAGACTCGGGTTTGTGGTTTTTGCGGGAGTGCGAAAAGAACGGGACGGAGAAGTTTTGAAGGAACGAGGGACCGAGCGTCTCATTCCAATTGTCCTGGATGTGACGGAACCCTCCTCGATCATGAAAGCTCATGCTCTAGTCGAAGAGTTTGTTGGAGACAGTGGATTATATGGGATGATTAATAACGCTGGCATAGTGGTTGCCGGACCATTGGAGGCGGTGCCGATTGCTGATCTGCGTCGTCAGTTAGAAGTGAACGTGATCGGCCAGGTCGCGGTGATTCAGGCGTTTCTTCCCTTGATCCGACGGGCCAAGGGGCGGATCATCAATATGGGGTCCATCGCGGGACGCGGGGCCATGCCGTTGATGGGGCCCTATGCGGCCTCAAAGTTTGCGCTGGAGGCTATCACCGATGCGCTGCGTTTGGAAGTTCAACAATGGGGAATCCAGGTTTCCATCATCGAGCCGGGTGCCATTGCCACCCCCATTTGGGAAAAGTCCAGGAAACGGGCGGCTGAGCTGGAAGCCAACATGACGCCGGAGTTGCGGGAACTCTATCGAGAAGTGGCGACGGGAGTCAGAAATGTGGTGGGGCGAGCGGCGGAACGGGCGATTTCTCCCCTGGTCGTGGCGCGCGCCGTCGAAAACGCGTTGACGTCGGCCAGGCCTAAAACTCGATATCTGGTCGGAACCGATGCCAAACTGCGCGCGCTCATGGTGAAACTCCTGCCTGATCGCCTGTCCGATAAGGTACTCACCTGGGCGCTTCATCTGCCGCGGTAGGTTCCATCTCTCACCTATTCATGTGGAAGGGCGCTCGCCATACGTATGATTCCGGCCACGCTCGTAAAAGATGGTGACGTTCATCACGGGGTGTCCCTTAAGGATGGGCTCTTCTAATCGAGTGAGAGGTTTTCGTCTGTCTGTAAAGAGAGGATGGGGGCTGAATAAATAAACTGTAAAATATTTTTTCACCCTGGGATTATGCATAGAGCATTGTAAAATATGATGATTTTAACGAAATACTTCTTAGGGTCCGATTGGCGCTGTAAATTAGATAAACAGCACGATGATTACCCTTCAGGATTTAGAGAAAAATTTTTCGCTATATCAATAACTTAAAATTTACAATTGCTGGTATGACGATTGCAATTACCTCGGGTGAGTGCTGGATTTTCTGAGGAAGACAACTTCTGAGGAGAGACATTATGGAGGGACATTATATGGGGCAACGTAGTGAAGTAATGAAGAAGGGAGTGATAATTGGGTTAATGACGTTCTTGCTCTTGCAGGCCCCGGCGTGGGCGTTGCCGATTGTGTTTAACTTGGGCTATGGCGGGACGGTCTCGTACGGTGGGGGTGGTGGAGCCTTTACCACGACCAATGGGGTGGTGCGGTCGGTAGGCAATGGGACGACGACGATTACCATCACGGGGGGCGATCTGGACTTTGCCACGGGCGGTTACACGGGCGGGGGCTCGGCGGGGACGGGGTTTCAGAATGTGTATGCGTCAGGGGGCTCGTTCAGCATTTACGGGGACATCGGCAGTGGCACTCAGTTGTTGATAGCGGGGACCTTTGCGGAGGCGTCGACCTTTACCTGTTGTTCGGGGGCGTTTCCGGTCTATACCTCGGCGTTTAGTGGGTTATTGCAGGTCACCACGTTGGATACGGGGCTAGCGACGGCGTTGGGGTTTAATTTACCGGCGACGGGGGCGTCGTTGGCGCAGGTCCAGATTCGGTTTGGGTCGGTGCCGACAGGGACGGGGCAGGCGTTTAGTGGGGTTCAAGGTGGTGGAGCGTTAGCGGTGACGGACAGTCCGTCGCACGGGGTGCCGGAGCCGGAGGCAGTGTTGTTGTTGGCTCTGGGCATGTTGGGACTGGTGCTGTGGAAGAGGTTTTATACGGAGGGTGGCTCACATGCGTAAGATGCAGAAAGGAAGTGAGACAATGCGTCGTGCCGATCGAAGTTCTTGGCGAAGTTCTTGGTGGGGTGGGTGTGGGTTGCTTGCCGCAAGTCTATTGCTTGCAGGAACGGGCGTGGAAGCGGCGCCGATCAATTTTGTATTGGATTTTTCAGGGACCGTGTCGTATGCCGGAGGGGCAACCCCCTTGGTGACAACGAATGGGGGTGTTGTGACGGTTGATAATGGGCCGACGACTCTTCCCATCACAGGGGGGCTTCTTGATTTTTCAACTGGGAACTTCACAGGTGGATCCGCGACAAGCACAGGATTTCAAAATATCTATGGTGGAGGTGGTTCTCTCACCATTACTGGTACTGTTGGGAGTGCATCAGGCACGCTTCTTTCGGGCAGTTTTTCAGGGCCTGTGACGTTTGACTGTTGTTTAGCAGGTACGTCGTCATTAAACGGGTTGCTGACGATCAGTTCGGTTGATTCAACGCTGGCATCCCTTCTTGGTTTCAATCTGCCGGCGACCGGTGGCAGTCTGGCGCAAGTCCAGTTGTTTTTATCAGGACTTCCGAGTGGTCCTGGTGTTGCGTTTAGCGGGTTGCAAGGGGGAGGAGTCCTCACCGTGACGGATTATGTTCCGCTCCCACCGGCTGTATTCTTGATGGGGTCCGGCTTGGCAAGCCTAGTGGGATT
>JANDJJ010000113.1 GCA_024330945.1 Nitrospira sp. | reverse complement strand
ACCGATGTCTTTCTCGCTGACGGTTAAAAAGGAGGCCAGCAACTCTCGTGCTCGATCTTGGAGTACAACCCATGGAAAGACTCTTAGAAAAATGAAGGAGCTACGGAGGATATGGAACGTTGCAGTGAGATAAGTGGGGAAAAAATCAGCAAAACTGTCTAGTTTGTTTGACAGCGTGATGGCCGGAGAACGACTTATACCAGGCGTTCTCTCCCGTGGGGCAAGGTCAAGTCTTGGATCGGACCAAGAGGCACGATCTTAGTGGGATTAATGGCCGTATGGGTCACGTAATAGTGGAGCTTGATGTGGTCGAAGTTGACCGTTTCCGAGATGCCGTTCGTTTGATAGAGATCTTTCAGGTATCCGAAAAGATTGGGGTAATCGATGATTCGCCGGAGGTTGCATTTGAAGTGGCCGTAATAGACGGCGTCGAACCGAATCAACGTGACAAACAACCGCCAATCGGTCTCGACGAAGGTCGATCCGAACAGATACCGGCGATCGGCTAACCGAGCTTCAAGAAGGTCCAGCGCGTCGAAAAGCTGCGTGACTGCTCGTTTATAGGCGGTTTGGGATGTCGCGAAGCCTGCGCGATACACGCCGTCGTTGATGTGCTCGTAAATGAAACGGTTGAGAGCATCGATCTCCGCGCGCAGCCGTTCCGGATACAGATCGAGAGTGGAATCGGTAACCTGGTCAAACTCCCTGTTGAAGATGCGCATAAGATCGTCGTCGGAGTTCGTGACGATCCGGTTCGTTACCGTATCCCACAAGACGGGGACGGTCACGCGCCCTCGATAGCGTGGGTCGGTGGCTCTGTACGCTTCGCTCAAGAAACGAAAGTCGTTGATGGGATCAAGAGAGTGTCCTGGCCCTTCACGGAAGGCCCAGCCCCGTTTGTCGCGAATCGGGTCCACGACCGTCATCCCAATAATTCCTTCCAGTCTCTTAAGCTTACGGACAATGATCGTGCGATGGGCCCAAGGACAGGCCCAGGAAACGTAGAGATGATAACGATGAGGGGCGGCAGGGTACCCCGAACTGCCATCCGCGGTGACCCACCCCCGGAATGCGTCAGCCTGCCGCTGGAATTCACCGGTCTCTGACTGCTCGTTGGGAAATTGAGCGTGGCGCTGCATGGAAGAACTCTCCCTTCAGAACCTTCCAGAACTCTAGTGTCGCACAAAGACAACCGGATGGGCTGGTTCATTTTGCCCCGGCACTGTTGCCTATTGCGGCAGATGCGCGGGTCTGCGCTCGCAATAAATAAATGATAGACCGGGGTGAGCGGGCACCGATTTTGAAATGAAAGAGAGAGAGAGCGGCAAGAGAGGGAAACACAAGATCTTCACGGGCGCCGAGGCGAAAAGGGGTGAGTCCGCGCGAAAAAGGGGAGGGAGCGTTCATGAGCGGAACGTTGCTGAGGATAGTGGTGGTGACCTGTATTGTCGGACTGGGGATGAGTGGGCAGACGACCATCGCTCAGGCGGCCAGGGCTGGAGACAAGGAATGGGCCAAAGGGGAAGACTTGTTGAAGAGCAAACAATACGGCGAGGCTCGGGCGATGTTGGAAGCCGGTCTCTCAAAAGATCCATCGAATGTCCAAGGGCATTTCAATCTTGCCGAGGCGTGCCGGGCCCTTGAGGACTGGACTTGCGCGGAAGAACATTATGACAGCGCGTTGCAACTGGACGCCGAGTCCGGCATGTCCTCCTTGCCAAAGACGAAGGCAAAAGTGTGGCGATTGCGGGAAGAGATGAAGGTGTGGAGGCTCTTGAACGAAGCGAAGCGTCTCCTTGCGAGTGGAAAAACGAAGCAAGCGGAAAAAGCCTTGCGCAGTGCTCAAGAGCTGGGCATTACGCATGAGCAACAAACG
Organism: Nitrospira sp.; assembly: GCA_024330945.1. Lineage (GTDB taxonomy): Bacteria > Nitrospirota > Nitrospiria > Nitrospirales > Nitrospiraceae > Nitrospira_D. The sequence goes on along the minus strand of JANDJJ010000113.1, from coordinate 5,507 downwards.
TTGTTTCAGCAACTACAGGCCAAGGTTCCCCGCTCTCGTTCCGCCGCTTCCAAACATGAAAGTGGATCGACAGGAGGATCGCAGGCCGACTCTCTGGACGCAGAGATGGTTTTCGTGCCGGCCGGAAAATTCATGCGAGGAAGCATCCTGGCAGATGACGAACAACCGGTGCGCCAGATTTCTCTCAATGCGTTTTACATCGACAAGTACGAGGTGACGGTAGGGCAATATGCTCGGTATCTCGAGGCGACCGACATGGAAGAGCCCCCGGATTGGAATATCATGAACCAGCCCCAGCATCAGAGACGGCCAGTGGTCAATGTCAGTTGGGAGGATGCCGTCAATTACTGCAAGTGGGCGGGCAAGCGGCTGCCGACCGAAGCGGAGTGGGAAAAGGCGGCGCGAGGAACGGACGGGCGTATCTATCCCTGGGGCAATGAGGCTCCCACTCGGCTGCACGCCAATTATGGCAGAAAAGAGTGGGACGACCACTTCGCCCTGACGCCCGTGGGATCGTTCGAGGCGGGAAAAAGTCCCTATGGAGCGTACGATATGGCCGGGAATGCCTGGGAATGGGTGTTCGATTGGTACGACCATGACTTTTATAAAAACGGTCCTGAGAAGAATCCTATCGGACCGGCCAAAGGCACGGAGAAGGTAGTGCGCGGAGGATCGTGGCTTTACGTGGCAGACTTCTTGCGGTCCGCCCACCGATTCAATGCTCAGCCAGCAAACCGTCATTTCGGCTACGGCTTCCGTTGCGCCAAGACACCATAAGCGGCGCGACAAGCCGCCGGCCGGAACAGCGGGGGAGGAGTCCCATCCTTGGGAAGGCATGGGGCGGAGGGAGAACGGCCAATCGCACGCTTCACCCCTTCCCCAAATGAATCAGTGCGGAGCGGAGGCTGAGCGTCGTCTTTCCCTCTTACGACTTGGAACCACAGCCCCACCATTGTGTTGTTCACTGGCGAAACGACTCCGGGCATGGCGGGGGGAGCTGATGCCTGTGGAACAGAAGACTCCGTCAGAGCGATGGGGCATTTATCGCGTACAGGAGCGAAAAACTGCACGATGTCCTCGACGACGGGTGCCGAGCTGGGGTTGAGCCAAGACAAGGCGGCGAGGATGCCGCTGTGTCCGACACCCGGATAGATGATCGTCCGCACGCCCCCTCCCTGTTCTTCAATATGCTGCTTGAGCTTTTCCAGGTTGAGGAGCTTCCCTCTCGTATCGTCTTCTCCGTGGAGGAGGAGCATCGGCGGCTGAGTGCCGTCGATGAAGGTGGTCACCTGCATATTCGGATAATTGGCCGGAGGGCCGAACAGGTCTTGCAAGTCGGGATTGCTCGGTGCAAACGAGTAGAGGCCGGCCAACCAGACGAAATTACGAATGATGGATCGGTCTTTTCCGAGGTCTGCCAATTAATGAGCATCGGCGGCGAACAGCGCGCCAATGTGAGCTCCCGCTGAATGCCCGACGACGTGGATGCGATGAGGATCGCCGTGCCACTCGGCAATATGGTCGTGCACCCAGGCCGCCGCCCTCGCTGCGTCTTCGACGAATGTCGGGAAGCGGACATCCGGATTCTTCCGGTAGTCCGGGATGACGACGAGATAACCGCGGCCGGCGAAGGTTGCGCCGACAAACCGGTAATCGTTTTGAGTCCCCTCCGTCCAGCGGCCATCGTAGAAAAAGACGATCACCTCCCGCGGCTGACTCGGCTTCTGAACCGACATGTCGATATCCAGCAGATGCGATGAATTTGGTCCGTACACCCGATCTCGTACGACCGTGATCTCTTCAAAGTGTGTCGGGAGATTGGCAAGGGTGAATGCCGCCGACGAACAGGCTGTGAGGGCGAACGGCAACAACGCCGGTATCGTCCGGCATGACCGTAATAAGAACCGTAACAAGAGATGGTTCAGATGTATCTCGTCTCTGGGCTAACCAAGCGGGTGGCAGTGTATTGCTTTCCCGCCAAGATTCCGACCGAAGAGTCCCCAAGAGTTTGACCGTCGCTGAATCAAAGCGCAAGATTGACGAACGGTCATGGTTCAAAGGCGTGGAAATCCGTCTTCGATCGGGATAGGATTCACCCGCATGTTTCCAGAGGCCTCGTTGCCAGGTCTCTCTGGTGACGATGTTCAACGTGCCATGCCGAACACATCCCGACGATCAGTCGATCTTCCTAAAGCAGCGGTCGAGGCGCTTCGACGCGGCGACCTTATCGGGGCGATGACGGCGGTCCGCCGAGAGCGGCAGGTCGGTTTCAAGGAAGCCAAGGAACTGGTCGAGACCTATGTAGCCTCCCAACCAACCCTCAAGAAGAAAATGGAGAAGGTGGTGGCCGACGCCCAACGGAAATTTACCCGATGGATGATCGGGGTTGCGATTATCGCGGCCGGTATCGCGCTGGTCGTGGCGTGGAAACTCTAGGGCCTCGCACGGTCGAGGAGGAGGCGGGAAATCCGACCGTTGCAGGATTCGAAAGCGGTGGGAAGAAAAAGACGCGGGCACCGGACGAAGGCCGCGTCCCGGGAACCTCAGCGCGGAAACGCCGCGCCTCCGGGGGAGGCAGGCTATTCCCGACTTCTTCTCTGACGAGAACGCCGGCTCTCTGCTGCAACGGCGACCCTCTCCGGCGTCCCGGCCTTCATGATTTCCGAGGAGATCACAACGATCGTCAGCAGCGACGCCACGGCGCTGACCGCGAAGGCACCCTCAACAAGACCCTGGATCATTGCCCACCTCCTTTGACATCATTAGACAAGGGCTCCCTTCTTCGTAGGAGTCCAGGGCATCGAAAAAGATTCGCCTGCCTCGGCGTCCGTGCGTCTGAGCCGATGGAGAGCCGATCTATGCCGGGCCCATGCGCGAGCGAAACCGTTCGGTCAGATAGGGGTACCTGCTTGCTCCCGTGTAACGGGTCGTCGCGTCCGTCGCCCGCTTGAGTCGTTCTCCGGTCGAGGGATGGGTTGAGAAGAATCGTGAGTCGGCCGTTCCCTCCTGTGCCTTGAGCGTGACCAGGTAATCTTTCAACCCGTTCGGATGGTAGCCGGCCCGGTAGGTGTACTCAATTCCAACAGTGTCGGCCTCGAACTCCATCTCTTTGTCGAGTCCCTTCTCGAAGAGCATCTCCGTGGCCGCGTCGATCACATTCGAAAACAGTTTGGGGTCCCTGTTCATCGCGCTCAAGCTGAATTCCGACACGTTGGCCAGGATTGCGCTTCGCTGGAGCGTCTTCAGCATGTGTTTTTGCGTGACGTGCGCGACCTCGTGCGCCAACACACCGGCCAGCTCGGCCTCGTTCTTGAGAGTTTTGAGCAGGCCGATCGTGACGAAGATATAGCCACCGGGCGCGGCGAAGGCGTTTTGCTCGCGGCTGTTCAAAATCGCGAATCGGTAGGTCAGTTCGGGCCGATCTGAGACCTCCGCGACGGTTCTTCCCACCAAGTTGACATAGGTGGTGAGTGCCTCGTCCCTGTATTCTCCGCCGAATCGAGTGAACGCTTCCATGGCCACGGCTTGACCGATGGCGAGTTCTTCTTCAAGCCCGATCGGTTGAAGGGCTTGAGCGGCCTTGAGTCCCTTCTTGATGAGGTCGAGGTCTTTTTCCTTGGCTCCCAGCAATCCGCCGATCCCGTCCACCAGGCCCCTTTGCTCGGAGGGCTGGGCTTGGCCTTTTGATTGGCTTGGTTTCTTGTCGGCGGGAGGCGGGAGCAGTTGGTCCAAAATCCCCCACGATCGGTCTACGGTTCCGCTCACCAACGCGAGCGACATACACGTGATCATCCATGTTTTCTTGATGGTTCCGTTCATGGCGTCTCCCCCGAAAATTCTCCGACCGATCCTTCCCGTTGGAACTTGAGCAACTCGTCCCGCGGGATGACGCGGTCCTCCATCCTCTGGACCGCATCCTTGGCGGCTTGATCCACATGTTTGGTCGTCGCGTACCGTTCGGATGTTTCTTTCAATCCTCTGATACTCCCGCCGGTGCCGGCCTCGCGGGCTGCAATGCGGGTGTCGCCGGTCACCACTGAGAGAAGATCGCTACCTCCGCCACCGGCTTTTTGATTGCTCAGCGTAAACTTAAAGACCCAGCCGGTTTTCCCGGACGGAGTCTGGACTTTGAAATGGCGGTCGCTCTTCTCAATGACTCGAACCTGGGTTCCCCGACGGAGTGTTTCCACAACCTTGGAGGTCGGGGACTTCTCCTCCGTCATTTTGACTTCGTCGCGGCTGATGTACATGGTTTGGGCCAACAAGATGGCGGGACTCAGCGTCACCAAGATTCCCAGCATGAAGATGACAAGAGCAAACCGTAATCGCGGCATGATGACCTCGCAATGCTGTAACTTTACCGATAATCGCCCACCAATACCAGCCCAGACCAGTAAGCTGGATGGGGAAAGTCCTTTTTGATCAACAATTGAGCCTGTCGAAGACTGCCGGCCTTATCCTGCTGCGTATAGTTGCGGTAGAAGTGTTTCATAAGGAGAGACGTTGCCAAATCGTCCACGCGCCAGAGCGCCGACACCAATGTATGGGTGCCGGCGTACATGAAGGCGCGGTTCAAGCCGATCAATTCGCCCGCCTCCAACCGCCCCAGTCCGGTCTGGCAGGCGCTTAACGTGACGAGATCGGCGTTCAGCGTGAGGCCGAACACCTCACGCACTGTCAGCCTTCGATTGTCCGGATTGGGTGAGGCCAGCCAGAGCGACGATAACAACGGATTGATGTCATCGAATTCTCCGTGGGTGGCCAGGTGGATGATCCCGTATCGAGACACGTTGGCGACCAGCCATTCTTTGGTCGCCATGGCGCCTGTAAGAATGTCTAGATTCGGAAACTCCCACCGGATGCTCCGTGCCTCCAGTTCCGCCATTGGAAGTTGGTAGTTGTAGTTGCCGAGATCGGGATTGCCGATCGCCAGGATTTTGGTGTGTTTGGCGTCTTTGCGTTTCGAAAAAGTAAATTTCAGCACCGAGGCCGAGGGTGAATAGAAGAGGGGATAGGTGTCGATCAAGGAGCCGGTGCCCAGCGGCAGGGCCGCGAACGAGAGGAAGTGCAGCGGCCCGTCGGGGATGATTCCCAGGTAGTGCAGCCCCTCTACATCTTGGGCGGCTGGTTCGATCAGCAGTTGAGCCAGTTGGCGGAGTTCCTCGGAGACCGATTCCAGTTTCTGGACCCTTGTCCGATAGTTTCGGACCAGGCGGTCGATTGCTCCCGCTGTTGTCGGCGTCTGGTAGAACCTGGTTCGCGACGCCGTGATCAGCCACAAGTAGACGTGATCGTCCGTCACCTTGTAGGAGAGGAGCCCGACGCCGGGCTCGAGCAGTTTTTTCGCCTGTTCGATGGTCAGCGGGTCAACCGCCACGAACGTGCTGAGTTCCGGGCCGGCCCGTTTGAGGCGAACCAACGCTTCCTCGTAGGCTGTCTTCGTTTGGCGAACGCGGGCGACAAGGTCGTCGGGAGGCCGCTCGAACGACGCCTGTTCCTTGGAGAGA
>JANDJJ010000112.1 GCA_024330945.1 Nitrospira sp. | reverse complement strand
GCCGTCAGGAGTGGTTTGCTGGCGGCCGAATCCTTGATCAACGGACGTTTGCAGAAGGAAATCGTCGAAGATGCCTACTGTCGCCTCGTTGCCAAAGCCATTCTCCCAGACATCCGCGCAGGCCGCATGCTGGCCCGTTTCCTGTACGACTGTCCGCGTATCAGGACATGGGCCTTCTCAAAAGAGGGACGGCGACTCTGTGAAACTGTCACGGACGTGATGGCGGGAACCAAGCAATATCGTGATCTGGTACAACCTGGATCGGCGTTTCGTTTTTTCAAATCTGCTCTGCTGAGCCGATGGATGAGCCGGTCTTTGCAGGCTCGACACAATTGACGACGGGCGACGGTCTCAGCTTGTTCCGGCAATGTGCCGAAAAGCAGGCACCGATGCGGAGTGTTACTCGCGGAGGTGAATGACGTCCGCGGCATGGATGTTAATCAATTCAGGTGGCAATCCCGCCGGCGCGGTGAAATGGGGACGGACTTGCAGCGCGCCGTCCGATGAAATGGACTCGGCCGTTCCGGTGATCTCTTGCTCCGCTCCCAAGATCGCGCGAACCCGTTTGCCGATCGTGCAGCAGCGATTCAGGTAAGCTGGCCGCAAATGGCTTGATCCATGGGTTGTCAACTCACGGGCTACTTGTTCCAACTCATACAAGAGTTGCGCGAGCAACCGGTTCCGATCGATGGAGCTCTTTGCAATTTCAAACAGAGAGGTTGCCGTTTGTCGCAACTCTTCGGGGAATGACTCCTGAGGCAAGTTGACATTGATGCCGATCCCAATGACGACGACGGAACCCTGAATCGGCGTACGGAGGCTTTCGCAAAGAATCCCGCCGACTTTCCGGTCTTGATACAGCAGATCATTCGGCCACTTTACAGACAAAGAGATTGAGGCGATGACTTGCACGGCTTCCGCCACGGCCAATGCGCTCGCGAGCGGGATCCAAGACAGCCATTCCACGTCTCCGATGGTCCGCCCCTCGTCTTTGAGGATTATCGAGCAATAAAGATTTGCGCCGGCCGGGGAGTGCCATGGACGGCTCAGGCGGCCTCTGCCGGCCGATTGACTGTCCGCCACCACGACGGTGCCATGCTCCGCTCCGGCTTGGGCAAGAGCCATCGCTTCGGAGTTCGTCGACGGCACTTCGTGATGCACGTAAAGCCGCCGTCCAAGCTGAACGGTCGCCAAGGTGCTGCGAATGTCATCGAGCGTCAGCGGTGTAGAGGACGTCATGATTTATGAAGAACGACGGCTCCGTAACGGCTTAAGAATCAGACTGAACGACGCCGCCGGAGCGGAGTGGGTCAAGGCGCCGATGGAGATACGATCCGCTCCCGCTGCGGCCATGGCGCGGACGTTTTTGAGGGTGACGCCGCCCGACACTTCCACGATCGCCCGTCCATTGATGAGGCGTACCGCTCGACGGACAAGGGAGGGGGACATATTGTCCAACAGGACAATATCGGCCTTTGCGGCAAGAGCCTGCCGGACCTGCGAAAGTGTTTCCACTTCGACGATGATCGGTTTTGCCGGCGGTTCGGCGGAAGCAGCCAAGCGACAGGCAGCTCGGACGGCCTGCCGGGCAGGATGGAGGAGGGCGAGATGATTGTCTTTGATCAAGATGCCGTCCTGAAGCGACATCCGGTGGTTGACACCGCCGCCCAGTCGAACGGCCCATTTTTGCAGCGCCCGCCACCCCGGTATTGTTTTCCTCGTATCCATGAGCCGCACCGGATAGCCTCGAACAGCCAGACAGAATTTTCTCGTCAAGGTTGCGATCCCGGACAGGTATTGAAGAAAATTCAAAGCCACCCGTTCAGCCTGGAGAATAGATCGTCCGTCACCGGTTACGTGCAGAACGATTTCCCCCTTCTTGGCCGGTTCACCGTCTCGGCGTTCCACCGTGACCGCAAGCGAAGGATCGACGGCAAGGAAGGTTTGAACAGCAGCGGACAGCCCGGCCACAACGAGCGGCTCTTGCGCAACGATCGTAGCCCGGGCTGGAACCGGCTTGGGAAACAGAGCACTCGTTGTCACGTCACCGCGGCCGAGGTCTTCTTCCAACGCCAACCGAACGGCACGCCGGATTTCCGCGGCAGGGAGCCTTGTCATCGTTCAGCTCCCCAACATGGCCTGCAACTGTTCACGACTGCTGACGAGGAGAGCACGGTCGCGCGTCAAGGTCCGAAGTCGCTCCCGATGTTCCGTAATGACTTCAGGAGGAGCCTTGCTGGAGAACTCCGGATTGGCCAGTTTGGCTTCGAGCCGCGAGGCCTCCTTGTCCGCCTCGGCGATTTGGTCGGTCAAGCGATCAAGCGCTTTCCCAAGATCGACGTCGTTCGAGACCGCGAGGCCTACGGACAAACCTTCCGCCACCAGGCGCAATAGTTTTCCCATCGGCCATTCGTTCGAAGGTGTCACGTTGACCGCCCCACGGCTCATATGAGTCAAGTGATGGTGAAGGCCGCGAAGTCGATGATGCAGATCCTGATCGACGTGGCTGACGGAAAAGGAAACCGGTTGCCCCGGCGGGTGATTCAACAGGACGCGACCGATACGAACTAATCCGATCGTCTGTTCGAGGAGGGCGAACTCCCGTTCAACGTCCGGCGCGATTTTCGTGACATCCGCCGTCGGGTAGGATTGCACGGCGATACTGTCTCCTTCGTGGGGAATGGTTTGCCAAATTTCCTCCGTGATGAACGGCATGAAAGGATGCAGCAGCCGCATGGTCGTTTCAAGCGTGTCGGCGAGGGTTTGTCGCGTCGTCGGACCGTCGGGATGGGAGGTATCTTGTAGCGTCGGTTTGATGAGCTCCACATACCAATCACAGTACTCGTGCCATATGAACTGATACAGAACCGAAGCAGCGCGATCGAATCGATAGGCCTCCAATTCCGACGAGACGGTCTGAATCGTCCGATTAAGGCGGCTCACGATCCAGCGGTCCGGGAACGGGCGCTCGCTCAGAGGGGTGGCGGTCCGAGGTCCGTTGAGATACATCGATGCAAAACGGGCGGCGTTCCAGATTTTGTTGGCGAAGTTGCGATAGCCCTCGATCCGCTCTTCGGCCAACTTGACGTCCCGGCCGGGCGAGGCCATGGAGGCCAGGGTAAAACGCAGGGCGTCCGCTCCATATTTGTCCATGACATGGAGCGGATCGATCACGTTGCCCTTGGACTTGCTCATCTTTTGGCCTTCCGCGTCGCGAACCAGGGCATGGATATACACATCGCGAAACGGCACGTCTCCCATGAACTTGAGCCCCATCATGATCATGCGGGCGACCCAGAAAAACAGAATGTCAAGGCCGGTCACCAAAGTTGAGGTGGGATAGTAGCGTTTCAGTTCCGGCGTTTGGTCCGGCCATCCCAGGGTCGAGAAGGGCCAGAGAGCGGAGGAAAACCAGGTATCAAGCACGTCGGGGTCGCGCATGAACCGGGAATCGCCGCACGTGGGGCATTGAGAGGGGGCCTGTTTGGCGACGATCGGTCTGGCGCCTTGCAGGATAGCGGTCGTCGCCTCCTGGGCGATGAGATAGCGGTCATTGCATGAGCGACAGTACCAGGCTGGAATCTGATGGCCCCACCAAATCTGGCGGGAGATGCACCAATCCTTGATGTTCCTCATCCAGCCGAGATAGTTGTTGACCCATCCTTCCGGAATAATTCGAATGCGACCCTCTTCAACCACCTTGATGGCGGGCTCGGCAAGCGGTTGAATCTTGACGAACCATTGGGGTGACAGATAAGGCTCCACAACGGTCTTGCAGCGATAACATTTGCCGACGGCCATCCGGTGGTCGTCTCGTTTCACTAAGAGACCACGATCGGCTAATAGTTGGACAATTGTGGTTCGCGCTTTCTGAACAGGCAGTGTTGCCAAAGCCGAGGCGACATCGGAATCAACGCCCGCTTTCACCATCGAACGATGATCCAGCAACGCCCGGTGATCAAAAAGAGCAAGCCGCGGCAGCCCGTGCCGTTCGCCGGCCTCATAATCGTTGAAATCATGGGCCGGGGTGATCTTGACGGCGCCGGTTCCAAACTCGAGATCGACCAAAATGGGGTCTCCGACAATGGGAATCTCCCGCTCGGTCAGCGGCAAGCGAACCGTTTTTCCAACAAGGTGGCGGTAACGAGGATCGTCAGGATGGACGGCAACCGCCGTATCACCGAGCATCGTTTCCGGTCTGGTGGTAGCCACGACCAGAGTGGCGGCAGGATCATCAGCCAGCGGATATTTGATGTGATAGAGGGTTCCCTTGACTTCTTCATGTTCAACTTCAATATCCGAGAGGGCGGTGAGACAACGTGGGCACCAATTGATCAGTCGTTCGCCCCGGTAAATTAGCCCGTCCTCGTACAGCCTGACGAAAACCTCGAGGACGGCTCTGGACAGTCCTTCGTCCATCGTAAATCGCAACCGATCCCAGTCGCAGGATTCGCCGAGCTGCCGTTGTTGATTGATGATCGTGTTGCCCGACTCGGTTTTCCATTGCCAGACCCGTTCGATGAACCGGTCTCGGCCGAGGGCTTCGCGCGAGAGTCCTTCCGCCAGCAATCGTTTTTCCACGACGTTTTGCGTGGCAATGCCGGCGTGGTCGGTTCCCGGAAGCCAGAGGGTATTGCGCCCCTGCATCCGTCGCCATCGGATCAGAATGTCCTGGAGCGAATGGTTCAGCGCGTGGCCGACATGGAGCGAACCGGTCACGTTCGGAGGCGGGATGACGATGCAGTAGGGTTCGCCGGGATGGTCGATCGACGGATGAAAGTATCGCTTCTCGATCCAAAACTGAGACCAGCGTGGTTCGACGGCTTTAGGATCGTATGTTTTGCTTAGTTGGGGCACGGCCATAGACTGGTATCCTTCCAACGGTTCTTGAAGCGGGCGGCATCTTAGCATGTATCGATGCCGCCGAAAACGGAGCCGGCTGCTTGTGACCCTGTCCGCCCTATGCTATACAATCGCCGTCACCGGGAGTTCAATTCTTTTATCGCAGGGAGACGGCATGGCACGAGGACGCGAGAAGGATCGAAAAACGAGAAAGAAACACAGAAAAAACGTGAAACGGCTGAAGGCGCTGGCCAAGACTCGCCGCGCGGCGGCAAAGCGAGGAAAGAAAGGATAGGAAAAGAGAGGCGTTTCAGTCAGGATCGGTCAGCCGCTTGAGTTCAGCCTTGATGTGCCGTTCGGCGAGTTCAGGAACCACGTGTTGGACCGACCGGTCGATCGCTTCTTGAGCGACTGACCGTACGATGTGATCGACCTGCGACATCACCCGCTGGGTTACCGTCGATTGCACTTCGTCTTTGATCGTGTGATCCATCGCCTCAATGCGCGCACGAAGCAAGTCAGACACTTGTTCGCGCAGACCGGCTTCGGCGTGGTTGGTGATCCACCGGTCGAGCTTCTCGTTGAGCAAAAGGCCGGCCGTGTCGGAAGCGGCTTGTCGGATAAGCGGTTCGCTCTGCGCCATTTCTTTTCTCACCAGAGCGGGGAGTTCTTGGGAGATCGCCGGCTGGATGAGCGGGGCCAGCCGATCGGCCGACAGCATCTCCCCGAGCCTTGTTCCTACTTCGCGTTCGATCATGGGCTCCCCATGACGAGCGAGTGTTTCTTCGACCATGCGAGGCAGGATCTCGGCGAAGCGACTCTCGATTTCTTTGACGGTGGATTGCAGGATTTGGTCGACGAAGCCTTTTATCGCGTCTTGGGGACCGGCGGGAGTTGGCGCGATTGAGACGGAAGGTTGCGACGATTCATGCTGAGTCACGACTTGTTCTCCTTGCCGATCGGAAGACACGTTCAAAATGGGCGTTCCCACATCGTGTGCCTGATCGGAATCGGTCGAAGCGGACGTCGGCGGCCACGTTCGCCGCTTGAGACTCGCACCGTTCTGCGCATGATGATGTCGCTCGAACGTTGTTCTGATGGCGTCGAGGAGTTCATCTGCTTGAACAGGTTTGTTCAGGCAAGCGGTCACGCCCAAGGATCGAAGGTGTCCTTCATCGGGGTGATCGGCTGAATTGATCAGCGAAATCAGTCTGGTTTCCGACAAGTGCTCCAGCTTATGGATTTCTCGACAAAATCCCGAGAACGTCATGTGATCGAGGTGGTAGTCTGCAATAATGATCGCAGGATTGGTTTGTCTGGCGGCCTCCAACGCGGACGGGCCGTCTTGAAATCCCAGGACTTCAAACCCCTCCGGTGTCGAAATCTGTTCGACCATCCGACGCACGGCGGGACTGCTGTCAACGATGAAAATGGGAGCCGACATGGGCGTTCTCAGGTTGTGCTCGAAGCTAACAGTGAGGGGAGGCTTTGTCAAGAAAACCGCGGTTTGGCTCGTGTACAGACGTCACACGCCGCGTTGAAGCGGAGACAGGTCGCACGTGCGGACGGATGACGGAATGACGCGAGACGATCTTTCCATACGAGTCGTCTTCTTCGATGCCGCTGGCACGCTGTTTCGTGTGCGCGGGTCGGTCGCCGAGATCTATCTCAAGCATGCCGTCCAGTTTGGTTTTCATCAGAAATCCGATTCTCTTGTCGCGATCAAGGAGGCGTTCGGCCGTGCTTTTCGTGAGGCCCCGCCGCCGGTCTTTGCAACGACGGAACCGGTTCACATCAAACAAAGCGAGCGTTTGTGGTGGTTCGATATTGTCCATAGTGTGTTCTACCGTGTTGGTATGTTCGAACGGTTCGACGATTTTTTCGACCGTGTCTTTGAAGTCTTTGAAGATCCCGCCTCGTGGGAACTCTTTCCGGAGACGGTATCGACGCTGACGCGATTGAAGGAGCGGGAGCTGGAATTGGGAGTCATCTCGAATTTTGATTCGCGCCTGTTTTCAGTCATGCGAGGACTGGGGATCGCCGATTTGTTCGACACGGTGACGATTTCCAGCCTGGCACAGGCGGCGAAACCGGCCTCCAAGATTTTTCAATTGGCCCTCAACAAACATGCCGTTGATCCGGAAGAGGCGTTGCACGTGGGCGACAGCGTGCGGGACGACCTGGAGGGAGCCCGTCGATCCGGGCTGCACGCCGTTTTGTTGGATCGAGAGGGTACGCACGGGAATCAAAGGGATTATGCCGTGCGAACCCTGGATGAAGTGGATGAAGTGATAACGCGGCTCGGCCGGGATTATAAGCATCGGAAGTGAGAGGAACGGCTCTCGTGCTCGATCGATCGGAACGTCTTCATCCGTCGCTAAGAAGCAGTGGCACCACGTCTTTCGCTCGTCCGCGCAACGAGACATCAGCGAGATCGGTCTGCGGCGTTTCGTCGGGATTGATTTCCCCCATGAACGCTCCCGCTTGCTTGGCGATGGCGGCAAAACCGGCCGCCGGATAGACCACGCCGGACGTTCCGATGATCAACAACACGTCGCAGGATCGAAGGACGTCGTGGCAACGGGCCATGTCCGTTGGATCGAGCGATTCTCCGAACCA
>JANDJJ010000111.1 GCA_024330945.1 Nitrospira sp. | reverse complement strand
CGGGTTTGAGACCGGACGCCGAGTTAAACGGGGCGTCCACCTCGTACAGATCGCCGCCGACCAATTCCAGCTTGCCAAGCTTGATCGAGAGATAGCCCAAACAGACGATCCCGACCAGCACGAATACCCCGACGGTCAATTCCAGCCTACTTTTCTCCATGCCGTACTCCCTCTGACCCGCTTACCAGCCAGGAGAAACCACGCGCAATGAGACGGTCCCCCCGACCGAGATGAATTCCCGAATGTCCGGATCTTGCGTCCGTTGGAACTCCAGGGGTTCCGCCATCAGCGCAATGCGTCCGCCCTTCAACATGGCGACATAGTCGGAAATGCCGAAAATTTCCGGAATTTCATGGCTGACCATCACGGCGGTGAACCCGAATTTGCGCTGCATGCCGACAATGAGATCATGGATCGACTTGGCCATCAGCGGGTCAAGGCCGGTCGTCGGTTCATCAAAGAGAATGATCTCCGGCTGCATGACCAGCGCCCGCGCTAAGCCGGCGCGTTTGCGCATGCCCCCGCTCAGCTCGGCGGGGAATTTATGTCCCATCCCGGCCAGACCGACCTGCTCCAATTTCTCTTCGACGAGGCCGGCGACCTCCGGCCCTTTCATGCGAAGTCGTTCACGCAACGGAAACGCCACGTTCTCGAACACCGTCAGCGAGTCGAACAGCGCCGCCCCCTGAAACAGCATCGCAAACCGTTTGCGGACATCGTTGAGCGCGCGGCCCCGCAATCGCGAGATTTCCATCCCATCGACCCACACTTCTCCTGAATCGGGTTGCATCAGCCCGATCATGTGTTTGAGCAGCACGCTCTTGCCTTCTCCGCTGCGGCCGATGATGGTCGTCAGCTTCCGCGGCGGAATGACAAGGTCCACCCCCCGCAGCACCGGATGCCCGCCCAAGGTTTTCGTCACACCGACCAGTTTGATCATCTTCCACGGATTCGAGGTCTGCAGCCTTCAACCGGACGACCGCTCTTTACAACAGCACCGACGTCAAGAAATAATCCCACACGAGAATCAGAACCGAGGATAACACCACCGCCTCCGTCGTGGCCGTCCCCAACCCCTCTGCGCTCATCTTGGTGTAAAACCCCTTGTAGGTACAGACCCAACTGACGATCAGTCCGAAGCTGATGGACTTGAGAATGCCCCCGTACACGTCTTTCCATTCGACCGACGATGCGATTGAATTCCAATAGGAACCGGCATTGACGCCCAACAACTCCACGCCAACCAGGTGGCCGCCGTAAATCCCGACGACGTCGAAAATCGCCACCAGCAGCGGGACGCCGATCAAGCCGGCGACAAGCTTCGGCGCAATCAAGTACTGGAGCGGATTGACCGCCATGGTATCGAGGGCGTCGATTTGTTCCGTAATCCGCATGATGCCGATTTCCGCCGTCATCGCCGAGCCGGCTCGAGCCGTCACCATCAGCGCCGCCAGCACAGGCCCCAGTTCCCGAATCATGCTGAGCGCCACTGCCGAACCCAGCAGCCCTTCGGATCCGAATTTCCGAAGCGTGTAGTACCCTTGAAGAGCCAGCACCATGCCCGTGAAGGCGGCCGTCAATACGACGACGAACGTCGACTTGTATCCGATGAAATGCAGTTGCTTCACAATCTGAACGACCCGGAACGGGGGGCGAAACAGCCAGGCAACGGCCGAAACCACGAAGATCAGCATCCGGCCCATCTCACCGACCAGGTTCATCGTCCAGCGTCCGAGCCGTTCCAGCATCGTGATCATAGGGGATTGTGAGCCGTCAGTCTTTGAATCGTCCGGCAACCGTACCGATATAGCGCCTGAAAAACGAGGTCAGATTGCCGGCCGCCGTCCGGCTTTGCCGACCGAGCCGCCACAGACCAGCCAATCGAGAGGGATGCCCTACCACCGAGGCCATGCCCTTCAGCCAACCGGCCGGGTGGAGAAACAGGTTGAAATCCAGAGAAAGATCCTCGTCCAAGAGGTCCGAGACCGTGCGGACGATGACAAACGACGCGCGGGCGCGCCGCGCCTCCTCCGCCAGCGCCGCGCTCTCCATATCCAAACCGACCGCACCGGTAAGGCGAGCAAACTGTCGTTTGTCCGCCGCGCTGCCGACAATACAATCAGTGGAGACGAATCGACCGACGTGGTTGACTTGTCCGCTTGCCTGGGCCAACCGAATCATCGTTTCCCCTTCATCCTCCGGTATCTCCATTACCGAGAGCCGACCGACGCCTCCTTTTTCCATGGCAATCACCTCACGGCCGAGCAGCAACGCCCCGATCTCCGTTGGGACAAGAGCGCAGGCAAACCCGGTCGAAACCGCCAGACTGAAGGGGTGACGCATCAGCAGTCTTTGGGCGGCCCGGCTGGCCTTCTCCGGACCGATACCGGTTCTGGCCAACCAATACTCGCGGGTGCCTTCCTTATACACCAGGACCGCCATGCCATCGACATCCTGCCGAGTTTCCGTTCCGAACGCAGCACGGACGGCCTCTGTTTCCCATGAAGTCGCAGCGAACAGTGCAACCCGCTTGATCGGCATTGTCCCGGAAAGAAGAAAGAAATCGATCGGAGAGGCGGAATCTTCAGCGGTCAATGATCAGCCCGCTGCCATCCGGCAGCCTGGACATGATGGCGCAATTCGTCCGCCCGCGTTTTCCCTCGAGCTCGGAGGTTCCGGTACATCGCGAGCGCCCACAGCGGGAAATACTGGCAGTACCAATGATAACGGAGGTAGAACACACGCGGGAATCCTGTACCAGTATGGCGAACTTCTTCCCATGAGCCGTCCTTCATTTGATGGCGCAGGAGAAATTGCACCCCGCGTGCGACGCTGAATGAATCCACCATGCCGGCGGACATCAACCCCATCAAGGCCCAGGCCGTCTGCGACGGCGTGCTCTCCCCTTTGCCGCTGAAGGCGGGATCCGCATACGACAGGCAGGATTCACCCCAGCCGCCATCCGGATTTTGCTTCGATTCCAACCATGACACGGCCCGGCGGATGTACGGAGACGACGGATCTTCTCCTATGGCGCGAAGGCCCGCCAGGACGGACCACGTTCCATAAATATAGTTGACGCCCCACCGTCCATACCAACTTCCATCCTGCTCCTGTTCCTTCTTCAAAAACGCCAAGGCCGGCTCGACGGCAGGATGCGTCCGATCGTACCCCAACGTCCCCAGCATCTCCAGACATCGTCCGGTCAAGTCCGACGTACTGGGATCCAGCAACGCCCGGTGATCGGCAAAAGGAATATAGTTGAACACGACGCGATTGTTATCCTTATCGTACGCTCCCCATCCTCCGTCCGACCCTTGCATGGCCAGAACCCACTTCATGCCGCGGCGGATCGACTCCCGTTGTTCGGCGGCTTGAGCCATCTTCAATTTCGCAAGCGCCATGAGCACGACGGCGGAATCATCAACATCCGGATACAACTCGTTCTCGAACTGGAAGTACCATCCGCCGGGTTCGGCCGCAGGGGAGGAGACGATCCAGTCTCCTTGCTTCTTGGCCTGCCTGGACATCAGATACGCCGCAGCCTTCTGCAAAGCGGGATGATCCTGCGGCATGCCGGACTCGATCATGGCATTGATGAGCAACGCCGTATCCCAAATCGGAGAAAAGCAGGGCTGCAGATGGAGGGCGGGAACAGACCGGCCGTCCAGCTTCACCGAATCGTATACCTCCAACTCCTCGATCTCACGCAACGCCTTGACGACAAGGGGATCGTCCGCGTCATAGCCCATGCACTGTAACGCCATGATGGAGTTGGCCATGGCCGGATATATGGCGCCAAGCCCTCCGGTTCCCTTCATATGCTCCAGCATCCAGTCGGCGGCCTTTTTCAAGGCTTTTCTGCGCAACGCCCGCAGAGGCATCCGATCATAGACCTTCAGCAACGCATCAAGCGCCACGAAGAAATTGTGCGGCGTAAACCAATCCTGATCTTTATTGAACGGCGGGTAGTTCCAATAGCGAATCGTCCGGCGGGGAACGGGATAGAGTTCATCGATACCCTGCTCACGCGAAATCCGGCACACCGGACGGTATGCAAACACGATGAGCAAGGGAATCAGGACGGCCCGCGACCAATACGAGATGGCATAGACGTTGAAGTAAAACTTCTTCGGCAGCAACATGATCTCGACGGGCATGTGCGGCACGCCTTCCCAATCGTATTGATCGAACAGCGCCAGGGCGATCTTGGTAAAGACGTTGGCTTGCACCACGCCGCCCATGGCCAGAATACGTTCCTTGGCTCGAACCATAAACGGCTCGTCTGCCGATACGCCGGTCAATTTGAGGGCGAAATACGCCTTGACGGACGCGCTGATTTCCGCTGGTCCGCCGTAATAGATCGGCCAGCCGCCGTCGGGCAATTGCGTGGCCTTCAAGTACCGCACGGCCCTCTCTTCACGATCGGAGTCCACGCGATCAAGAAATCGGCGGAGCATGATGTATTCGGACGTTAACGTAGTGTCCGCCTCAAGTTCCGCCACCCAGTATCCTTCCCCATGCTGGCGGTTCAGGAACCACGCCTGGCTTCGCCGGATGGCGTCGTCGATCGCGTCAGGCTGGTTGTGAGCATGGCTGGTCGCACGCCGAGTCACCGGCTCCAACGACGGCAACCCCGCCATCTTCTCAGAGACGAGCCGAAGCGATGGCGCTGGGGAAGGCTCGACGGCATGGCTGAGCTTCCCCGGACCGCTCGAAAGCAGACCTTCAGAGAGACGATTGATAAGCGAGCGAATGAGGTTCATATGATCTTTCTGGCACGAGACGTATGACGAGACCTACTTGGACGCTGAGACGTGGGCGAACGACGGCTTCCCACATGATGACACCCCGTATGCCCCGAAGTGCCTGGGGGCTTATAACAAACAGCCCTGATGGAGTCAAGCGACCGTGCAAAAAAGCCCTTTACTGGCACGGCTTTTTCGAGCATCACGTCGGTTGAAGATCGGCCAACCGTACGGACACCAACTTGGAGACTCCCGGCTCTTCCATCGTGACTCCGAAGAGGGAGTCGGCGATCGCCATCGTTCGTTTATTGTGAGTCACGACCAAAAACTGAGCGTTCCGCGACAAATCCCGCAACACCGCGGTGAACCGCCCGATGTTCTCTTCATCCAACGGCGCATCGATTTCATCCAAAAGACAAAACGGCGTCGGCCTGATCAGAAAGCTGGCGAACAACAGCGCCATCGCCGTCAGAGTTTTCTCTCCCCCCGACAGCATCGTGATGCTCTTGAGCCGTTTGCCCGGCGGCTGCGCGACGATGTCGATGCCGGGTTCTTGATCCCCCGGCTCGCCGGTGTCTTCCGAAGGCGGATCCTCGACAAGCCGAAGCTCAGCCCGGCCTCCGGGGAAAAACTGGCCGAACACTTCACCGAACTTTTGCTGCAAATCCTCGAAAGTCGAGGCAAACATCTCTTTAGTCGTACGGTTGATCCGCTGAATAATGGCCTTCAGCGAGGCGATTGAATTGGAAAGATCCTGCTCCTGTGTTGAAAGAAACGTGTGCCGTTGCTCCAACTCCTCATGTTCACGAATGGCCGCCAGATTGATGGGGCCCATCCGATCCAACCGCTCGCGCAATTTCTGAAGCTGCTCCTTGATCTCGTCATCCAACCATCCTGTCAACGGTGGTACCGCGCCTTCCTCCCCTCCCGACGCCGGCTGATCATCCGACGTCGGTTGATCCTCGGCCAGCGTCCGCGGTTCCAATTGATAGGTTCCCGACAATGTGCTTTCAACCATACTCAATTGAGTCTGCAACTGAGCCCGACGTATCTCCACTCCCATTCGGACCTCGCGCACCGCCGCCATCTCTCTTCGTATCTCCTCCGCGCCGGCTTCCAACGTCTGGCGAACGGACAATTCCTGAGCCTGCCGCTCTTGGGCCGATGCCAGATCGGCACCGAGCTGCGCCGCCGATGCACTGAGTTCCCGGAAGACCGCTTCCTGTCTCGCCTGCTCCTCCTTGCCGTCCTGAATCGCGCGCGCCAACTCTTGCAGATGCTGGGTCAACGATTGACGCCGTCGGCTCATGTCCGTCTGCTGCTGCGTGACGCGAGCCAGATCGGCCTGTTCATGCTCTTGTTTGGCCCGTAGCCCTTCCAACAGCAGTCGCGCTTCGGTGAGCCGCTCCTGAAGCGCCCGCCCCTGGCCGTCGATCTCGACCAGCCGCTCCTGCATTCGAGTCAAGGTCGTCTCGCGTTCGGCCTTCTCGAACACCCATTGTCGAAGCTGCGCCTCAATCGTTCTCTTTTCCTCCGCGTATCGCTCACCGGCCGCCTTGTTCCTGGAAATGTCCGCCTCAATATGTTTCACCTTGATGTCGAGGTCGGCCGCCACTTGATTCGACGCCTGATCATCTTTGCGTAACGCCAGTTCGCGCATCTCGGCCCCACGCAAATCGTCCGTGACCTGCTTCATTTGCGCCGAGAGTCCCTCGGCCTTGGCCTGTAATTCCAACCGCCGTTGCTTGTCCTGCTCGAGCGCCGTTGCGATAATCATCCGCTCCCTTTGGAGATCAACGACTTCCCGCCGCCGTTCCAGCAACCCGCGATCTCCGCGTGCCTGCCCGCCGCTGATGATCCCTGAAGCATCCACAATCTCTCCCGCTCGCGTGACCAAGATGGGCCCCCGTTGGTCCAACCACATCCGTTGTTCCCACAGCCGCAGGGCGTCGTGCAGAGATTCAACAAAGACGACCCGATCGAACAGACTATCGCGAGCCGCGAGCAAATCTCCTTCAGCCTGAATCAGCTCAACGGCGCGCCCCAGCACACCCGGCTGTCCCGCTATCGCCGTCCACCACTCCTCCACCTGCCTCCCCGTCTGTTCCCACCGAGGGTGTTTTGGAATGAACGTCCCGCGTCCCAGCGATTTTTCCTGCAGAAACTCGACGGCCCGCATCGCGACCGCCGGTTCGTCAACCACCCATCCGTGCACACGTTCGCCGAGGAACGCTTCTACGGCTCGATCCAATCCCGATGGAACGGTCAGCCACTCGGCCAGCGCGTCCCCGACGCCGCCGCAAGACTTCAACGCCGTCGCCTCGTCGCTTCCCTGCCGCCCGTATCCCATTTCTTCCCGCACCAGTCCCTGCAAGGCGTTCAATCGAGAGTCGACCGCGGCCGCCTCCTCGGACCTGCGTAAAATCACTTCGTCGAACGCCCGGAGTTCTTCGGCGACCCGCTCCGCATTTCTTCGAGTCAGTTCTTGCCGCTCCCGCAAACTCTCCACCAACTTGCCTGTTTCCCCCTGCTCCAGCCGCAACGACTCGCGTTGCAAATTCACCGCGGCCCGCTGGGTCAGTGCATCGGCCAGATGCGCTCTCAGCCGCGTCTCGCGCTCGGCCACCTCATCCAGACGCAACGCCAACTGAGTCCGTGCCTGCTCCGCGTTCCCCACTTGTACAGCCAATCGGGTGAGCTCTTGATGCCCACGATCCTTGTCGGCCGCCGCCGTCTCCCGTTGTTCCAAAAGACGGGCCATTTCCCGGTCCAACTCCGCGCAGACGACTTCGCGGTCCTTGAGTTCCCGTTCTATCTGCGCCAGCGAGACCTCGATCGCCTCGCGCGAGGCTTCCAAATCTTTTTCGACTTGTGCAAGGTCGTCGAGTTCCTTCGCCTCTTGCTGTTGTTGTTGCTCGAACAATTGGCTCCGATTCCTGGCCACTTCCGAGGCCGTCAGGGCCTGCCCCCGCCGATGCTCCACGT
>JANDJJ010000110.1 GCA_024330945.1 Nitrospira sp. | reverse complement strand
GCGCCCCGGCGGATCGACGCCCGCGGTCGGCTCGTCAAGAAACAACACCCGAGGATCATGGACCAACGCGCAACCAAGCGCCAGGCGTTGACGAAGCCCCATCGGCAATTGGCCAGCCAACCTCGCTTCATAGCCAGAAAGTCCAGCCATAGCGACAATCTCTCGCCCTCGCGCCGCAGCAGTCTGCCGATCAAGGCCATAAATGCCGGCAAAGAACCGGATGTTTTCCACGACGGTCAAGTCGAGGTAGAGAGAGAAGGCTTGCGACACGTAGCCGATCCGCTCCCTGATGGAACGAGCCGCCGTCTTCATATCCACTCCCGCGACCAACCCGGTTCCTGCCGTGGGGGCGAGAAGGCCGGTGAGCATTTTGATCACCGTTGTTTTGCCTGCTCCATTCGCACCCAATAGACCGAAGACTTCCCCTTGCCTCACCCGAAAGGACACGGCATCAACGGCGCGAAAGTTTCCAAAGTCCCGCGTTAATCCATCAGCCTGCATCGCCACTTCCTCACGATCAAAGGGCGAGCCCTGGCTGGTCACTTCGCCCGGTGGCTGTTCGTTCCCTCCTGATCGAGCAAGCAATGAAACGACGATGTCCTCCAATTCCGGTTCCTCAACGGCGATCGGCGAACCAACAAGATCTCCCGCCACAGCCTCCACGGACCGCCTCGCCTCATCCCGGTCGCCGATTCCGACAACAACGCGAACCGACCGGCCGGCCGTTTCGACCTGCCCGAATATCGGTCTCAAGCGCGCCCCTGCGGCGGCAGGCGCAGCCGTTTGGAAGGTGGCCACCGATCCCGTCACCGACGTTCGCACGGCCTCAGGTGTTCCGGCAATCAACACCTTCCCGTTTGACAGAAAGGACAACCGATGAAATCGTTCAGCCTCGTCCATGTACGACGTGGAAACGAGAGCCGTCATGCCTTTCTCGTGCAGCAGCTCGGAGAGCATCGACCAGAGCTCCTGGCGGGAGACAGGATCAATCCCCGTCGTCGGCTCATCCAGGATGACCAACTCCGGCTCATGGATGAGCGCACAGATCAAGCCGAGCTTCTGCTTCATGCCGCCCGAGAGATGTTTGGTGGGACGGTCACGGAACCGATCAAGCCTTGTGACGTTGAGCAACCATGCTTTCCGCTTGGCCGACACCTCCCGCGGTATGGAGCGAAGATCGGCAAAGACATCGATGTTTTCCTCGACCGACAGTTCTTGATAGAGGCTCGCTCCCAACCCTTGGGGGAGGAATCCCACCCTCGGCTTAATGCGCTCTGCCTCCTGTTCCGAGGCCAGTGGCAGTCCACACACTTCGATGCCTCCCCCGTCGAATGTTTGAACTCCAGCGATCGACTTGAGAAGGCTGCTCTTGCCCGATCCATCGGGACCGATCACCCCGTAGAGTTCTCCCCTTTCCACCACGAGATCAACCCCATCGAGGGCCCATTGACGGTTATAGCGTTTCCGCACACCCGTCACCCGGACAATAGGTGATCCTCGCTCACGCACAGACGCTCCTCCCTCGCCTCACATTCCGTTCCCCAGTCTTTGCTGATCTTCTTACCGTGGTCTCACCCAGGCTACGTCCTCTTTCCATCGGATGATGGCGTCGGCCGGGAGACCCGGTGTGAATCGATGATCGGGATTCTCATTCAGGTGAAGCTTCACGGCATAGACCAGCTTGACCCGCTCGTCGGCGGTCTGCACCTCCTTGGGAGTGAATTCTGCCTTGGAGGCAATGTGGCGAACCCGCGCTTCGACCGGCTGGTCGGGGAAGGCATCGGTATAGACCATAGCCGGCAAATTGAGCCGCACCTTGCCGACGAGCACTTCAGGAACATAGGCCTTGAGATAGAGCCTGTCGAGATCGACCAGCTCCAGGAGGGGGGAGCCGGCCGCCACCATTTCTCCGACCTCCGCCATCTTCGTCGTGACGGTTCCGCCTGCCGGAGCCGTGATCGTCAACTCTTCGAGCGTGCGCTCAGCTTCCTCCAGAACGGCGTAGGCATGGTCCCGCTGCCGCTCAAGCGACGTCAGCTCCTCCTTTTCGGCCTTGATTCGATTCCACTCAAGTCGAGCCTGGGCCACTTCCTTCTTTGCCTGGGTAAGTCCCGAGAGCGCGGCCGCCACGTCGTTTCTCGCCACGTACCACCGGGCTCTCGCCTGATCACGTTGTTGAAGAGACGCTTGGTCCTTGTCGGCCAACCGCTGGAATCGTTCCGCATCCTCCCTTGCTTCCTGCTCCAGCACGATGGCCCGTTCCCAGAGCGCCTGGGCGCGGGCCACTTGCGCCTCCGCCGCTTCAATCTTCAGGGGGATTTCGAGCTTCAGCACCGCAAGCTGGTCGCGCGCGGCCTCCACTTGCGCGTCCAACGACTGGGCGGCGTACCGGGCCTGCTTCACTTTGGCCGCCGCTTGGCTGTCATCTAATTGGATCAACACCTGATTGGCCTCCACCGTTTCCCCTTCGCGGACCGACACGGTGCGGATGCGTCCGGCATATTTGCTGGAGACCGTGATGGGATCTCCTTCGATAGAACCGTTGACCTGGATCAATCCTTCGGGCAATTCCCTATTTCCCGCCCACCGTTCGGCCACCAGATAGGCCGCGACGGCCACACCCACGACGAGTGCCACACCCCCCAATCTTTTCCCACGAAACATCAGGTCGCCCATGCGTTCGCCTTTCCTCTACTCTCCGCCGTTCTCTACGAGAATGTCTCCGTTTGCCGGACACAAGACGCTCCCTGTTCGGAGACTCCACCAGCATTGGAACCGCGACGGCAAACAAGAAGATAACGATCGGCGGCGTCAAAACAGCTGCTCGATTTCCCCCTTGGCCCTCGCCAGATTGATGCGCGAGGCGTTGAACCGGAAGAGTGCCTCGATCTGATTGTCCCGAGCCCGCGCCAGAGAGGTTTGCGCGTTCGTTACGTCGATATTGGTCCCCAATCCGGCGGTAAACCGATCCCGTGCGAAGGCCAGTTCCTTCAGCGCCAATTCCATGCCCTTTTCGGCGACGGCGACCTGCTGAATGGAAGATTCGAGAGTCAACAGCGCGTTGCGCACTTCCAACGTCACTTGATCCGACACGTCCTTCATGCGGATCAGCTCCTGCCTCACCCGGCTTTTGGTTTCGGAAATGCGGGCCTCCCGCTGACCTCCGTCAAAAAGAGGAATCGAGAACGTCAATCCGATCGAATGGGTCGCCATCGCGTCTTCCGGTTTGACCCCAATCCACCCGTAGTTTCCACTCAGCGAGAGCGTCGGCACCCGTTCACCGGCCACAGAGCTGAGGCTGAGCGACGCCAGTTTTTGCCGCGTTTCCTGCGCCTTCAATTCCAGCCGCCGCTCTCGCGCGGCGGCGAGCGCCTCCTCCGGCCGCTGGAATTCGACGGGCAGCAATTTCAATTCGTCGGTCAACATCAACCGCACGTCGAAGGAGATGCCAAGAGCGCGAAGCAGGTTGAGCCGCGCGCTTTCCCGTTCATTCTGAGACACCAGCAGCCGCTGCTTCTGATTCTCCAATTGGACTTCCTCCCTGGTCACGTCCAGTCCGGTTGCAATGCCCGCGGCCTTACGGTCTTGCGCCAACTTGAGCAGTTGTCGGCTGAGCTCGATGTCGGCCTCCCTTGCCTTCACGGCTTCGTCAGCGCGCAACGCCTCCATGTACAACAAGCCGACCGTCGCCATGACATCACGCTTGGTCACCTCCGCTTCCAGCGACGCTACGTCCACGCCCGTTTTGGCAGCGCGCCACCGCTGTATGAGGCTGAGGCTGAAGAGATGTTGCACCAACGAGCCCCTGGCATCATAGACCTGAAACGGCTCGGTCACGCTGCGAGTGAATCCAAACTGCGCGAACCGATCCATCGGTAAGCCAAACGCGGCCAGGTTGACTGTCTGGCTACGACCGCTCACGTACCCGGACACATTGGGCAATAACGCTCCCAGACTGGCGTCGGCCTGGGCCTGCGCAGCCACGATCCGTTCTTTGAGTAAACGGACATTGACGTTGTTGTCGATCGCCGCTTCAATGGCGTCACGCAAGCTGAGCCGGAGTTCCGGAGGCCCCGCCCCCGACGACTCTTCCGCGCCGACAGCCCGGCCGCCGGAAACGACGAAGCCGACACACACCAAGCACATAACCGCCGTGCGAACGACGCGACGGCCCGTCATGATCCTTGTCCGCTGAAGAAGTGCCATAGGATGCTCCATCACCCCACAACCATGCCACGCGCGGCGGGATGGGCCGCGCCGCCAACCGGGAGATTCCAACAGGTTAACAGCCGGTGAACCGTCGGGACGAGCAGACGATCTCTTCACGACGGGAATCCTGCGACAAGAGAAACGATGGTCTCTCGCAGCACGCCGCAGCCGCCGACTCATACCGGCACGTTTTCTTGGCGCGGCTGATGAACAGTTGCTTCACCGTTTCCCACGACGGTTTCGGTCGTCAGTTTCCCGGTTCGGGTCTCTCCTCTCCCTACCAGACGGTAGTACAGCACGGGGATTACGATCAACGTGAGCAACGTGGACGCCCCAACTCCGAACAGAAGCGAGACCGCGAGCCCCTGAAAAATCGGATCGAGGATGATCACAAAGGCGCCGACCATCAACGCCGCCGCCGTCAAAAGAATCGGCCTGGTCCTGATGACGCCCGCCGTGATCACCGCCTCCAACGGAGGAACCCCGCTCCGCTCTTGAAGCTGGATGAAGTCGACCAGCAGAATCGAATTGCGGACGATGATGCCAGCCAACGCGATGAACCCGATCATCGACGTGGCCGTAAAATACGACCCCAGCAACCAATGGCCCGGCAAGATACCAATCAACGTGAGCGGGATCGGCGCCATGATGATCAACGGCGTAAGGAACGATTGGAACTGGCCCACGATCAGCAAATAGATGAGCAACATCGCCACGGCAAACGCAACCCCCATGTCGCGAAAGGTTTCATAGGTGATGTGCCATTCGCCATCCCATTTCATCGAGAATGTGTCTTCCGACCAGGGTTGCAAGGCATAGTATTGCTCGATCCGATAGCCTTCGGCCGGTCGATAGTCTTCCAGCTTCTGTCCGACGCCCAATACTCCATAGACCGGGCTTTCGGCCTTTTCCGCCCCTACCCCTCCCACGTCGGCCACCACGTAGACCACCGGCTTCTGATTCTTGTGATAAATGGCTTGCTCTTGCACCGTCTGCTCAACCGAGAGCAGCTCCGACAACGGCATGAGCCCGCCGCTCTTGGTTCGCAACGCGATCTCGCCCAGGTGCTCAAGCCCCGTCCGCTCTTCCAAGGGAAAGCGCAGAGTAATCGGGACCGGTCGCTTCTCTTGGGGGATATGAACCGATCCGACCGCCGTTCCTTCCAGCGCCATGCGCAAGGTCTGCACCACCTCCTCCGTTGAGATCCCGGCCAGCGCCGCCTTCGCCCGATCAACTGTTACGATGTACTTGACCTGATCAGCCTCAACCGAATCGTCCACGTCCACGACGCCGGGCGTGGACTCGAACAGGGCGCGGATCTCCTTGGCCACAGCCTGTTGCCGTTGATAGTCCGGCCCGTAGATTTCCGCCACGAGCACAGACTGGACGGGAGGACCCGGCGGGACTTCCACGACCTTGACGTTCGCTCCATACCGGCGCGCGATGTCCTGAATGGACGGACGGATCCGTCGCGCGATTTCATGACTTTGGGCTTTGCGCTCATCCTTGGCCGCCAGGTTGATCTGAATGTCGGCCTCGTGCGGCTGTGACCGAAGAAAATAATGGCGGACCAATCCGTTGAAATTGAAGGGGGATGCCGTGCCGACGTAGGCTTGATAGTCGCGAACCTCCGGCACCGTGCGGATGTAGGACGTGAGCGCCTTCGCCACACGGGCGGTTTCCTCCAACGTCGTCCCCTCCGGCATGTCGATCACGACCTGAATCTCGCTCTTGTTGTCGAACGGCAACATCTTCACAGCCACATGGCGCGTGTAGAACATGAAACAGGACCCCACCAGCAGGAGCACCACCAGAGTCAAGAACGAGTAGGCCAAGAAGGGCCGTTGCAGCAGCGGCGTCAGCGCCAGCCGATAGATCCTTGCCATCAGACCGGCTTCTCCCCCCTCATGTTCGACCCCCTTGACGGTCGCCCCCTCGCGGTAACAGGTGCGGCAGAACCACGGAATCACGACAAACGCGACGAGCAGAGAAAAAAACATTGCGATGGAGGCGTTGATGGGAATCGGTCTCATGTACGGACCCATCAGACCGGAGACGAAGGCCATCGGCAGAAGCGCGGCGATCACTGTAAAGGTCGCAAGGATCGTGGGATTGCCGACCTCATCAACGGCGTAGATCGACGCCTCGTCGTGAGGAAACTGGCGAAGCATCAGGTGCCGATAGGTGTTCTCGACGACAACGATGGCGTCATCGACCAAGATGCCGATGGAGAAGATCAACGCAAAGAGCGTGACGCGGTTGATCGTGTACCCGATCAACATGGAGGTAAAGAGTGTCAACGCCAGGGTCAGGGGAATGGCGATCGACACCACCAGGGCCGGCCGCGGGCCCAAGGCAACGCCCAGAAACACGACCACCGCCACAACGGCGACGGCCAGATGCCACAGCAGCTCATTGGCTTTTTCCTGAGCCGTCTCTCCATAGTCACGCGTGACGGTGACGCGGACGTCGGCCGGCACCAACACACCCTTCATCTCCTTGACCTTGCGGATGACCTGCTCGGCCACGGTCACCGCGTTGACCCCGCCCTGCTTGGCAATGGCCACGGTCACCGCCGACTCTTCTTCGAAGAGGGATTCCTGATCATCCGGCCTCGACGCCGGCTCCCGTGACGCCGGCTCGGTGGACGATGAGCGGGCGGCGGCTTCCCCCTGTCCGAACCAGACGTAACTGGTCGCTTCAGCCGGCCTGTCGATCACATCGGCCACCTGCCGCAAATAGACCGGCCTCCGTTCGTTGACGCCGACAACCAGCCCCTCCACATCTTCTCGCGAGCGAAGAAACCGGCCGGCCTCTACCAGGAAACTCTGATTGCGGCTGTCGAATCGACCGGTCGGGAGGGCCTGATTCTCATCCCGAATGATATCCGCAATCTGAAGGGGGGTGATGCCAAAGGCTTTCAGCCGAGCGGGATCAAGCTGCACCCGCAGCTCGCGCGGGGTACCGCCGACGATGAACCCGCCGGCCGTCCCTCCGATTTTTTTGATTTCTTCCAATACCTGTTCGGCGAGGCGGGACAGTTCAAAGGCACCGTATCGTCGGCTGGAGAGTGTAATGGTCACAATCGGCACGTCGTTGACGTCTTTGGGTTTGACGAGAAAGGGTCCCGCGCCCGGTGGCAGGAGATCTTGGTTCGACATCAGCTTGTCGTAGAGATCGACCAGGCTCTGCTCCATCGGCTGGCCCACGTAAAAGCGGACGATGATCAGCGCGCCGCCCGGACGAGAAATCGAATAGACGTATTCGACCCCCTTGATCTCCGAGATCTTCCGTTCGAACGGCTTGGTCAATTGCTCTTCGACGATTTTGGCGGAGGCGCCGGGAAAGGGCAGCCAGACGTCTGCCATGGGCACAACGATCTGCGGCTCTTCTTCGCGCGGCGTGGCGACGACGGCAAAGAGGCCGAGCAGCAAGGATCCCAACATGATCAGGGGCGTCAACTTGCTTCCGATGAAGAGGGCCGCGATGCGGCCCGACAGGCCATATCGCGTGCGGGGATTAGCGGAGGGTGTCGGATGACCGGCCATGGATGTCCTCGCTTCTTTCACCTGGTCTTGTCACCATACCCCTG
>JANDJJ010000010.1 GCA_024330945.1 Nitrospira sp. | reverse complement strand
CGATGTGGATGCGATCAGACATGGCGGGATGGAACTGATAGGCCCCAGCTTCTGATCTGAGTCAGGGTTCCAGACTTATGAATGAAGTCCGTTGCGCAGTACCTTTGTCGTTCGTTTTCACCCTAGCCCGTCTTGTGACTGGCAAGAAACGTTTGGTACTGCGACGCCGTCATCAATCGTTCAACTTCTTCAGGGTCGGCCAGCTCAATGACGGTGATCCACCCCTTGCCATAAGGATCGGAATTCATCAGCTCGGGATGGTCTTTGAGCTCGTTGTTAATTTGCACGATCGTTCCGCTCACCGGTGTATAGATTGTGGAGGTGGTCTTCGTCGATTCGACCTCGCCAATCTGCTGACCGCTTTTGACGACCGCACCAACCTTGGGCAACTCGACAAACACGATATCACCCAAGGCGTCTTGGGCAAAATGGCTGATGCCAATGGTCGCTTGCTTGCCCTCAACCCGAACCCACTCGTGTTCGGTGTGATAGCGTAAATCCGCTGGAATCATGGATACCCCACGGTGAAACGGTTGTTATATTACAAATGGCCTGAACGTCGCAGCGCGCTTCTTCTCGTCGCCAGCCCTGTAGGTCAAATTCCTGCCCGTGACGATCGCGGATCGTAGGGGACCAGCCGGGCTTTGTCAAGAAAGAGAACGATCGACTTGAAGGTCAATGAGTCTCGTGATGGATCATCCCAAAATTTCCATGCCCGGGAAAAAATAGCCAATCTCGAAGTTCGCCGTTTCAGGAGAGTCCGATCCATGGACGGCATTGAACTCGATGTTCGTGCCGTGGGTATGCCGAATGGTTCCGGGCTCGGCCTTGGCGGGATCCGTCGCCCCCATCAGCTCCCGATTTTTTTTGATCGCGTTGTCGCCTTGCAGCACCAGCACAACCACCGGCCCCGACGACATGAAGGTGCACAGGCTGTCAAAGAACGGCCGTGTCTTGTGCACGGCGTAAAATCCTTCCGCAACCGGCTTCGACATATGGATCATCTTCATCGCGACCGGCATTAAGCCAGCTTTTTCATAGCGGTTGATAATGTCCCCGATCACATTTTTTCTCACGGCATCCGGCTTGACGATCGCTAACGTTCTTTCTTGCATTGCTTGACAACTCCTTCAGAAAATAAAAGAAAACGAATAACGTCGCGGCGCATTATAAGTGGACCCCGGAAGGGGTTGCAACTCATTCAATGGATGGGGTTCGAAGGTTTTTCCGTTCGCCCGAGGAATTGTCGTCCTCACGCTGCGAGTGGGGCCGCACCAGGCTCCGGCGAAACGCATCGGCCAGTTCATTTGGTTTGAAAACGCCTCGTTCGGTGATGATCGCAGTGATGAACTCCGCCGGAGTCACGTCGAAGGCGGGATTATAAACCGCGACTCCTTTCGGGGCGATGGAGCGGCCGCCGTGGATGGTTGTCACTTCGAATGGATCGCGCTGTTCGATCGGAATGTCGGCTCCTGATTTCGTCTTCATGTCGATGGTCGAATAGGGAGCAGCCACGTAGAAGGGAATGCCGTGGGCTTTGGCCAACACGGCGACCGAATAGGTTCCGATCTTGTTGGCCACGTCGCCGTTGGCCACGATACGGTCCGCTCCCACCACACATAGGTCGATCTTGCCCTGCCTCATGAGGGCGCCAGCCATATTGTCCGTGATGAGGGTCACGGGAATCCGATCCTGCATCAATTCCCACGCGGTCAACCGTGCTCCTTGGAGGACCGGCCTGGTTTCATCCGCAACGACGGCGATCTTCTTGCCCTGTTCCCATGCCGCGCGGATCACGCCCAGCGCGGTTCCATAGCCGGCCGTCGCGAGCGCCCCGGCGTTGCAATGGGTCAAGACGGTGTGGCCGTCTTGGATGAGCTCCGCTCCGTGCCGCCCCATTGCCCGGCACAGTTGAATGTCTTCTTCAAGAATCGCCAACGCTTCATCAATCAAGGCTTGTTTGATTACCGGAATCGGTCGGTCCTTGAGCGATTCGATTTTCCGCTTCATTCGATCAATCGCCCAAAAGAGATTCACGGCGGTCGGCCTCGTTGCGGCCAAACAGTCGCAAATGCGATGTACTGCGCTGACAAACGATTTATAGTCCCTCTCCTCCACGGCCTGCGCCCCTTGGGCGATCCCCAATGCCGCCGTCACGCCGATGGCAGGAGCCCCCCGGACTTTCAAGCTGCGAATCGCCTCGGCGACTTCCCGATAGTCCCGGCACTCGAGAAACCCGACGGTCTCCGGCAGTCGGCTCTGATCCAACAAGCGGACGACCCCGTTCATCCATTCGACGGTGCGAACCATGGTTGAATCTTCTAGCGAGAATGCCGCAGGAGTACAAGCCCCATCCAATTAAAATAAAAACTCACGGTCGACGGTTCCGTTCCTTCCATCAGGCCAACCGATCTATCCACTGCCGCCAGGCACGCCGCCAATTTTCCCCCTCACAGCTCAACAGACAGCGGCGGAGCGAAACCGGCTGAAACAGCCGATCTCGCATCCGGACCACAGTCAGATCAAATGACGACAACCGGCCCTCGATCCAGATGGCTCCATCCCGATCCGTCCGCAACACCGAGGCCTGCACGTCGGCATAGGCTTGCAGGACATCGGCTACCGGATGGCCATAGACGTTGCCCCGTCCCGCCGAGATGACGGCATACCGAGGTTGAATCTGCCTGATCCAGTCCTGATCAAGCGAACTGCGTGCTCCGTGATGGGGCACTTTCACCACCGTCACCGGCTGTCGGCCTTCTTCACCCAACTGACGAATACCCGTCTTCTCAAGATCCGCGGCAAATAACAAAGACTGCGTCCCACACTCCAACCGTAAGACAATGGACTGATTGTTCAAGAACGTCCCGTCCCGCCGCCTTGTTTCAGTCTCCTCCGCTCCATGACTCGACGCTCCACGACTTGGATTGAGAGCCGTCAGTGCACAGGATCCCGACCGCACCAGATCTTGTCCGCGAGCCGCAAGGGATCGAGGAATCCGTTTTGCGTCCAGCACGGCCGTTAAGTCAGCAACAAATGGCTCTGACCGCTCAGTTCCATTGTGCCAGTACCGTCCGACCGGCATATGGCGGAGCACCCAAATCAACCCTCCGACATGATCAAGCTGTTGATGAGTTGCGACGACGTGGTCGATGCGATCAATACCTCTGTCCCAGAGGAAGGGGGCCACGACGGCCCGCCCCATGTCAAACCGCTCATACCTGGCGCCGCCGTCGATCAAGACCGTCTGCCCATCCGGCAATTCGATCACGGCGCTGTCTCCTTGGCCAACATCGAGGAACGTCACGCGCCAGCGATCCCAGCCCATTCCCAGACGAGGCGACACGCCCCACCATCCCATCATAAAGACAACGACAGCCGCGGCCGTAATCTGAAGGCGACGGGGCGTCGGTCTGGCAATGACACCGACAAGCCCGATATAGAAGACGATTATCGACACTATGGAAGGCGCGGCCACGTGCCAGGCCCCTCCGGGAATGCCCGCGCACCAACGGAGCACCTGCGCCAGCCCATCCAGCAACGGTTCCAACACCGCGCCCATGACAAGCCCGCCGGTATCGGCGACGACCGTCCATGCCGCGGCAAGCAATCCCAGCGGAACCAGCAGCCCTCCCGTAAACGGAACCGCCACGAGATTGGTCACGATCCCCATCCAAGGGATTTGATTAAAATATAGGGCGACAAGCGGCGCCGTCCCCACAGTCACCGCCGTGCTCGTCAGCAGCGCATTGCGACTGTAGCGGACGGCTTGATGAAAGAGGGGTTGCGAACCGTCGGCTTCGTTTTCCGGCTTGGACTCCAGCCAGACCAGTAATTGAACGATCATCAACACCGACGCGAAGGAAAGCTGAAACGAGATGTCGTAGATCGCATGCGGGTTGTGCAACACGATCAACAAGGCTGCGGCCGCCGCTGCATGATACAAACGGCGCTCATATCCCAACCACAAGGCGATCATGCCCAGCGTTATCATCACCAATGAGCGAATCGTCGCCAGCTCGGCTCCGGCCAACCAAGCATACAACGCCACGATCGGCCACGTGACCAGAATCGCCACCCGCGATGGAGTGATGACACGGGACAAGTGAAGCAACGAGGCCAAAGGCAGGTGTTTCACACCCTCTTTGACGATCCAAAAGACGGCCACCGCGACCAGCCCCAAATGCGACCCGGAAATCGACAACAGATGCACCGTGCCCGTCGTCATGAACCATTCCTGCAGATCCTGCTCAAGGTAGCCCCGCTCCCCGATGATGATGCCGAGAAAAATCCCGAGCGCCGGCTGAGCCAAGGACGCCACCGCCGCTCGCCTGATCGTCGATCTCCATCGGTCGATCCGATTGCCTGCAAACCAGCGCCACGTCTCCGCTCCGGACGCTAGAACCTGCACGGCCTCCACGCCGTTCACTGACGCTGTCACGTCGATTCTCTGGTATTTCAAATAGGCGGCATAATCAAACCCGCCGGGATTCAAGAGTCCCGTCGGCCTACGAAGCTTCGCCCGAAACGAGATCAGATCACCGTAGAGCACGGCCTGACCAGGGTCCCGCCATACCAGACGCACGATTTGGGCTCCTGAGTCCGGCTCCTCAATACGAACAAGGAGGGTCTGCCGGCCTGGGCCGTGCTGGACCGGCGCCACGATTCGACCGATGACGGTGGCGCGAGGAGAGATCAGATGGTCGTGAGATAAGGGGGCAGGCTGAGGGAATGGAGTCGCAGCGACCCAATACAACACCCCAGCAAGCAGTGAACCGTAAAGAACCGTTGCACGTTGCGATTCAATCAAACCGGCCCGTTCGAGCAGACCGGCTCCGACGGCCAAACCAGCCAGAAAAACGCAAATCGAAAGGGGGAAAAACGGAAGGTACGATCCGCAGACCAGCCCCAGCAGGAATGCGACGGCGAGGGATGGCAGCATAGGTCCCTTACGTGAAAAATCACGGCTTATGCGATGTGTTCACGCACCACGTGAGCCAGATCCTCGGCGATTTCCCGAATCAGGGCATCTTCCTCGCCCTCTACCATAATCCGCAACAACGGCTCGGTTCCTGAATATCGAACCAGGAGTCGTCCGCAACCGTTCAACCGCCGTTCACTTTCCCGCATGGTCCGTTGGATTTCGGGAATCGATTCAAGATCCGGCTTCCTCGTCACCTTGACATTGCACAACACTTGCGGAACCGGCTCCATCGCTCCGGCCAATTCCGACAACGGCTGTTTTGTTCGCTTCATGAGCGACAGCACTTGCAACGCCGAAATCAAGCCATCCCCGGTCGTATTGTGGTCGAGAAAGATAAAATGACCGGATTGTTCTCCGCCGAAGTTATAGCTGTCGGCCTGCATACGCTCCAACAAGTACCGGTCTCCCACCGGGGTCCGCACCAGGGAAATACCAGCTTTCGACAGCGCACGTTCAAGCCCGTAGTTGCTCATGACCGTGCCGACGACAGTCTGCTTGGCCAGCAATCCTTGACGATGGAGATCGAGTCCCAACGCAGCCATGACATGGTCACCGTCGATGATATTTCCCTTCTCCGAGACAAAGATCGCTCGATCTGCATCTCCATCCAATGCAATGCCAAGATCCGCCCGAGTCTCCAACACGGCCTTCTGAAGTATCTGAGGATGAACGGCGCCGCACTCCGCGTTGATGTTCATGCCGTTGGGTTGATTGCCGATCACCTCGACCTTGGCGCCCAACTCCCTGAGCACCGTCGGCGCCACCTTGTACGCAGCGCCGTTGGCGCAGTCCACGACCAATTTGATGCCTTGGAAATCAAGATCGCGCGGAACCGACCGCTTGACGAACTCGATATATCGCCCGTCTGCGTCGTCGATGCGATAGGCCTTCCCAATCTGATCGGCGGTCGGACGGAGATGGCGAATCTCATCCGAAACGATGAGCTGTTCGATTCGAGCCTCCAGTTCATCAGGCAATTTAAATCCATCGCTTGAGAAAAACTTGATGCCGTTATCTTGATAGGGATTGTGCGAGGCGGAAATGACGACTCCCGCGTCGGCTCGCAAGCTGCGCGTGAGAAACGCAATGGCCGGAGTCGGCATCGGCCCGACCAAGAGCACGTCGACTCCCATGGAACAGATGCCGGACGTTAAAGCCGATTCGAGCATATAGCCGGACAGCCTCGTGTCTTTGCCGATCACGATTTGATGCCGTCCCGCTCGCCTCATGAAAATATGGGCGGCCGCCCGCCCCAACTGCATCGCCATTTCACTGGTCATAGGATGGAGATTGGCCACTCCCCGAACTCCGTCGGTTCCAAACAATTTTCGCATCATGCACCTGCCCGGTTTGAAGCCTTCCGAGATGCAATGGCCGCCGCCACTTTGACGACGTCGGCCATCATCGCCACATCATGAACCCGAAGAATCCGAGCGCCCCGATCGACGGCGAGCGCAACCGCCGCAGCCGTGCCCCACTCCCGATGTTCAGCCGATCGACCGACGAGTCGGCCGATAAAGGATTTTCGCGAAGGCCCGACAACCAGCGGGCGTCCCAGTCTCGTCAGCTCGGCCAACCGGTTCAGAAGTTCAAGGTTATGTTCCAGCAGCTTACCAAAACCGATGCCCGGATCAAGCATGATGTTGAGTTTCGAGATTCCAGTTTCCATGGCCGTTCGCATGCGTTCTTCCAGAAATTGAACGACGTCCTCGACAACGTCACGGTAGCGCGGATCCTGTTGCATCGTCAGAGGAGTGCCCTTCATGTGCATAAGGACCACCCCGGCGCCGGATCGCGCCACAACCGACGCCATCCGAGGGTCGAATCGCAACGCGCTGACGTCATTGACGATGGAAGCACCGGCGTCCAAAGCGGCCTGCGCGACCGCAGATTTGGTCGTGTCCACCGAAATGGGAACTGTAACCCGGCGAGCCAATTCAGTCACCACAGGAAGCAGGCGCGTTCGCTCTTCTTTTTCACCGACCGGTATCGCGCCGGGCCTGGTCGATTCAGCGCCGACATCCAGAATATCGGCGCCCTGCTCCACCAACTCCAACGCATGCGCGACGGCCCGTTCAGGTTTACTATGCCGACCCCCGTCATAAAACGAATCAGGGGTGACATTCACCACTCCCATGATGAGGGGCCGCTCACAACATGCGATGAACCGCCCTCTGGCCAAAAGCCCACAGCAGTGAAGAGACAAGGGCTCCGACGACTCCATTCCCCTTCACCTCCACCGGCTCAACTGATAAGAAAATGGTCGCTCCAAAACAGGAACGATGAACCGCTTTATTGGGAATTGCGAAGGTTGTTGCGCATGGCAAGGTTGGGAAAAAAG
This sequence comes from Nitrospira sp., assembly GCA_024330945.1. Classification (GTDB taxonomy): domain Bacteria; phylum Nitrospirota; class Nitrospiria; order Nitrospirales; family Nitrospiraceae; genus Nitrospira_D. The sequence goes on along the minus strand of JANDJJ010000010.1, from coordinate 32,205 downwards.
CAGGAGGTTGCGAAAGATTTGAGCCCCCACACCCCCCCGCGGCAAGTAGAGCAACCTTGAAAAGATATTGAGGCGATGGAGATTATGCCGGAACCGTCTGATGAGAAGATGTCTGCATGAGAATCTGATCGATCTCAGGAGCATCCAAGACTTCTTTTTCGAGCAGCGCCTCGGCCAGCGCCTTCAAGGTGGCCATCTGTTCGCTTAATATACGTTTGGCGCGATCATAATTTTCTGTCACAAATCGTTTGATTTCCAGATCAATCTCCAAGGCTATTTGATCACTGACATCTCGTTTCGCCACAAAATCACGACCAAGGAAAACGGCGTCTTCTTTTTGCCCGAACGTCAACGGTCCGAGCTTTTCGCTCATCCCCCACTCGCAGACCATTTTGCGAGCCAAATCCGTCGCACGTTCCAAGTCATTGCCCGCCCCTGTCGTTACGTGCTTAAAGACCAGCTCTTCCGCCACCCGGCCTCCCATGAGAATCGCCAGGGTGTTGTACAGAAACTCTTTTGAATAACTGTGTCGATCATCGGTCGGCAATTGCATCGTCAGACCCAGCGCCCGGCCGCGGGGAATGATCGTCACTTTATGCACAGGATCGGTTCCCGGCAGTAACTTGGCCATCAGAGCATGACCGGCTTCATGGTAAGCCGTAACCCGTTTCTCTTCGTCGGTCAAAATCATGCTCTTGCGCTCGGCACCCATCAAGACCTTATCTTTCGCCATTTCAAAATCCACGGTCTCGACTTCTTTTTTATTTTGTCGGGCAGCCCACAGCGCCGCTTCATTTACCAAATTTTCAAGATCCGCTCCGGAAAAACCAGGGGTCCCGCGGGCGATCTTTTCAAGCTCGACGTTGGCCGCTATGGGAACTTTCTTCGTATGCACTTTTAATATTTCAGATCGTCCTCTCACATCCGGACGATTCACGACAACTTGACGATCAAAACGTCCAGGCCGTAACAAGGCGGGGTCTAGCACGTCTGGACGATTCGTCGCCGCCACCAAAATGATGCCCTCCGTCGTATCAAACCCATCCATCTCAACCAGGAGCTGATTGAGCGTTTGCTCCCGTTCGTCGTGTCCTCCTCCCAATCCGGCACCCCGCAGGCGACCGACGGCATCGATCTCATCAATGAAAATGATGCAGGGCGCATGCTTTTTCCCCTGCTCAAACAGATCTCGAACCCGAGACGCTCCGACTCCAACGAACATCTCGACGAAATCCGAGCCGCTGATACTGAAAAACGGTACCCCCGCTTCTCCAGCAATCGCTTTGGCGAGCAATGTCTTTCCCGTTCCAGGAGGGCCGACCACCAAGACTCCTTTGGGAATACGTCCGCCCAATTTCTGGAACTTTCGAGGATCTTTAAGAAAATCAATGATCTCAAGGACTTCTTCCTTTGCCTCGTCGATTCCCGCAACGTCGGCAAATGTCACTTTTTTCCTGTCCTCGGTCAACATCCGCGCCCGACTCTTGCCGAACGAGAGGGCTTTATTCCCTCCGATCTGCATCTGCCGCATGAGAAAGAACCAGAGCGCGAGGAATAAGATAAACGGCCCCCATGTAATGAGAAACGTAATGTACCAAGGGCTTTCATCGGGCGGCTTGACCTCGATCTGAACGTCCTTTTCACGAAGCGTCTTGATCATCTCGGGGTATTCGGCCGCGTACGTCCGGATTCTGGTCTTATCCTTGAGCACTCCACTGATGTGATTGCCTTTGATGATGACCTTTTCGAAATCGCCTTTGTCGAGCTTCGCCATAAAATCGCTGAAAATGACTTCTTCTTCCGGCGCATGGGTCGGCACGCTGAACAAATTAAAGAGCAGAATCATGAACAAGCCGACGACAACCCAGAAGAGCAAGTTCTTGACTCTGGAATTCATCCGGATCTCCTTCGTGCTAACGTGACAACTGGACGGGACCGTTCATCGATCGAAACTGATGTGATGTTAACATAGCACCGATCGGCTTGACAACAACGCCCCGCCTCCCTACTTCCTTTTCTTCTTCGCAAGATCCTTCTCATCGAGAACCGCCAGGTAAGGAAGATTTCGATATTTTTGCTGATAGTCCAGCCCATAGCCCACGATGTATTGATTAGGAACCGTAAATCCGACGTATGCGACATGAACGTCCACAACTCGGTCCTCCTGCTTACTGAGAAGCGCGCAGATGTTTATGCTGCGCGGCTTTTTCTTCGCAAGAGTCGTGAGCAACCGCTGAGCCGTCAACCCCGAATCGACGATATCTTCAACCAACAGAACGTCCTTCCCCGTGATTGTTTCGGTCAAATCCGAAATCAATTTGGCTTTCCCCGGCGCCCCACCTTTTGTCTTCTCCGTGGTCACGACGAGAAAATCCACCCTTATCGGAATGCGGATGGCCCTGGCCAAATCCGCATAGAAAGCATACGCTCCTTTCAAGACACCGATCAACACAAGGTCTTTGCCGGTGTAATCCGCGCTGATCTGTCTGCCCAATTCACGGATGCGGGTCCTCATTTGCTCTTGTGTCACGATCGGCTTTCCAAACAATCGTTCCATCCTTTAGCTCCCCTCCAAATGCTCTTGCACGCTGAGCACCACGCACCATTCGGTCTCCTCATCAACGGACCACCGGTCATCCTGTCTGTACCCGACGACCCATACGATACCCTCCGGAGCCTCTACGATCGGCACGCGACGCCTCTCCCGAACCGGCACTTTCAGGTCCGTGAACAAATCCTGGAGTTTTTTCGACCGGCCTCCCATGCCGAACGGACAAAAACGATCTCCCCGCCTCCAGCTCCGGACGATCAACGGCTCGGAAATTCTGCCCGCATCAACGACGATCTTCGTCCGATTCCCTACGAATGAGGAAAGGTCGTCTTTCCTAATCCGATACGTCGCAATCCGATCCCCTGTCTCAGGCCACACAACGGTTCCAGGAACCGGGAGAGCGACTGATGCCGTCCGGACCGCCGAGAGGGCACAGGAGCCTTTCTCGCTTTCCAGTGGACCAACACACAGCCGGTCTTTGTCAACCGTCACCTCGACAGACGCCATGCGAACAACCGCGAACGGAGCGAAGCCATCGACGGCACGGATAAGAGCATCCACTTGCTTGAGGCCGGGCGGCCGTCTCAGTACATCGAATTCTTTGCACAGATTCCTCACGAGACGTCTCTGAATCGCATGCGGCAAACTCTTAAAAAACGACCGTTCCACCGCTTTTCTGCCATCGGGTAGCCGCGTGATCTTCCCCTCACATAGGGCGACGACGTGTTTTTCGAGGTACCGGTCATCCTCCATACAAAGATCGGCGAGCCGGCACAGGGCCCCGACGGCCGATGGAACCACCTTCTCCAAGACCGGCATAATCTCATGCCTGATCCGATTTCGGAGGTACATGGGCTTCTCGTTGCTGGAATCCCATCGAAACGGCACACCCGCATCGCGAAGGTAGGCGAGCACATCCGCTCGTCTCGTGTCATACAACGGCCTGACAAAGAGATGGTTTCGACAAGGCGGCATGCCGGATGCTCCGGTCAGTCCGGCCCCGCGGAGCATCCACAGCAAAACGGTTTCGGCCTGATCCTCAGCGGTGTGTCCCAGGGCAATCCGATCCGCCCCGCAAACGAGGGCCCTCTTCATCATCGCCTCATAGCGCAATTCGCGGGCGGCCGCTTGCAGAGAGGCTCCTCGCGGGCGAGAGCCGACGTCCAGCCGCTCAACGAACAACGGCAAATTCCACCGACGACACAGGTCCTCAACACAAGCTTGATCGCCGTCGGATTCGGCTCCCCGCAACCCATAATTGTAATGGACCACCGTCAGAGTCAACCGCCAGGAGGGTTTCAGCCGGTTGAGCAACGATAACAAGGCCATCGAGTCCGGCCCCCCGGAGACCGCCACAAGCAGGTGCCGGCCCGGTTCGAACAAGTGCCTCGCCCGAATGGTCCGGACGACCCGCTGGAGCAAGGGAGGCCACTCCGTTCTTGCGGGATGACCCGTGTCTCGCGAAACCGCTGTCGTCATCGTTTCTCCATTGTCGCCTGCATCGGCTGAAGATTGCGCAGCAACTCCCTTGCGGACTCCACATCGAGCGCGATTTGCCGTCTCAACGCGTCCGCCCCCGAAAACCGGACGTCGCCTCTGACCCGCCCGACGAATTCGACGACGATCCGTTCTCCATACAGATCAGGCTCCTCGTCCAACAGATGAACTTCGAGCAACCGCTCTCCCGCATCAAACGTCGGCCTTGTTCCGATATACGAAATCGAGTCATACCGGCGTTCTTTCCACAAAGTGACGGTGGCATAGACGCCGTCCGGAGGCATGACGCGATCAGCGGGAAGCCGAAGGTTGGCCGTTCGCCATCCCACCTCATGTCCCCTCTGCGCCCCATGGGAGACCGTGCCGGCGATGGTATAGCGGCGACCAAGCAACGACGCCGCCTGGTCCACTGATCCCGCTTGAATCAACTGACGGATTCTTGTCGAACTGACGATGGTTCCGCCGGCCAGAACCGGATCCATCGGGTGAACGAGAAAACCATGGTGCGCCCCCAATGCCACCAGATCCTCTACCGTTCCCGCTCGGTTGTGCCCGAAGACAAAGTGCCGTCCAATGAACAATTCTTTTGCATGCAACCCTTGCACAAGCACCTGCTCCACAAACGCTTCGGGCGGCAGCGCGGCAAACGACCGGGTAAATTCCACGAAGACGACCTCATCGACGCCGGCTGCCTGGAAGAACCCCAGTTTTTCCTCCGGATCGGTCAAGAAGCGGAGATTGGCATGCGGAGCCAGGATCCTCACCGGATGCGGGTCGAAGGTCAGGACCAGGGCGGTACCTCCGACTTTTCGAGCCGTGTCAACCACGGCTTGCAACAAGGCCCGATGCCCAACGTGATGACCATCAAAATTCCCGATCGTGACGACCGGGTAGGGTCGTGCAATCTCGTGCTGATATCCGTACGTCACCTTCATCGTCGCCGGTCAGCCTTTCAAGACAGCAACCGAACGGCGTCTTTGGCGAAATAGGTCAAAATCAGATCGGCGCCCGCTCGCTTGATCGCCACCAACGATTCAAGGATCGCACGCGATTCATCGAGCCAACCGGCCTGGGCAGCGGCCTTGATCATACTGTATTCGCCGCTGACCTGATAGGCGGCGATCGGTAGGAGCGTGCGGCTTCTCGCGGCGGCGATGATGTCCAAATAAGGCAAGGCGGGCTTCACCATGACAATATCAGCCCCTTCCTCCACGTCCAGTTCGATCTCGCGCATCGCCTCGCGCCGGTTGCCCGGATCCATTTGATACGATTGCCGATCGCCGAATTGAGGGCTCGAAAATGCCGCGTCACGAAACGGCGCGTAAAAACAGGAAGCGAACTTGGCCGCATAGGCCATGATCGGGACGTCGGGAAATCCGGCCCGGTCGAGCTCATCCCTGATGGCCGCCACCCGCCCGTCCATCATGTCGGAGGGTGCCACCATATCGGCCCCTGCTTCGGCGTGGGTGCGGGCCATGATCCTGAGACAATCTAAGGTTTCGTCGTTGCAAATCTTGCCGTCGCGAACAATCCCACAGTGTCCGTGGCTGGTGTACTCGTCGATGCACACGTCGGTGACGACGATCAGGCCGGGAACCGTTTCCTTAATCGCCCGGACCGCCCGTTGCACGATGCCGTTCGGATCGAGGCCCGCGCTGCCATGCTCGTCCTTCTGGGCGGGAATGCCAAATAAAATAATCGCCGGAATGCCGAGCGCCTTGATTCCGGCGGCCTCCTCGACCAACAGATCGATCGAAAGCCTGTATTGGCCCGGCATTGAGGCGATGGGCTCACGACGATCTCGACCTTCGACGACGAAGAACGGCGCGATAAAATCGGCGGGAGACAGCGCCGTCTCCCGCACCATCCGCCGGAAGCCTTCCTGTTGCCGGAGTCGGCGCAGCCGCTGAATCGGAAACGCCATGCAGCCCTATTTCTTTCGAGGCAGATTTGTCAAAAACACGACCAGATCGCGGACGGAAATCATCCCCACCAGTTTTCCGTCTCGACTCACTCCAAGATGACGCACATGAGACTGAGCCATCAAATCATTGGCGTCGAGGAGCGTTTTGTTATCTTCGATGGTCATGATCGGAGCGGACATGATCTGTTCCACCGTCGTCTTGGTGGCATCCGCTCCGGCGGCCACCACCCGGCGCATCATGTCCGTATCCGTCACAATGCCGATGATCTCACGTTCGTTGGTCACGAACAGGCTGCCGATCCCCTTGTCGCGCATAATCCTGGCCGCCGTCTGTGCGTCCGTATCCCGCTGCACCGTCACGAATTTTTCTCGTGGAATCATGAATGACTTCACTGGAACCATGCCGCCTTCCTCCTTTTCTTCTTATGGCCGCTGTATCGGCCCCGACGTGCTTGCCGCAACGTCCGGCCGGCTTTCATAATACCGCACGACGGCATCGACCAATGCCGGAATCGTATTTTCATCGGGCATGATCGAGGCCGTCATGCCGAACTCCTCCAGGGTCCTCGCCGTAATCGGTCCTATCACGGCCACGACAACCGATCGCAAGAGGGCGATAGCCTGCTCCGCTCCCCCGACCATTGTTACAAAATTGCGGACCGTGGACGAGCTGGTGAACGTGACCACATGGACCTGCCCCTCAGCCAACAGCCGCCGCCAGTGTTCACCGTCTCCGTTCGGTATCACCGTCCTATACACCGACACGACATCGACATGAGCCCCTCGGGCCCGCAATTCGTCCGGGAGCACCTCGCGCGCCACTTCCGCCCGCGGGATAAGAACGCGCATCGATCGGGCACCCAACCCGTCCAGGGCGCTGATGATGCCTTCCGCCTGGTAATCGGTTGGAATGACGTCCGCCTTGACTCCGAACTTCTCGATCTCTTGAGCCGTGCGGGGCCCGATACAACAAATCACCCGTCCGGCCAGACAACGTACGTCGAATCCACTCGCGCGTAATCTGGTCATGAATCGATTCACGCCGTTGACGCTGGTGAAGATGATCCAGTCATAGGAACCAATGTCGGCGATGGCCCGATCGACCGCCTCCCACTCGGCCGGCGGCATGATCCGGATTGTGGGAGCTTCGATCGGCTCGGCGCCATGCGCGGCCAGCAGCTCGGCCAGTTCCCACGCCTGTTCTTGAGCCCTGGTCATCAACACCCGTTTCCCAAAGAGCGGCTTGGTCTCGAACCAATTGAGTTGTGAGCGGAGAAGAACCACTTCCCCTACGACGATCACCGCCGGCGGTTCAAGCTTCACCGCCTCCGCTTTGGCAGCGATGTCGGCCAACGTCCCGACGATCGTCTGCTGTGAGGCCCTGGTTCCCCACCGAATCACCGCCGCCGGCGTGTCGGGCGATCGCCCTTCGGCCACCAAATTAGCCGTAATCGACGCGAGGTTCTTGACACCCATCAGAAACACGAGCGTGCCGTGGCTGGTTGCGAGCCGAGGCCATTCCACCCCCGTTGACGGCTTCTGCGGATCTTCGTGTCCGGTCACAAACGTCACCGTGGAAGCCATGGTTCTGTGAGTGACGGGAATCCCGGCATAGGCCGGAGCCGCAATCGCGGCCGTGACGCCAGGGACAATTTCAAAATCGACGCCGGCCGACGCCAGAGCTTCCGCCTCTTCGCCTCCCCGTCCAAACACGAACGGATCTCCGCCTTTGAGTCGCACGACAACTTTTCCTTGCCGCGCTCGTTCGATCAACAATCGGGTGATCTCATCTTGGTCGGGATATTTTCCTCGCCCCCGCCGGCCGACATAGATCCGCTCCGCCTCATTCGGCGCGTGTTTCAGCAGTTCAGAATTCGCCAGATAATCGTAGAGCACCACGTCCGCTCGTTTGAGGCACTCCAAGCCGCGAATGGTCAACAGTTTGGGGTCGCCCGGTCCGGCGCCGACCAAATATACCTTGCCCTTTCTCCTTCGGCCTTCATTGAGCGGTTCCATAAATGTCCCGAAGGATTCGGTCACCGCCCCTCGCAAGCAATCGTTCTGCCAATTGAACACCTATCGCGAAGGCATTCTCGTTCGCGCCTTGAATCTGATCGCGAATGATGGTCTTCCCATCCACGCTGGCCACGAGTCCATCTAATCGGACCTGTCCCTCGGACACCGTCGCATGGGCGGCGATCGGTACTTGGCAGCCCCCCTCCAGTCGACGCAAGAACGCGCGTTCCGCGGTCACGGCCGTTCGCGTGACCGGATCGTTGAGCGGCTCCAAAATCGAACGCACAAAACTGTCATCGCTCCGTCCTTGAATGCCCAACGCTCCCTGACCGATCGCCGGCAAGCTGAGGATCGGATCAAGATACTCGGTAATCTCCCCGGCCCACGCCAACCGATGCAATCCGGCTGCGGCCAGCACGATGGCGTCGAAATCTCCTGCTTGCAACTTTCTGAGGCGAGTGTCGAGGTTGCCTCGCAACAGGCTGATCCGAAGGTCGGATCTGAAGCCGAGGAGCTGCGCCTGCCGGCGCAGGCTCGCGGTGCCGATCACGGCGCCGGGCGGCAGGTCCTTGAACCTCCGCCCGTCTCGACTGATCAACGCATCGCGGGCGTCTTCACGGGAAGGCACACAGAGGATGTCGAGCCCGTCCGGCATTTGAGCCGGCACATCTTTCATGCTGTGAACGGCCAGATCAATCTCGCCGGCAAGCAAGGCCTCTTCGATTTCTTTGACGAAGAGCCCTTTCCCGCCGATCTTGGCCAGCGGCACATCGAGGATTTTGTCACCGGACGTTTGAATCTTGCGCAACGTCACATCAACTTCCGGCGCGACGGCTTGAACGCGCGATCGAAACCACTCACTCTGTCGGAGTGCGAGTTTGCTTCCTCTTGTTCCGATGACTAAAGCCGATCGACGATCTGGTGGCACCGACATCCCCGCCATTTTTTCGTTCACGCCGGCGACAACTCAACGAACCTGCTTGTGAGCGACCGATTCGGACTCTTCCCGGTCCGAAGCGTGAGACCGGCCGGCGAGGTACCGCGATCGATCCGCTTCGGACAGATCGGAAGGGGAAGGCCGGTCAAGATCGAAAAACCGGCGGGCAGCTTCGACAAAGGCCAGCCCGTTCGACGAATTGACTTCCGCCTTCAGAGTCACCAGGGTTCGATGAATCAACTTGTTCACGATCGCGGACGCCAATCCCTCCACCAATTCACGGTCTTGCGGCGAGAGATGGGATAATCGGCCAAGGACCCGTTCGACTTCCATCCGCCTAATTTCGTCCACACGATTGCGCAACGCGATGATCGTCGGAGTCACTTCCAGTGATTTCATCCATTCGACGGCAACGGCAACTTCTTCCACGATCATCCGCTCCGCCTTTTCTGCCTCCTGAAGCCGCTCTTCCCGATTCTGTTGGACCCGATGCGTCAAGTCGTCGATGTCGAATAAAAACGCATTGTCGACGTGGCGAACGGCCGGATCAATGTTGCGCGGGACCGAGATGTCGATCAAAAACATCGGACGGTTCCCCCGCTTATCGACCGCCCGTTGCACGTCTTCCGCACCGACGAGATAATGCGACGCCCCCGTGGAAACCAACACGATGTCCGCCGCCGCCATTTCGTCTTTGAAATGGTCGAACGGAACGGGCGTTCCGCCGAACTTGTCGGCCAAATCGATCGCGTGCTTCGGCGTTCTCGTCGTAATCCGCACCTGCCGCACCCCCTGGGCGATCAAATGCCGCGCAGCCAACTTCGCCATCTCCCCGGCTCCCACAAGCATCACGGTTTTCTCGTCAAGGTTGGAAAAAATCTTCTTGGCCAGCTCGACCGCCGCATAACTCACGGAAACCGCCGTTTCTGCGATCTTCGTCTCCGTCCTCACCCGCTTCGCGACCGAAATGGCTTTCTTGACGATCTTGTTCATGATGACGCCCGTCGTCTTGTGCGCCAGAGCGACCCTGAAGGCGTCTTTCAGTTGGCCCAGAATCTGCGACTCACCGACGACCATTGAATCGAGGCTCGCCGCCACTCGAAACAAATGAGCGATCGCCCGATCACCGGTATACCAGTACAGATGCGGCGTCAGTTGTTCCGAGGACAACGACAGGTTCGTATCCGCCAGGAATTCCTGGATGCGTTCGTGTCCGACTTCCACGTCTTCGACGACCGAATAAACTTCCACGCGATTGCAGGTCGAGAGCAGCATCCCCTCCCTGACCCCCTCGTACGAACACAGCCGGCCCAGCGCTTCTCCCAACCGGCTTTCCGGAACGGCCAACTTTTCCCTGATCTCAATCGGAGCCGTCTTATGGCTTAATCCCACAACAATTACGTGCATGTTACGATACATCTCCATGGCCCTTCAGCACGACTCCGACCAACGTCAGGATGACGCAGGCAAATCCGACCACCGTCAAATACGCGGCCCGTTTCGCCCGCCATCCGACCGTCAGACGCCCCAGCAACACGACGAAATAAAATAGCCAGGTGACCACCGCTCCCGTCTGCTCGGGATTCCACGTCATATACGAACCGCGCGAGAATTCGGCGGAGATCGCGCCGGTGACGATCCCCAACGTCAGCAGCGGGAATCCCAACACAATGGATTGCTGATTTAAGTGGTCCAGAAAATCGAGAGCGGGCAGTTTGCTGTAGAGCACATTGAACCGTTTTGATTTCAGCAGGCGCTCTTGAATCAAATACATCACCCCAGCCACAAATCCCACCGTGAACCCGACGGCGCCCAACATGCTCAACGCCACGTGAATCCACAAAGTCTTAAAAACGGGCTTCAGGGTGGGAACGGTCTCCGGCAACGCGGCCGCCGAGACCAACGACATCAGCGCCAGCGGAACCATGAACGAACCAAGCACGGGAATACGATGCCGGAACTCCACCAGGAGAAAAACAAGGATGATCATCCAGGAAAAAAAGGACAGCGCTTCAAAGAAGCTGGGGTGGGACGACGAAGAGGAGACCGCCGCTTTGGCAGCCAATGCAACGGTATGGAACAGAAACCCTACGGCTGTAATTCCCAGCGAAATGTTTGATAAAGCATCGGAACGTCGCAACAAATAAACAAGAAACGAGACCGTAGCCGCGAGATACAGCGCCATGGTAATCATGAAACAGACTGAGGCCATCGGACGCGCCTTTTCCCAATCCGGTTCCTGGCCGGCGGCCAAATTGTGAAGATTAGCGGGAAATTATATCGATGAGCCTTCAGCAGAGTCAACCAAGGAGAGAAGGGATTCTCTATCTTGTCGCCGTGCCGATCGGGCACGCCGACGACATCACGTTGCGCGCTCTTCGCGTTTTACGCGATGCCGACCTCATCGCCTCGGAAGACCCGGCAGCCACGCGTCGATTACTGGCCCATCACGGCATCGACACGGCATTGACAAGCTACGGACCGACTGGCATCAAACAGAAAGCAGCGGTTTTAGTCGATCGCTTGAAACAGGGCCAACGAATCGTTCTCGTATCGGATTGCGGTTCACCACTCATTGCCGATCCCGGCTCCATCTTGGTGGCATCCGCCCACGCCCATAACGTTCGCGTCGTTTCGATTCCCGGACCATCGGCCCTGACGGCAGCGCTTTCTGTCGCGGGACTTCCGACCGACTGCTTCCTGTTTCTTGGACAACTCCCGGACACCAAACGAGCTCTTCGTCGTGTCCTCGCCAACCACCTGGCCGATGAAACCGCAATCGTCGCCTTCTGCACGATCGACTCACTGTCTTGCGCACTGAGCATGATCGAGCAGACAGCTCCCCGACGTCACCTTACGCTAGCCTGCGACCTGACCACTCCCTCTCAACGAACCCTGAGGGGAACCGCTCACCAGATACAGAATCTGCTGGCGTCACACCCCGCCCTCTCTGACATCACGATCGTGATCAGGGGGAGGACAAAAAGAACCGACTGCGGGCGGGCACGCAAGGGCTGAAATTCTGGATCAGTCGTTGTCCTCCCGACGAATCAGCACGCGATAAACCCGATCAACCTGTTCCAATGCCAGAACCGTATGGCCTTCGTTCTCAACACTTTTGGGGACATTTTTGATCGGATCACCGTCATCCAGCAAGACAGAGAGGACCTGTCCTTGCTTCATTGTTTCCAGCTTGAGCTTCGTCTTGACGAAATTATAGGGACAAATGACGCCACGAAGGTCGAGCTCTTCATCCGATTCATAGAGAGCCTGAGGCTTTCCACCGTCGCTCATCTCACTGTTCACCTCACCCCCACACATCTATGTTGCAAAAGACAGGTTCCACATCTTGGATCCAAGTCGTGGGCACCTCTTCTCCACAGGCTTTTCCCTGGCCGAAAACCACCTCGCCAAGTCAAGAAACAAGTTAAGAAAAAAGAGGGTGATGAACATCACCCTCTTTTCCCGACAGAGCCGCTCGTTGTCCGGTCGTTCTGTTCTATTCGAGCCCCTTCACCAGATTCGGCTTTGCGAGGTCGGTTCCGTAATCTGATTTGGTCTGCTTCGATCCATAACCCCAGCCAGGTTGAGGCTCGCAATTCCAGCACGGAGCCGATCCCGTGTATTCGCCGATCGTCGTGTCGACTACCCCTCCGATTTTGCCCGGTATCACTCCGCCAGCGACACCGCCCGTCATGCTACCGCTGCTCGTTTCAATTCCCCGCTCGGTTGACGGGTCGGGGCGCTGCCCCAGGCCACCGAACCCCGCCAGCTTCTCATTCCCGCGCAGCACATAGACTTCACGAACGATTTTTCGACCGGTCCCAAATTCCTGGTGATTGGTCGTCGCCTCGACGACCTGCAAAGAAATATCATCACCCGCATTTAAGGTCCGGATTTGATCCATGTTGGTTCGCTCATCGAAAAACACCACAAGCGAATTCATGGCCCCCAAACCGGCTCTGCCTTCATCGTGCGAGCTCCCGCCGGTCTCCAAATGCATCTTCCCCCCTGGGAAATCGATAGCAAGCACGCGTCCGTAGATGGTTTCCGGCAATGAAAGGCGATCGAGAAACGCATTCCGATCGAACGCTTGTACGCGGTTTGCGTGCCCGGAGACATCGCCGACCCCGGTTCCCACGCCCATCGCGGATCCACCAGACGATTGCTGCAAGCGCTCTTGAGCCTTTGCAACGCCTCCAGAGCCGACCAATAAAATCGCGGCTCCCAGTGCCAACACCTTACGCATGGACTGCCTCCTTGTGAGTAAAAGCATGGTGTGGTGCAAAAGAATACGCCGATATTGTGAACTTCTTCGCGACAACGATCGTCAATCTTTACAGAACCCTTTACAGAACCTTCGACCTAATCAAATCTTCGTCCACGTGCATCGGATGAACCCTAGGCCAACTCCGTGCCCCTGTCAAGAGGGGACGATACGTCTTCTGCAAATCGTGGTGCCCGGAGGGAGGGTCGAACTCCCACTCTCTCGCGAGAACCGGATTTTGAGTCCGGCGCGTCTGCCAGTTCCGCCATCCGGGCCTAAATTCTTTGCACTATCTCCGAGGCACGCTCTTGTAACACGACGGCCCTTTACGGTCAATGAGAGACGTCACTGAGAGAAGAGAAGTGCCCCTCATCCCTTTTTTCCCAAACCGAGGTTTGCTATAGTGCATCGCGTGGCTCATTTAAATATCCACACTTCAACACCATTTTGAAAACTTCGCGTAAACCAAGGAGTATCACGGACATGGCGGAAGTAGCATGCGTGACATGCGGACAGAGCGGAGAAGCCATTACCACTCCCCTTTTTCTCGGAAAACTCGAGGCGGAGGTGAAAGCTAAGGTCTGTCAAAATTGCTGGAAAAAATGGGAAGGGATGCGGGTCATGATCATCAATGAATACCGCGTCAATCTCGGCGATGAAAACGGTCGTGAGCTGGTCAGAAAACAGATGAAAGCCTTCTTGAAGCTGGGCGAGCCCGTCGACTCGTCCAAGGTGGCGGAAAACTACCGGCCCCTCAATCAGCAGTAACGCCGTAACGACAAGCTTGTCGCACGGCGCCTTCGTCGTCCGACCCGCTCTCCGTTTTTGTTTTTGACGGTGACTTCCACTGACGTCTCCATGAGTCGAGACCTTTCCGCGAATGCGCCTTCATTGACAGTATGAATTGAGAAGTGCTACGTTTGCTTGTTTCTTTTTCGCCACGGGGCGTCGTCTCAAAGCAAAGAGCAAAGGTTGAAGCCGGATTGACAGTATGATCACTCAGATGCACGTCAAGGGATTGATGTTCGATCCCTACAATAACGCCTACATCGTGATCTTGCGCGATGAAAACCAATCGGAAATGCTGCCGATTTGGATCGGAAAACCGGAAGCGAGTTCCATCAGTTTGGCGATGGAGAACATTGCGCCGCCTCGTCCGATGACCCACGATTTCATGAAGGCCTACTTGGATGCGGTGAATGCCAAAGTCATCAGCGTGGTCATCACTGATTTGAACGAAAACACCTATTTCGCCAAAATCCACCTGATGTACGGCGATTCGGAATACACGGTGGACTCCAGGCCGAGCGACGCCATCGCGTTGGCGCTTCGGTCGGAAGCCCCGATTTTCGTCAATGAATCGGTCATCAAAAAACAAAGCTCGGAAGAGCTCGATCAGTGGTTGGAAAATTTGAAGCCGGAAGATTTTGGGAAACTGGATTCCTGAGGCCATGCCTGAACCGACGATCGAATCCGCAGAACCGTTGCTCAAACTGTCGGTCGACCGTGTTGTCGACGACTCGACCACCGACACTCGCATCGCCGTCCTTTCACGCACTGACGTTCCCAGGGAACATCTCATGATCTGGGTGGGGGCATCGGAAGGTGAAGCGATCCGGAGGGGGTTGGACGTTTCGGTCACCCCGAGACCCATGAGTCACGACCTGATCAAAAATTTCGGGGACCATCTTGGCATAACGATGACACGGGTGGTCCTCACGGATGTGAAAAACAACACTTACTTCGCGACGGTTTACGTCGAACACAACGGAGTGACTCGAACCATTGACGCAAGACCGAGTGATGCCATCGCAGTGGCGTTGCGTTGCCACGCTCCGATCTACGTGACGCAGGACGTCTGGAAGCGGAGAAGCGGCCACCACCTTGAAGCATGGTTGAGCAAAGTCGAGTCAAAAAATTTCGGAACGCAGGAAGTCTAACTTATCGTTTTGGAGAGACGAGAGCGAGGAGACACACCGATGACCTACTTTGAAAAACCGGCCAATGTGCGACATACGTGGTATCTGGTCAATGCCGAAGGAAAAACCCTCGGACGGCTCGCAGCCAGAGTTGCAGCCCTCTTAAGAGGAAAGCACCGCTCCACATTCACCCCCCATATCGACATGGGAGACCACGTCATTATCGTGAACGCGGAAAAGATTCAATTGACCGGCAACAAGATGAAAACCAAGCTGTACCGTCGCCACACTGGTTACCCCGGCGGCCTGAAGACCGCTTCGGCCGAGCACCTGTTTCGAAAAGACCCTTCGCAATTGCTTGTTCAAGCCATTGAGGGGATGCTTCCCAAAAACCCGCTTGGAAACGGGATGGCCAGAAAGCTCCGGGTCTACACCGGCCCAGATCACCCCCATCACGCACAACAGCCGGAACCAATTTCTTTATAAAGAGAACAATCACGCGACAGGATAGACGGAAGGAGACAATTCTCATGGCAGTGTCACCATACTATGCAACGGGTCGCAGAAAATGCGCGGTCGCAAGGGCGTGGGTGAGCGGGACCGCCGGCGAAATCACGGTTAATGAAAAACCGCTGGAACAGGTTTTTCCCCGTCTGACCTTGCGCCAAATCATTCAACTTCCGCTCGAGTTAGCCGGGCTTCTTGGCAAGTGCTCGATCAATGCAACCGTGTACGGCGGCGGACCGGCAGGACAAGCCGGAGCACTTCGGCATGCCATTGCGAGAGCCCTCGTCGCCATGAATCCGTCTGCCCGTCCCTCTCTCAAGAAGGAGGGACTTCTGATGAGAGACTCGCGCGTCAAAGAGCGAAAAAAGTACGGCCAGAAAGGCGCCCGCAAACGATTCCAATACTCCAAACGGTAACGTCAACAAGATGTGTCGATCTCTAAAACGGGAAGGTTTAAGGCCTTCCCGTTTTTATCTCTTCTGCCTACCGCTCCGTTCCTCAATTCGAATAAGAGGTAAAACGCATGCCCGAGAAATTCCGAGTCGCCATTGCAGGTGCCAGCGGTTATGCCGGCGCCGAGCTCGTTCGGCTTGCCGCCTCCCATCCCCATTACAAAATCACCGCCGTGACGTCGGAGAAATCGGTTGGCCAACCGATCGCCTCGGTCTTTCCCAGCTTGACGGGCATTGTCGATCATCGCTTTGAATCGCTGGCACCCGAGGCGCTGGCCGAACGAGCCGACGCCGTATTTTTGGCCCTCCCCCATACCAAATCGCAGGAGCCCGTTGCTTCCTGCGTGAGCGCGGGTCTCTTTGTCGTTGATCTGAGCGCCGATTACCGCCTCAAGAATGCCGCCACTTATGAATCCTGGTACCAAACACCACACAAACATACAGATTTATTAAAGAAAGCCGTCTACGGTCTACCGGAACTCCATCGGCATGCCATTGCCAAGACGAAACTGGTTGCCTCTCCCGGTTGCTATCCCACAGCCGCGATTCTTCAGTTGGCGCCTCTGGTTGCAAAAGGCGTCATCCAACCAGACACAATCGTCATCGACGCCAAATCCGGCATTTCCGGGGCAGGGCGAAGCCCAGCGTTACCCTATCATTTCCCGGAAGCCCATGAATCGCTCGAACCCTACAAGATCGGAACCCATCGCCACGTCCCTGAAATTGAACAGGAGCTTGCGGGAATCCTCGGGTTACCGGGGCAGGTGACGGTCACCTTCACCCCCCATTTGGTACCCATGAATCGAGGAATCCTGAGCACGGCTTACTGTAAGCTGATGCGCCCGACCACGATCGACGAACTCCGGGCCCTCTACGCGGACTTTTATAAAGGAGAACGGTTCGTCCGGCTGTTTGGCGACATTGTCCCCAATCCTCGTTATCTGAAAGGCTCAAACTTTTGCGACGTCGGCGTGTATCTGGACGGTCGGACCGGATGGGTCGTGACGGTCGCGGCCCTTGACAATCTTGTCAAGGGTGCGGCCGGCCAGGCTATCCAAGCGATGAATGTAATGATGGGGCTTCCCGAAGACAGCGGGTTGACGGCGCCGAGCAGTTATCCGTGATATTCACCGGTCTCCGCCACTTTCTCTCTGGAAACATACGGTGAAAAACGACCGCGCACAGGGCGTGACGGCGCCCACGGGTTTTCAAGCAACCGGCCTCCACTGCGGAATCAAGAAGGACGGAATTCCCGACCTCGCTCTCATCGTTTCTGAGGTCGCCGGACCGATCGCCGGCGTCTTCACAAAGAACCGCGTTCAGGCCGCTCCTGTACGACTCAACCGCCTCCACCTCGGTCGCCGTCAAGGTCGTGCGATCATCGTAAACAGCGGAAACGCCAACGCCTGTACGGGGACAGATGGACTTGTTGCGGCAAAAGCCATGGCCTCGGCGGTTGCTCAGGCCCTTTCTATTCCCACCCACCAGGTGTTCGTTGGTTCGACCGGCGTGATCGGCCGTCCCCTGCCCATCGACCGGATCATCAGCCACGTTCCGACTCTGATCACTCGACTCAGTCCCCATGGAGGAAAGCAGGCCGCTCGCGCAATCCTGACGACCGATTTGAAACCCAAGACTGTCGTTCTCCGCGGCAGGGTGAACGGAACGGTCATCACAATCGGTGGAATCGCCAAAGGCTCCGGCATGATCCATCCCAACATGGCCACCATGTTGGCCTTTCTCACCACCGACGCGGCCATCGAACCGGCGACGCTTCAACGGGCTCTGACGTCGGCGGTCAATCGATCCTTCAACTGTATCACCGTGGACGGCGACACCAGCACCAACGACATGGTCTTGTGCCTGGCCAATGGCATGGCTCGAAACCGGCCGATCCTGGAGGGCACTCGCCACTATCGCACGTTTGAGCAACTGCTGAGCGAAGCCTCGGAACGACTCGCGCTTGCCATATGCCGAGACGGTGAAGGAGTGACCAAAGTCGTCAAGATTGCGGTGAGCGGCGCCAAAACCGCCGCCGCGGCTAAACGTGTGGCCTCCGCCGTCGCGACATCCAACCTTGTCAAAACCGCGCTGTTCGGAGAAGACGCCAATTGGGGGCGCGTCATGGCGGCAATCGGCCGATCAGGCGCTCCCATTGATCCGAATAGAGTCACGGTCCGTTTCGGCGACGTCGTCATGGTCAAAAAAGGAACAGGGACCGGCCTTGACGCCGAGCGAAAAATCGCCCGGGTTTTCAAACAACGAGAGTTTACCATCTCAATCGACCTCGGGCAGGGGTCGGCCCACGCACACATGTGGACGACCGATCTCTCTTACGAATACATCCGTATTAACGCCAGCTACCGGTCCTAACGGCTCCAATGAGGCTGGCGCTCCGACTTTCTTCTCTTGCTCCTCGTCTGGCTTACCGCTGACAAACTTAGATTCATCCCATTTGTATCGAGATATGGAACCATGTTCTCTCAACCGCTTGAAAATGCTCAGCGACTATGATAGCGTGCCTCCGCTTTGCGGATGACGACTTGTCAACCCGTCTCTATCCATTGGGATCAAGAGACCGGACTTTTTCAAATTTAACATCAGCGTACGCGCTGCTCGGCTTGAGACTAAGGGGCTGCTCCCCTCGCCCGTTCGACGGGCGTTCTGCAAGCCTTGAAGGGAGGTGAACGCATGGGAGTGGTGACGATCAAGGAGTTATTGGAAGCCGGAGTACACTTCGGTCATCAGACGAATCGCTGGAATCCGAAGATGAAAAAATTTCTCTTCGGTGAGCGAAATGGAATCTACATCATTGACCTGCAACAAACCCTCGATCGCCTCAACCAAGCCTACGCGTTCGTCCGCGACACGGTGGCGGCCGGCGAATCAATCTTGTTCATCGGAACCAAGCGGCAGGCGGCCGAAATTCTTGAGGAAGAAGCCAAACGCGCCAACGCGTTCTTCGTCAACCAACGTTGGCTCGGAGGAATGCTGACGAATTTTCAGACCATCCGTCGCAGCATCGACAAAATGAAAAAACTCGAGACCATCCTGGAAAATCCAGCCGAGCACGGCCTCAAAAAGAAAGAAATTCTCCTGATGCAGAAGAACGTCGCCAAGTTGCAAAAATACCTCTCAGGGATCAGAAACATGCGTTCGCTTCCGGGAGCCATCTTCGTGCTTGACACCAGAATCGAACGGATCGCCGTCCAAGAAGCCATGCGGCTGGACATTCCCGTGATCGCGATTCTTGACAGCAACTGCGATCCGGACGGTATCGCCTACCCGATCCCCGGCAACGACGACGCCATCCGCTCCATCAAGCTCATTACTTCAAAAATCGCCGATGCCTGCATCGAAGGCGCCCATCTCAAAACCCAACGAGACGAGGCGGAATTTCAAGCTGTGCCGGAGGCTGGCGAGAAGAAACAGGCCGTCCGCCTTGAGAGCGTTCCGGCATCGTAGACGGACAACCCTTTCATCGTGCTCGACCTGGTTTCAGCAGAACGACCACAAAAAGGATGACAGACTATGGCGGGATCAAGTCAGTTGGTCAAAGAGCTTCGTGAAAAGACCGGTGCCGGCATTCTGGATTGCCAGAAGGCTTTGGCTGAAAACGGCAACGATATCGAGAAGGCCGTCGACTATCTGCGACAAAAGGGGTTGGCGGCGGCGGCCAAAAAATCCGGGCGCGAGACAAACCAGGGTCTTATCCACTCATATATCCATATGGGGGGCAAAATCGGGGTGTTGATCGAAGTCAATTGCGAAACGGACTTCGTCGCGCGCAACGACGAGTTCAAAACCTTCGTCAACGATCTTGCCCTCCAGGTCGCGGCGGCCAAGCCGCTCTACGTGAGACGAGAGGATATCCCCAAAGACCTCATCGAAAAGGAACGGGCGATTTACGAAGGTCAAGCAAAGGAGATGGGGAAACCGCCTGCCGCTTGGCCGAAAATCGTCGAGGGAAAGCTTGAAAAATTCTATCAGGAATCCTGCTTGCTGGAGCAGGCCTTCATTAAAGACCCGGCTATCACCATCAAGGATCTCCTGGCCCAAAAGATCGCAAAAATCGGAGAGAACATGAACATCCGACGATTCGTCCGCTATCAACTGGGCGAGGCATGAACGGAGCCAAGTACCATCGTCTCCTTCTCAAGGTCAGCGGCGAGATGCTGGCCGGCGAGCAGGGTTACGGAATTCAGCCCTCCGTTCTCGAAAGTCTGGCCGAAGAAATCAAGTCCGTTGTCGAGCTCGGCGTCCAAGTGGCCCTTGTGATCGGGGGTGGGAACATTTTCAGAGGAATCGCCGCCAGTGCGTCAGGAATGGAACGTGCCTCAGCCGATTACATGGGTATGCTCGCCACGGTGCTCAACGCCTTGGCTTTACAGAATGCTTTGGAGCGCACCGGCATCTTGACCCGCGTGCAATCCGCGATTGAAATGCGCCAACTGGCGGAGGGCTATATCCGCCGGCGGGCCATCCGGCATTTGGAAAAACATCGAGTGGTCATTTTCGCAGGAGGCACGGGCAATCCCTACTTTTCGACCGACACCGCCGCCGCCCTCCGCGCCATGGAAATCGGCGCCCAAGTCATCATGAAAGGCACAAAAGTCGACGGCATTTACGATGCCGACCCCGTCAAGAATCCAAAAGCCAAAAAATATTCGGAAATTCCGTTTCTTTCGATCTTGAATCAAAATCTCAAGGTCATGGATGCAACGGCGATCAGTCTCTGCATGGACAACCATCTGCCGTTGATCGTTTTCAATCTCAAAGTGAAGGGCAATTTCCGACGCGTGGCCATGGGCGAACCGATCGGCACGCTGGTCACACCGAGCAATCGTTGATTTCATCGCGGAGCCTCACGATGTCAGGCGCAACACCCGTTCATCAAAAACTTATCCATCAGATGGAGCAGGCCGTTGAGCATTTGAAACGGGACCTTTCCGGTCTCAGAACCGGCCGAGCCTCCGTAGCCCTCCTTGACGGCATCAGGGTGGACTATTACGGCACCATGACCCCGTTGAAACAGATTGCCAACGTTTCGACGCCGGAGGCGCGATTGATCACCATTCAGCCATGGGAGCCGAATCTGATTAAAGAAATCGAAAAATCCTTGGCCGCTTCAGGATTGGGCATCACCCCGTCCAATGACGGCAAGATCATCCGCGTCCCACTTCCACCCCTCACGGAAGAACGCCGAAAAGAGCTGACCAAGATCTGTAAAAAACACGGCGAGGACACGAAGGTACATATCCGCGGTTTTCGTCGCGAGGCTAATGAAGAATTGAAGAAACTTCAGAAAGATGCCAAGCTGACCGAGGACGAACTGCGCAAGGCCGAACAAGAAACACAAAAGATCACCGATCAGTTCGTTCACAAGATCGACGAGATCATCAAAAAAAAGGAACAGGAGATCATGGAAGTCTGACCTTCGGATTTCCGGCTTCTTTCACGCGTGCCCACTCCTTCGACATTCCTTCCAACCTCCGCAACCGTCGATCTGACCGCCCTGACCCACAATCTGACTCAATTTCGAAATTGTCTCCCTTCTGGTTGCAGCATGATGGCGGTAATCAAAGCCGACGCCTACGGTCACGGCGCGGTGGAAACGGCCAGGACGTTGATACGTCACGGCGTGTCTTCTGTCGCCGTCGTCTCGATCGAAGAAGGCGTCATTCTGCGTCATGCCAGCATCACCCAGCCAATCGTCGTGCTCGGTCCCCTGTTCCACGAACAGGTCGAAGACCTTTTGGCTCACCGGCTTACCCCCGTCGTCAGCGACATCGCGGTGTTGCCGGTTCTGGCAAAGGCGGCCTCGTCGTTTCCAGCGCCGTATCCGATTCATCTCAAAGTAGAAACCGGCATGGGACGGCTGGGACTGTCACAGCAAGAACTTGCGGCTCTCTTCGGCGGCCGTCGGTTTCCTCCTCCCCTCCGATTGGAAGGTCTCATGACTCATCTGGCCGACACCGACGGTCCCTCCACGGACATGACACAGGAACAGCTGGCCCGATTTCGAGATGCCATCGACATCGTCACCACGAGTGGATTCAGAGTACCGCTTATCCATGCGGCCAACAGCGGCGGAGCAATCCGTTTTCCCGAAGCCTGCTTTTCGCTCGTTCGGCCCGGCATCATGTTGTACGGCTATCACACGCTGCCGAGCTCCATAGCCGTTCCGGACTTAAAACCGGTGCTGTCCCTACGGACGACCGTCGCGCAACTCCGCACCATCTTGCCCGGACAGAAAGTCGGCTACAACGGCACCTTTACGGCGCGACGGAAAACGACCATCGCCGTCTTACCGATCGGCTACGCGGACGGCATCCATCGCCGTCTCTCAAATCGCGGGTGTGTTCTGATTCGGGGACGGCGAGCTCCAATCGTGGGATTGGTCTGCATGGACATGATGATGGTCGACGTCACACACATTCCCGGCGTCACGGTCGGCGACGAAGCGACGCTCATCGGCCGCCAGGGAAATGAGCGGATCACTGCTCACGACGTGGCGCAATGGGCCGAGACCATTCCCTACGAAGTCCTTTGTGCCATCGGTCCACGTGTTCCGAGACAATACCTCACCGCGTAACTCAAAGTCCACGGTCCGATGGAGATCATCGGCGCTGGACCGTCCAAGCCCTTGTTTAGGGCGCGTCACCAGCCAACGGCCAGCGGCCGATAGACAGAGTAACCAGCCTCAACCGGCCCTTCACGACACGATCCGCACGATGCCATCTCAACATGATTCAGCCGTGCACTTGAAAAAGCGTCAGCCCTGGATGCAACGTCGCTTTCGGGAGAATGGTCTTGTGCACGGCAAAGGTGGGTAACCGCTCCACGGCCTCTTCCCACAAAATCTGAAAACCGGCTCGTGCCAGCCATGTCCCGTAGCATGCCGGCCCCGTGACAAACGCATGGCCTCCCCGTCTTACACGATGAAGCAACAACGCCGTGCTGCACTCCAGAGCGACCGGCTCTTCGAAGTCCTCGTAGGGCAGCCACACATAGGCGAGATCGGCCTGCCATCCAACAGGAGTTGGCTCGCCTTCCGTGCAAAATCTTGCCCGGCGCAACCAATCCCAACGTCCGAGTTCCGCGCAAAGGGCCCACATCCGCTGGGCTTGTTTCATGGCAAACGCCGGTCGGCGGACGAGGGCGACCAGATCACGCGGCCGATCAAACGGAAGACAGACGGCGATGACGGCATCACCGTTATCAACCAAGATGCGATCGGCTAGAGCGACAATTTTTGCAATCTCGCGGTCCTGCTCCGTCAAGTCTTGCAGATAATCGGCCACAAAGGGTTGGGCGGCAATTTCCTCGATCAGAGTTTCATCTTGTGGATATAACGGAACCGATCCGAATGCCTTGTTCGGATCAATCGCCGGCATTACCGGATGAAAGACGGTCCGCCAATCAACCGGACTGAGAGGCGGTGTGCCCTCCGACGACAATAAAGCAACTCCTGGGATGCCGACTGCAATCTGCCTGTGATCTTGTCGATCACGTATTTCAATGATCCCATTCTGCGCCGTGACGGTTCGATCCCACGGCGCAAAACGATGCGTTGCCGGATTCACGTAGGATAATCCCGATTCATCATCCGCCAGCGTGGCTTTCTCGATACTTGTCCCCTGCACCGTCAAACACAACGGCGGCCGGTCGTAAAAATATCGGACAGGGGGGTCCGGCGCCGGAGTCCACATAATCTCATGGGCACGAACTTGATCCATAAAAATAGCGGCCGCATCCGCTCCCATCGGCGCATGAGGCACGAAAAATCTGGAGAACAAGAGCCAGGCCGCTTTGGACGGATAGGTCGGGATGCCCCGGTAACGGAGCGGACGAGGGCTGTGCGCCCCTTCGTTCTGATCATCGTAGAGCCCACGAATCAATTCAAAGACCGCCGAGCCGGTTCCCGGCAACAGCGACTGAAAGAGCTCAACGACGGGAAGAAAATCTATCCGGTCCCAGTGCATGGCTCCCATACAGGCCATGAAGCGAGCCGATGCAAACGTCCCATCGTCCAACACGTAAAGGGCGTCTTTTCTATGGCGGATGGTCGCAATCCCGCGCGCGTCGATGCTGAGATCGTCATCATCATAAAATGCCCGAATTTCCTCGATCGACACCCCCAGCGTGCGGGCCGCCATGGCGCGCAAATCATCCGGCACAAGCCGTTCCCAACCGGGCTTTCGAGCCAGATCCAGGCTCGTTTCATTCACCAAGCCGCCGGGCAGAAGTCCGATCCATCGTCCCCAATCAAGCCGAATACGGGCCCTTGCGAGCGCGACCGTTCCGTCATCGTTCGACCGCCATTCGCACTCATGCAGCGGATGACCGGCAGGATCCGTCGCCAAAAACCGCCGGCCGTCGGGGCGGTAAAAAACCAGGTGCCCCGTCGGGCGAACAGCCACCCGCCCTCCGCCGGTTTCAAAGTGCTCGGCAAGCCAACGAGTGGATGGAAAGCAGAGATGATCGGGATTCCGCAGAGCGAAGGAGACCGGATCGGACGACATTCACGTGCGGAGTTGGCCGCTCCCCAGCACAATAAATTTGAAGCAGGTCAATTCTTCCAGGCCCATCGGGCCCCTGGCATGGATACGGGACGTGCTGATCCCGATCTCAGCCCCGAGACCGAATTGGTAACCGTCGTTCAAGCGGGTGGAGGCGTTGACCAGCACTGCACTGGCATCGACTTCTTTGAGAAAACGCATCGCCCGTCCGTAATCCGAGGTGACGATCGCTTCCGTATGCCGCGATCCGTACCGTGCAATGTGGTCCATGGCTTCGTCGATATTTTTGACCACCTTGACCGCCAAGACCAGATCAAGGAATTCTTTTCCGTAGTCCTGGTCGCTTGCTGGCTTCGCCTCTGGAATCAATTGGCAGGTCTTAGGGCATCCGCGAATTTCGACTTTGGCCGACAGCAGACTGTGGACAAGCTTCGGCAACAATGTCCGGGCCACGGTCTGATGGACCAGTAACGTCTCCATGGCGTTACACGTCGAGGGGCGCTGCACTTTGGCATTGACACAGATCGCATGAGCCATCTCAATGTCCGCCGACACATCGACATAGATATGGCACACCCCTGCGTCATGTTTGATCACCGGGATCGTCGAGTGTTCGGCAATCAACCGCATGAGGGATTCACCCCCTCGGGGAATGATCAAATCGATAAAACGATCCTGCTTGAGCAACACCGGGACCAAATCGCGATCGGGCCGGTCTATAAAGGTAATGGCGCCTGACGGCACCCCGAATTTTTCGGCCGCTTCGGAGAGGATGGCGGCAATCACCGTATTGGAATGGATCGCTTCGCTTCCTCCCCGAAGAATACAGACGTTTCCCGATTTCAGGCAGAGAGCCGCGGAATCCGCCGTGACGTTGGGGCGCGACTCATAGATGATGCCAATCACGCCGATTGGCACGCGCACCCGGCCCACCTTCATCCCATTGGGCCGCATCCACATCGACGGCATCACGCCGACCGGATCTGGCAGTTTTGCCACTTCGCGGATCCCGCCGGCCATCTCTGCAACCCGTTGCGGTGTCAGGCGCAGACGGTCCGCCATGGCTTTTTTGTCCGGGGCATTCCCAAAGGCGTCAAGATCGCGATTATTGGCCTCCAGCACTTCCTCCGTGTTGGCTTCAAGCGCCTCCGCCATGGCATGCAACGCCTGATTCTTAACGGATGTCGATAAAGATGCCAGCTTTCCAGACGCCTGCCTGGCCTTGGCAACCAGCTTCACGATGTATTCAGAAGCCGATTGTCGGATTGATTCGGAAGATTGGCTCGAAGCGTTTGATTCCATGTGAAGTAGAGGGTGAGTCTATTACGGCGATTGCAGCGGGAACGTATCGCGAAGAATACTCCTCCTCCCTCGAGTCGTCAAGGCGCCATTGTCTCCCTTAATGAATTATGTTCCCTGGACAGAGCAGATGCTTGCTGATTTCTTAAACATATGGCACAGTGGGACAGGTTTTTTCTAAGTTTCCTTCGTTTACTCAATTCTACGCATTTGGAGGTGGTCGAAAAATGACACAGAATTTGAACCGGTCGATTGCGGTCGTGGGATTGGGTTATGTCGGATTACCCATCGCCATCGCCTTTGGAAAACTGGCCCCTGTCATTGGATTCGACGTCAACAGATCCAAGGTCGAAGAACTCAAGAACGGGGTTGATCGAACGGGAGAAGTGACAAAAGAAGATTTACAAGCCGCGCGCGTGCACTATACCTCCGATCCGGCGGATCTGAAGAAAGCCGATTTCATCATCGTTGCCGTTCCTACCCCCATCAACGAAGCGCTTCAACCGGATCTCAAAGCCCTTAGGATGTCATCGGAAACGATCGGTACCAACATGGCGCGGGGCACGATCGTCGTGTATGAATCGACCGTCTATCCTGGCGTCACGGAAGAAATCTGCCTTCCGATTTTAGAAAAAACGTCCGGCATGAAGGGAGGAGTGGACTTCAAGGTCGGCTATTCCCCGGAGCGAATCAATCCCGGCGACAAAGAACACACCCTTGAAAAGATCATCAAGGTGGTGGCGGCTCAAGACGCAGAGTCCTTGGAAATCGTGGCTCAAACCTATGGGCTGGTGGTCAAGGCGGGAATCCACCGAGCTCCCAGCATCAAGGTGGCGGAGGCGGCCAAAGTCATTGAGAACACGCAACGTGACCTGAACATCGCCTTGATGAACGAACTGGCGCTGATCTTCCACCGGCTCGGCATCGACACCAAAGCCGTGTTGGACGCGGCAGGGACCAAGTGGAATTTTCTTAAATTTTCTCCCGGGCTGGTCGGCGGCCACTGCATCGGAGTCGATCCTTATTATCTGACCGCCAAGGCTGAATCGGTCGGCTACCATCCGCAGGTCATTCTGGCAGGACGGCGCATCAATAACGGGATGGGAAAATTCGTCGCCGAACATACCGTCAAGTTGCTCTCCCAACTTTCACGCCCCGTCAATGAATTGAAAGTGGGAGTGCTGGGGCTGACATTCAAGGAAAATGTACCGGACCTCCGCAACAGCAAGGTACCCGACATCGTGAAAGAGCTGGGTGAATATGGAATCAACGTGCTGGTCCATGATCCCTTGGCCGAACCGGAGGAAGCCGTTGCCGAATATGGAATTCATCTGGCCGATTGGAGCCGAATGAACGAGCTTGACGGCATCGTCATCGCGGTCGCCCACCAGCCGTATAAAGACATGAAACCGGCGGAGTTGCTCCGGCTGCTTCGCAACAACCGATACGGCGTTGTCGTCGATGTCAAAAGCATCCTCAATCCGACGGAACTGCCAGCCTTTATCAAGTACTGGAGGCTCTAGCTCATTCATATCGCAACGCCTCGATGGGATTCAGCTTGGCCGCTTTCTGAGCCGGATACAGCCCAAAGAAGAGCCCGGTTCCCATCGAGATCAAGACGGCCATTGCGAGAGCGTCACGAGGAACCGCCGTCGGCCAGCCGGCCATCTGCGTCACCAACCGAGAGCCGGCAAGGCCGACTAAGACCCCCAAAAGACTCCCCAGCAGACTCAAGATCAAGGCTTCGCCGAGAAATTGCAGAAGAATGTGGTACCGCTTCGCTCCGACGGCTATGCGAATTCCGATCTCCCTGGTCCGCTGGGTAATGGAAACCAAGAGAATATTCATAATTCCTATTCCGCCTACCAAGAGCGAGACGGAGGCGACCACCAGCAGCATGCCCATCATGGTCTGGCTGGTTTCCTCTTGAACTTGGGCGATATCCCGTTGGGTTCGGATGGTGAAATCATCGGGTTGTTCCTCGCTTAAGCGATGTCGTTGGCGCAAAATCAGTCTGATTTCACTCACTGCCGCGTCCAAGTCTTCTTCACGTTCCGTGGCGGTCAGAACAGCCCCGACTAAACCGGCGAAGAATTGTACGCCGAACACCTGCCGCTCCGCCGTGGAAAACGGAATGAACACCGCGTCATCTTGATCTCCTCCTTCGGCCGACTGTCCTTTGGCGGCCAAGACACCGATGACACGGAAGGGAACGTTCTCTATTCTGACGATGGCTCCCACTGGATCCTCCCCGGAATCGAACAGATTCTCCACCACGGTTCGACCGAGCACGGCAACTCGGCTCATGGATTCCACGTCGGCATCCGAGAACACCGTCCCGCTCTCGGCGGGCCATTGTCGGACCAAGAAAAATCCGGAAGAAGCTCCGTAGACATTGACTCTCCAGTTTCGTCCGCCACGGACGACCTGGAGCCCCTTCCGCTTGATCCATGCCGCCTCCCGTAACCGAGGCACCTGACTTTTGATCTCCCTCGCATCCGCCACCGTCAGTGTCGCCGCGCCGCCCAGCCCGGTCCGTACGCCTCCCACCGTCGTCGCGCCCGGCAAAATGAGGATCACATTGGCTCCCATGCTTGCTATTTGCGCCTGGACCGTGGAGCGCGCTCCTTGTCCGATTCCAACGATCATGATGACGGCGCCGACACCAATCGTAATACCCAACATCGTCAGACCGGCCTGTAATCGGTTTCGCTGGAGAACGCGGAAGGAGTTGACGGCGGTCAGAAAAACGAACCGAGACATGGTCCCTGCAATCCGAAGCAATCGGCTAATCCTATTAAGACAGCCGCCTGGTACAATGCACCAATGCGGGGAAAATCGCAATCACATCGAGCAAACAACGAACCGTCATCTATCCAAGAAGCAAATCCTCATTGACTAAAGGTCCCCCTGGCTCAATAATGCCAGCGGGCCGGGATAACCGCTTCTTTTTCCGAGCAAAATGGGAGAGAGTCGATGATAAGAAGCACGAGCGCTCTGTGGAAACTCTCCTTTGTTCTTGTGCTTGTCGTGCTGGGGTGCAACTCCGGCTCGCCGGAAGCCCAAAAGGCCAAGCACCTCGAACGGGCCGCGAGTTTCCTGGAAAAAGGTCAGCTTCACGAGGCGTTGATCGAGTACATGAGCGTGACCAAGGCCGATCCAAGCCATGCCGACGCCTACTATCAAATGGCACTCATTCACTTGAAGCTTGGCGGCATCACCAACCTGCAAAAGGCCTTCGCGGAATTGAGCCGGACGCTTGAACTCAACAAAGACAACCGCGATGCCCGACTCAAAATCGGCGAGCTGTATTTGGTGGGGAACGAACCGGCGAAAGCCAGGGAGCAAGCCGATCTCATCTTGGCGTCCGCTCCCCAAGATCGTGCTGCACTGGCGATCCGCAGCCGCAGCCTGATCAATGAAAGACGCTTTCAAGAAGGAATCGTGGAGCTCAAAAAACTGCTGGCCCTCGATCCTTCCGACCCTGGTGTGTACATCGAACTTTCACGGGCCTACTTTTTTGCCAACGACCGAGCCGCCGCGGAAGATATCCTCCGCCAGGGGCTCACGGCCAATCCGAGCTCCCTTGACCTCATGTTGGCGATCGGAGATCTTCAGCTTTCGACCGGCAAACCGGATCAGGCGGAGACCATGTTCAAGCGGGTGATCGGCATTGCCCCGGACAACGAACCGGCTCGCTTGAGACTTGCCAATCTCTACCAACTGACCAACAAGCCGACCGATGCAGAGGCCGTCTTACAGCAGTGGGCTACGGCCTATCCTCAGGACGAACGGCCGCACCTGCATTTGGGCGATTTCTTTACCTCGCTGGGTATGCAGGACAAGGCCTTGGCCGGCTATCGGCAGGCCTTGCGAGTGACTCCTTCATCGACTATCGCCCGCGACAAATTGATCGCCCTGCTGCTTGATCTCGGCAAAGCGGATGAGGCGGAAGCGCAAATCAAATCCATTCTTGCGAAAAATGCTCGCGATCTCTCCGGCCGGTTTTTCAACGCTAGACTGTCCCTGGTCAGAGGAAAGGTTGAAGAAGCCATCACGCTGTTCCAAACACTCGCGAATGAAGAAACGCAATTTGCGCCGGCCCATTATTTTCTCGGCATCGCCCATCTAAAAAACCGCCAGATCGCTCAGGCGCGAGGAGCCTTGACTCAAGCCGTCAAGCTGAACCCCGCCATGCCTGAAGCCCGCACGGCCTTGGCCGAACTCTTTCTCAACGAAGGGTCGTTTGACTTGGCGTTGGAGCATGCCCAAGCGGCTGTGCAATTGAACCCACGGAACATGCAAGCGGCGTTTCTCGCAGGAGACGTGTATCTTCGCAAGGGTGATTTTGCCAAAAGCAAACAGGTGTACGAAGCGATCGGCAAAGCCTTGCCAAAGGAAGCCCTGGTCCCCTACAGCCTCGGTCTTGTCGCCAGAGCCGAGAAGAACGATTCAAAGGCCATCGCCTATTTCGAGGAAGCCTTGTCGCTCAAACCGAGCGCCATTGAGCCGATCGTCCAAATTGCGGCAATCAAAGTCGCGCAGGGGAAACCGCTGGAGGGGCGTGAACGGCTGCTCCGTCAGATGGCCGCAGCGCCCCAGAGCGCCCAGCACGAAAACTTGCTCGGCGAGCTGTGGCTGGCGACACGAGACATGGACCAGGCGGAACGGTCTTTTAAGAAGGCGATCGAACTCGATAACTCCCTTCTTGCAGCTTACATGAACCTTGGGCAACTCTATTATCAAACTGAGAAAATGGATCAGGCTGCCGCTGAATATCAGGCAGTCGTTGACAAGGAACCACAAGCCATTCAGGCCCACATGATGTTAGGCGTCATCCACGAACAAAAACGCGAATATGAGAAAGCGAAGGCTCGTTATGAAAAAATTCTCTCTCTCAACCAAAAATTCGCGCCGGCGGCCAACAATTTGGCCTGGCTCCTGGTCGAACAGGGGGGCAACCTCGACGTAGCACTGAACTACGCCCAAACGGCCCGCGAGCAACAGCCGAATGATCCGGCTATCGCGGATACAATCGGATGGCTGTATTACAAGAAAAACGCCTATGTACTGGCTGTGAGCCTGTTGAAGGAAGCCGCTGAAAAACTGCCAACGAATCCGGTCGTTCACTATCACTTGGGCATGGCCCAATATAAAAACGGCGACAAAGACGGAGCAAAAAAGTCACTTCTCCTCGCCTTGAAACTCGATCGAAACTTCCCTGGTGCTCAAGAAGCTCAACAAGTCTTATCAGAACTCTAGCTTGCCATTCATTTTCCGACGATCAAAAAGAACGGGGCTGACCTTCTTACGAAGGTCAGCCCCGTTAATTTTTCAATCAGCGGCTGCGCAGTTTTTCTAAAAGCCGTTTACGCTTTTTTCTCCACCTTCGCTCGATACGCCACGCCACCCAGCAACCCTAGCCCAAGCAAAAGCAGAGCCCCCGGCTCTGGAACCCCCGCCGCGCTATCACTCACGGTCAAAGACCCTCCACCTTGGATTCCAGAAAATGCAGTCCCCGCAACAGTCGGTGCAGACCCGCTAAAGAAAATTTGCACCTGAGCAATGGATCCTCCCGTCGCCGGCAAGTTGAACCCTAAAGTGGAGGCTAACGTCGAATCAACGGTGTAGATGTTGAGCAGTCCGCTGAATGAAGAGACCCCACTGGCACAGCAATCAAAGATGGAAGATCCTGAGAAATCTCCTGACAACAGGGTCGTGACCCCGCTTCCCAGATTTCCAGTGATAGTCAGGGTCCCTCCCCCTCCATAGTTATTCTGAAATCCGGTAAGAGTAGAGGTTCCTCCTGTGTAATTCCCTGTTGAAAAATTGAGAATCCCACTGCCGATCGACAGTGTTGTCGTCCCATTGTTGACAGCGGTTACAACTCCGCCTGTCGTGGCCAACGGGTTCGCACCGCCGCTGTACGAAACCGTACCTCCAAAACCAAATTCAAACACAATCGGCAGGGCGTTGGCCTCTGTAGCCGTCGAAAATCCCATCGCGCCGGCAAACGCGAGCCCCAGTCCAAGCCGATACCATCCTCTAGAACGATCTTTTATCAGCATGGAATTACGACGCATGTGAGCCACCCTCCGTATAAAACCTCTTCCACAGCACCAGTCCCAACATGCCCAGAGCCAACAACAACACTGCCTCCGGCTCCGGCACCCCATGCGACGGACTGTCCGTCACCGCTAACGCTCCACCACCTTGAATCCCACTAAACGCCTGCCCCGTCCCTGTCGGCACCGACCCAAACCGAATCTGGACCTGCGCCAACGACGCCCCCGTCGCCGGCAAATTAAACCCTA
>JANDJJ010000109.1 GCA_024330945.1 Nitrospira sp. | reverse complement strand
GACAAGGCGGGGCTTCAGTACGGCGACGTGATCCAGCGCGTCAATGGCGTCGAGATGCGAGATCCGGGGAAATTGCTCTCCATTTTCTCGCAACTGTTAGACGAGCGCGTCGTCAAGATCGATGTGGTGCGCCACAACCAGCCCACGACGGTGACCTACGAATTGCGTTAGCCTGCCTCATCTTGGTCACGCTCATTCCCATGACTCACCCCCCGTGAGAGGTCGAGAAGGAGTTAACCGAAAGTTAATCCTCTCGTCATGGGTCCGTTACCCCTTTTCTCGGATAATGCGCAGGCCGTGCGATGGTCAGCAATGATCAGATGATCACCATGCTGACCATTCCGCATGATGGGCGTTGTTGCCACGTGAACAACAGGAGGCAGGCTTTGAGATCCGTTCAGCGGGTGATAATGGCGGTTGTGGGAATTCTGGGTATTCTGATCGTGGACGGAGGCCGCGGCGCGCAAGCCGAATGGTACGTGGCGGGCTATGGCGGTTTCAGCACCGGCGGCGACTTGAGCGACGTGACCATGCCGATCAGGGGAGACCGCCTCGCCAGGCAGCAATTTCCTCAGGCCGATGACCCGCCGAATGTGACAGACTCAGGGCGAGGCATCCTCTACCAACATTTCACGACGTCCGACCTTTCGCTTAAGAGTTCCGCCCTGTATGGAGGCAAGGTCGGCTACTTTTTTACCGACATGAAACTCCCATGGCTCGGCGTAGAAGCGGAAGTGTTCACCACGACCCCGAACATCAAGGCCCAGACCGTGGACACCTCGCACCAAATTACCTATCAACCGAATGACCCGGCGCCCGCGAGTCGCTGTGCGGACATCACGCCGCCGCCCAACTGCCCTGCCTCCGTGGTCAACAAATCGCGGCTGGCCTTGAACGAATCGGACCTCCGCGTCCTCACCTTCGCGTTGAACCTCATCGCCCGCTACCCTGGTTCGGTCGTCCAACCGTACGTCGGCGTCGGTGTCGGCGCGTTTTATTTCCTCAGCTCCGGGCAAATCGATGGTCGGCAATTCGTGCCGGGCCTCAACGCCCAGTTCGGCCTGAAATACTTGGCGACCCCACACTGGGCTCTGTTCGCAGAAGGGAAATACAATCTGGCCCACGTCAGCACGCTCGACCAGACGTTCGGAATCAGCGGCTTGTACAGCATTTTTCACGTCGCGGGGGGAGTGGCCTATCACTTCTGAACACAGGAGTCTCTCTTCCCGATTCTGATCGCCGTTCCCATCCCTTGTGTTTCTCGACTCCCTCATCGATACTGATCGATATCGCCGGATGTCTTCTTCGCCGGCACCGACCATGAAGCCCGCTGATCACCCCCCACTCCCTCGCGCTCGATCGCGCGGCCTCACCTCCGTGGTCGAACGCGAAATCAAATTCACGGTCGCTCCTGATTTTCGCCTGCCGCCCTCGTTGGGAACCCCGCGGCCATCCAGGCTGATCATCTCCACCTATTACGACACCCCCTCCTATGATTTGACCCACGCGGGCATCACGCTGCGCTATCGGGTGGCACAGAGGAAGCGGGCCTGGCAGCTCAAGGTTCCCCTGTGCGACGACCGCCAGGAAATCGAGGTCGTCGATCGGCATCCTCTTCCCCCGCCGGCGCTGCTCGACCTGCTGGTGCTGCATCTCAGACAACGCCAGCCCGTTCCGCTTGTCACCCTGCGCGTCCGACGGACCAGCGTCATCGTGAGACGCAACCGGCGCCCGATCGCCGAGGTGTCGCTCGACATTGTGACGGCGGTGAAGGACGGTCACGTCATCCTGCGGTTTCGGGAGCTCGAGATCGAATCGCTCAAAGCCGGTGAAGAAGAACTGGATGACATCGCGCGTCTCGTCCGTCGGGCCGGCGCCCACGAGCACGACGGACGGCCGAAACTGTTTCGCGCCCTGTCGCTCCCCGCACCGGAACCGGCCACCCAGCCGGAAGCCAACGCGCCGCTCGTGGATCACCTCACCTGGACGTTGGCCCGCCACGTCCGCTGGCTGACAGCCCACGACCCCGGCACTAGGCTTGGGACGGAGAGCGAGAGCCTCCATCAAATGCGCGTGGCCGTGAGACGGCTGCGCTCCGTACTTCGCGCCGCCCGCCCGATCCTGCCCCGCGACTGGAACGAATCGCTGGCGAAGGAACTGTCCTGGCTCGGCGAATGCCTGGGGCAAGCCCGTGACCTTGACGTGCAAATTGCCTATTTCCAGGAAGAAATCGGCCGATTGGACGAGCCCGATCGCAAACCGCTGGCGCAATTCGTGACCTATCTGCAATCGAAACGAGCGCACGCTCAGCAAATGGTGTTGAGAGCATTAAACAGTGCGCGGTATTTGGACCTCGTTCACCGACTCGAACAGGCCGCTCACGATCCGCCGGTCGTGGACGCCACGACGCCCGACACACTCCACGCGCTCGCCAAACGGGAATTCAAGAAGCTCAAGAAAGCCGTGCGGCACATCGGGCCGAAGCCGAACGACGCAATCCTCCATGCCGTCCGCATCAAGACCAAACGCGCGCGCTATGCCGCCGAACTGGCCCTCTGGTCGGCGGGCAAGCCGGCGGCCCGTTTCATCAAACAGGCGCGGGTGGTTCAGGATCTGTTGGGCGCCTATCAAGACTCCGTGACCGCGGAGACCTACATCCGTTCGTTTTCCAACGAGTCGAACAGCACCCGCGCGGCCTTCGTGGCGGGAAGGCTGATCGAACGGCAGCGCCAACGACGCGAGCAGCTCCGCCATGCACTGCCGGAGCTGCTCAAAACCCTCCTCAAGCGGGGGAAACAGGCGTGGTGCTGACCGAGCACCTGGCTGGAACGCTCGCATCGGGACCGGCAAGGGGGGCGGAGCGGGATCGACGTGAAGTGATCGACTTCCGCACAGAAGGCCGATCATCGATGGATCACGCGACCGACGAGTCAATCCGCTTCCAAATCAGAGCGGTACGAGCGCGCCACGGGGTGCGTTTGTTACACATCGTTACCGGAAGCTGATCGTTCCGTAACATCTTTCGGATATTCTCTCGGTCATAATGACCGTTTCGCATTGATTTCCCACGGATGCCGCGCTTACGACGGAACATGACGAGCCGAACACCGAAGAAAATTCTCATCGTCGAAGATGAACCGGATATCGTTCGGCTTGTGAAGCTCTATTTGGAGAACGGAGGATTTCGCACGGCGGTCGCGCAATCCGGCATCGAGGCCTTGACGCTCGTGAAGTCCGACAAGCCCGATCTCGTGATTCTTGACCTGATGCTTCCTGAACTGGACGGGGTCGAGGTTTGCAAGAAGCTTCGCAATGCGCCCGAGACCGCGCTCCTCCCGATCATCATGCTGACCGCCAAATCCGAGGAATCCGATACGATCATCGGTCTGGAGCTCGGCGCCGACGACTACGTGACGAAACCGTTCAGCCCCAAGACGCTGGTCGCCAGAGTCAAGGCGCTCTTTCGACGCCTTGAACGAACGGACAACCAGCCGCAATCGTTTTTCCGCTTCGGCCCGCTCGTTCTGGACCCGCTCCGTCACGAAGTCACCGTGAACGACAAGGAAGTGTCGCTCACCGCCAAAGAATTCGGCCTGCTCGAGCAACTCTTGCGCCATCCGGGCCGTGTGCTGACGCGCGATATCCTGCTCAACGCTGTGTGGGGATACAACTACTACGGCACGACGAGAACCGTGGACGTTCACATTCGCCGCTTGAAACTGAAGATTCCCTTGTTGAACGACGCCATCGTCTCCATCAAGTCCCTGGGCTACAAACTCGTCGATCAATAGCCTGACGCGCCATCTCTTCTTCTCTCCCGCGACACACGCTCTGGAACGAGCTGACGCTCGCTCGGCTTCTTCGCCTTTGCGACTACGGCCTCAGGCAGATTTAACCGGCGATTCATGATGACTTTAGAGTCTTGTTACTTCTTCCTGCCACATTGGAAACGAAAGCCTGTCCGCTTTCAGAAGGAGGGAGAAGACCATGGAAGCACTCGACGACCACGATGCTCGGCGCCCCACTCTCACGGTATCCTTGGCCAAATCCGCGATCGACGTGCGTCAAGCTCAACAGCTTCGGCACAGGGTTTTCGCCGAGGAATGCGGCGCGCGGCTGCCGCTCGGCTCGCCGGGCGTCGACGAAGACGAGTTCGATTCTTTTTGCGATCATCTGATCGTTCGCGACGTCCGGCAAGACATGGTCGTAGGAACGTACCGTATCCTGACCGCTTGGAAGGCACGAGAAGTCGGCCGGTTCTACTCCGAATCCGAATTCGACCTGAGCAATTTGAAACCGCTCGCTCCGCGCCTGGTCGAAGTCGGCCGCTCATGCATCCATCCCGCCTATCGCCAGGGCGCCGTCATCACACTGCTCTGGGCCGGACTGGCACAATACATGATCGCCGGTGGATACGAATACCTGATGGGCTGCGCCAGCATCGGCCTTGCCGACGGCGGAGCGCAGGCGACCGCGACCTATCTGCACCTTCGCGAAACCTGCATGAGTCCAGGCTATTGGCGCGTCGTCCCCCACCACCCCTATCCCATCGGCGCCAAAACGTCGGTCGGAAAACCGACCTTGCCGCCGTTGGTGAAAGGCTACGTGCGCCTGGGCGCCTTTATTTGCGGAGAACCGGGATGGGACGAGCACTTCAACACCGCCGACTTGTTGATGCTGCTGCCGCTCTCGCGAATGGATTCGCGGTATGCCCGCCATTTTCTGGGAACGTCATGCCAAGCGCTCGCACCGGCTGTCTGACCAGAATAGGCCGAGGCATCCGTTTGATCGGCAAGTTGTTCGAGGCGTTCATCCTGGTCTGCCTGGTATTCCCCCGTATCGAGTCCTCTCGGCACGACGGCATCATCGAACGGTGGTGCCGAGAGGTGCTGGACATTCTGCATATCACCGTGAGCGTGCACGGACGGCCGATGCCCGGGAAAGCGTCGCCCGTCATGTTCGTCGCCAACCACATCTCCTGGCTCGACGTGCTGCTGCTCAACGCCTGCCGGCGAATGCATTTCGTCGCGAAGATGGAAGTGCGATCGTGGCCGCTCATCGGATGGATCGCCGCCGGAACCGGCACGTTGTTTTTCAAACGGACCGCCCCCCATCAACTGGCTCGCGTGATGCAATCCATGACGGCGGCGCTCGGGCGCGGAGATTGTATCGCGCTCTTTCCCGAAGGGACGACCACCGACGGCGTATCCGTTCACACGTTCCACTCAGGATTGTTCGAATCCGCCATCCAAGCCGACGTACCGATTCGGCCCGTCGGCATCAGTTACCTGAGATCCGACGGTTCGCTCGATGCCGACATCGCCTTCGTCGGCGACGAATCGTTGGTGTCGTCGATTCTGAACGTGCTGTCTCGGCCGACCACGCTTGCGCGTCTGTCGTTTTCGAATCCCATCGACAGTTCGATCGGCGACCGCCGCCGCTTGGCCACCCTATGCCAAAGAGCCGTCGAGCGGAGCCTGGCGGATCTTGCAACGCTTCCCCCCGCGTCGAACGCTTCTCCCCTGTGTGACATGCACGGCCCCTCCTCGCCCGCGGCCGCCGCTTGATTCTCCTTCGTCGACGCCGCATCATACGGATCGCCGATGGTCGATCACCGATATTCGATGGATCACCGCCGAGCATTATGCGGGCAGTATGATGGCGATATTGATGAGTGTGCGCCGTTTCTTCCCAGCCTTCCTGTTTCTCTTCGTTCTGTCGTGCGGCCACGATCCCCGGGTCGAGAATCTAGAAACCTCCGTCGGCCGGCTTGCTCAAGCCGACATGATCCGGCAATTCGGCTACCCCCAGCGATTGAAGAGACTTCCGCCCCAGAATACCGAAGTCTGGGAGTACGAATTCTTGGCCGGCGACTCCCGCTGCGTGGGGTATCGTATCTATTTTGACAAAGACCAGCGGTCAGAGCGCTGGGAAAAGACGGCTTGCCGTTAGCCGCGCGTTGTTTCCTCTCCGCCGTCCAGCCTCGGGTCGTCAGTTTGTCGCCGGTCGCGATCCGCTTGTTGCGCCTTTCGATGCGCCCGATGAAACGTGGTCGCGCCGGGAACTCCGCCTTGTTACGGTCCGTTACACAGAATTGAGCGCATCCTGAAACGGCGGTGCGTTCATCCTCGTTACAATCGGTCCATCTATCGCTCTATCGCTTGCTCTCGCTTGAGAAAGGAGTCTTCCATGCCGGCCCTGACACCATCTCGACCATCCGGGCGCGTACCCCTCTCGCACAATCCCGGTTCGACTCACACGAAGCCGGTAAGCGGGAAGCGCCGTCTGATGCTCCAAACCAAACTCACCAGGCAGCGGGCCATGCTCCTGGCGAACGTCCATCTCTCTCGTCTGGCCGAGAGGGAAGCGGAGGCACAGTCGGACCCGCTCGACCAAGCCACGGAGGGACTGGAGCAAGAGCTGGCCATCCAAACCAGAATCCGGGCCCTTGAGCAATTGCACCGCATCGAGCGCGCCCTGCGTTTGATTCGAACCCAGGAATACGGCCGGTGCCGTCGATGCCATCGAGAGATTCCGTTCAAACGTCTTGCCGTCAAACCCGACACCATTTACTGCGTTCCCTGTTTGACCCGTCTTGAGGAGGAGTGATCTTCATGATCGTCATGAAAAAAGAGCTTTCCGGCGCCTGGCGCCGAGCGCCGGCCCGCCGCAGCGCTCAGTTGAGTCTCCCGTTTGCGATTCAGTCGCCGGTCACGACTGCTTCTCTCCTGAAGGAGAAGGAGAAGCCTTGGGAAACTTATCCATTGAGTCTTTCACGTGGAACGGAGGTTGGCCATGCAATGTTCCCGCTGTAACGGCATGCGAGTGCCTGAAACGATTTGCGAGGGAGGAGTGCGAATCTCTGCTTTGCGGTGCATCCATTGCGGCGACGTCGTAGATCGGGTGATCGTTCACAATCGGACACGCCGTCAACGGAAGTCTTCTTTCAGCAGGCCACGGACTCCCATCTATCGTCGGGGCCATGGAAGCCCTCGACCCTGCGTCGAGGCGTAACCCGACAAGACACATCGCGCAACAGCCGCGCTGTCGTCCGATTCCCGCCGAACGGCCTTTCGCTGTCGCCGCTGCAAGCAACAAGGGAAACACAACGGGATCGGCGAAGACGACCCCCTATCCAGTGAGAGACGGCCTAGGCGGTGATACGGGCCGTCGATCTCGTTGATCCGAGGGCCGCGCAGAAGTTTTCAAGCCGGACACCGGGGGCAACCGATTTCCAATGGGAATGGAGATACAACCGGTCTTGCATCACGACCATGTGTGATCGCAAGACCGGCGTTCATCCGGCTCATTCCGTGCTCCTTGCTTGAAAGTCGTGTGCATAGGACGGTTGACAGAGCGGAAGGGACCCAGTAGCCTGGAACTGCTCGTGGGTTTCCATTGGCCGTCTTGCAGCGTGAAACGAGATGAGAACGACAGAGGACCAAACCGTGATCGGCGTCGTGAAGCGCTCAGTGCCGAACCTGATCGCGCTCTACCGGTTTGGTTCCCGGGCGACGGGTGAAGCTCGCCAGGAGAGCGACGTGGATATGGCAATCTTGGCTGCCGAGACCTGTGCGCCCCACCGTCTGATTGCGTTACGGGAAGAACTTGAAGAGGTGTTGCATCAAGACGTTGATCTGGTCGATCTACGCGCGGCATCGACGGTCTTGCGCATGCAAGTGGTCGCCCACGGCGAATGTTTGGAGAGCGTTGACGACCTGGCGCGGGAACAATTCGAGGATCTGGTCTACTCATCGTATGCCCGCTTAAACGAAGAGCGTCGAGGCATTCTCGACGACATCCGGGCGCGAGGCGCCGTGTATGCCGGATGACGTGGTGTTGAACAAAGTCGCGAGCCTCGAACGGTGTGTGAGCAGAATTCGAGAAGTTTATGGCGGCAATG
>JANDJJ010000108.1 GCA_024330945.1 Nitrospira sp. | reverse complement strand
GGCGGACGCATTGCGCTGATGGCGGAACCCCTGGAGTTCCAACGGACGCAAGATCCGGACATTCGGGAATTCATCTCGGTCGGGGGGACCGTCTCATTGCGCGTGGTTTCTCCTGGCGGGTAAGCGGGTCAGAGGGAGTACGGCATGGAGAAAAGTAGGCTGGAATTGACTGTCGGGGTATTTGTGTTGGTCGGGATCGTCTGTTTGGGCTATCTCTCGATCAAGCTTGGCAAGCTGGAATTGGTCGGCGGCGATCTGTACGAGGTGGACGCCCCGTTTAACTCGGCGTCCGGTCTCAAACCCGGCGCGGCCGTGGAAATCGCCGGCGTCGAGGTGGGACGGGTCAAATCGATCGTGCTGAAGGACGATCAGGCGGTCGTCCGGTTGGCGGTGCACAACACCGTCAAACTCTACACCGATACCTTCGCGTCGATTAAGACCAGGGGCATCATCGGGGAGAAGTTCGTGTCGTTGTCACCTGGAGGGGGTGGCGAGCCGTTGCAAGCGGGCGGCATAATCCGCGATACTGAGTCCGGTTTGGATTTGGAGGAGTTGGTCAGTCAATATGTGCATGGAAAGGTGAAGTAAGCAAGTCGAGTGTGAGCGTCTGCAAACGATCTTTTGTCGGGAGGAAAGAGCATGGCGATATTTCTTCAAGGAGAAGTAAGCCCGCCGGCTCGCGTGTTTCTGAAACGGCGCATGGCGACGTGGGGCCTCGGTCTCGCCGTCGTTGTCGTGTCGTTGTCGCCGGTTGTCGGGCACGCGGGAGCTCCGACGGAAGCAATGAGAACGACGATCGACGAAGTGTTGCGCATCCTCCGCCAGGATGAGCTCAAACAGCCGGGGAAGGCCGAGGAGCGACGACAGATGCTGGAGCGAGTCGTGGAGGCCCGCTTCGATTATCAAGAGATGTCGAAGCGCGCGCTGGGCGCTCCTTGGAACACCTTGTCCGACGAGGAGAAACGGGAGTTCGTGACGCTGTTTCGTACGTTACTGACGAATTCCTATGCCGACAAGATCGAAACCTATTCTGGCGAAGGCGTTCAATATTTGAATGAGCGGACCGAAAAGGAATACGCGGAAGTCAGGACGAAGGTTCTGTCGGATAAAACGGAAATCCCTCTTGACTATCGGTTGATTCAAAAGTCGAATGATTGGCGCGTGTACGACGTCGTGATCGACGGGGTCAGCCTGGTGAATAATTACCGGGGGCAATTTGCCAAGATCATCAAGGCGTCTTCCTATGCCGATCTTGTCGAACAACTCCGCAAAAAGTCCGAGAAGATCAAATCTCCATAACAGTCGTATCGTCGCTTCGAAGGTACGAGACCGTTCGTGCGTTGTCTTGTCCCCATACTTGTACTTGCGCTCGTGCTCATTGGACCGTGCGGATCTTTTTTCACGGACGTCGCTCGTGCGGACGTGCAGTACTTTCCCATCCCCG
The DNA here is from genome assembly GCA_024330945.1 of Nitrospira sp. Lineage (GTDB taxonomy): Bacteria > Nitrospirota > Nitrospiria > Nitrospirales > Nitrospiraceae > Nitrospira_D. Next base: position 6,480 of record JANDJJ010000108.1, on the reverse strand, counting down.
CCATCAGTTCCAGCAAGAACGACGGCAACGATTACGGCATGATCGTGCCCGCCCTGATCACCGGTCCCGACGGCGAGCTTAAGCATCTGATTGCGCCGATGGTGATCTACAACAGCATCGTCGGCGTCCGAGGGACCTTGAACCTGTTTCATTATCAGCCGGGCGGGAAGGAGCTTAGAGGCATCGCGTCGTGGTCGGAAAAGATCGAGCGACGGTTTCTCTTGAGCTATGTCGATCCCGGCTTCAGCAACGGTCGCTACAGCATCGGGATCAGCGCCGCCCACTTTAAGAACGCGACGGTGCGGTTTTTCGGTTTGGGGCCGACGACACCGCTCCACGACGAGACCAACTACACGGCCTCGGAGACCAGAATCAACTGGAAGTTCGGCATCTATGCGAACGAGGTAACGCAGATTGCCGTCAGCCAACGGTTTCGCCACATGGATGCCATTGATCCGGGAGCCACCGTGTTGCCTTTTACCGGGACTCGATTTCCGACGGTCTCCGGGGTCGGGGGAGCCACCATTCTGGGTGAACGGATTTCATTCCACTACGATACCCGCAACAACCTTGTCACACCGACGGACGGGATGGCGGTGACGGCCTATGCGGAAATCAACCATAATTTTCATCCAGGCGCGCAGCCGCTCTATTCCCGATACGGGATCGAGGTCAAAAAAATGTTTGCGAGCGAATCCAAACGTGCCATCTTGGTCATTCGTGGCGATCTCCAAGCAACGATCGGGACGGATGTGCCGTTTTATGAATTGAGTTCTTTGGGGGGGCAGAATAATCTGCGCGGATACGGGGTGGATCGGTATATCGACAAGCAGCTCATCGCCCTGAGCGTCGAGGAGCGAATCCATATCCTGCGCACCCGTCTGGCCGGCGTGATGGCGGATTTCGAGATCGCTCCCTTCGTCGATACAGGGCAAGTGTTCAGCTCGTTTAAGGACGTCAGTTTCAAGGACTACCGTATCACGCCCGGGATCGGTTTTCGGGGGATCATTCGACCCAACGTTGTGGGACGAATCGATTATGGATTCAGCAAGGAAGGGGGCGCCGTTTTTGCCGGGCTCGATTTTCCTTATTAGCGGATATGAGTCATGGGAGCGGCAATGCCCCGGAAGCAGCCGGTCTCAGTCGTTCCCGCTCCGAGCGCTCGGAACTTGCCAGGTCTAAAGGCTTGACACGATAGCGGTCTTGTGTGAGACTCACCGGCTGATGCGATTCACGTCGCCTGACTCCCTGACCGTTGCCTTCCGAGCGTCTGTTTTTACACGCGGTTGAGCGGATCGATGCAAATCGATGCAAAAAGGAGAGCACGCCATGTCGATTCTCAAGAACATCAACAGCCCCGCTGATTTGAAGCAAGTGTCTCCCGATCGATTTCCGGCGTTGGCGCAAGAGATTCGTGAACAGATCATCGATGCGGTTTCCTCGGTGGGAGGACACCTGGCTTCCAATCTGGGCGTGGTGGAATTGACGATCGCGTTGCACTATCTGTTGGATACCCCCACGGATAAGATCGTATGGGATACCAGCAATCAATGTTACGCCCACAAGCTGCTGACCGGGAGGAGGGAGCGGTTCCATACTCTGAGACAGTACGGCGGGCTCAGCGGCTTCTGCAAGCGAGAAGAAAGCGAATACGATGCTTTCAACGCCGGGCATGCGGGGACTGGAGTCTCCGCCGCGTTTGGAATGGTGGAAGCGCGCGAACAGTTGGGCCAGAAACACAAAATCGTCTGCGTCGTAGGGGATGGTGCGATGACGGCCGGCATGACGTTGGAGGGGCTTCACCATGCCGGAGGTATGGGCAAGGATTTTTTGGTGATCTTAAACGACAATCAAATGTCCATTTCCAAGAACGTCGGTGCCATTTCGGCGTATCTGAGCCGGACGATCACGGGAGAATTTTACGGAAAGGTGCGTCAGGAGACGGGCCAATTGTTGGGGAAAATTCCACACATCGGTTCGGACATGCAAAAGCTGGCGCGACGGGCGGAGGAGCTGGCCAAAGGCGTGATTCTGCCGGGATTGCTCTTTGAGGAATTGGGGTTTCAATACAGTGGACCCATCGATGGGCATAACTTCGAGCACCTGCTTCCCACCATTGAGAATGTGGTGAAAATGAGAGGGCCGGTCCTGCTGCACGTGGTGACGAAAAAGGGGCTCGGCTACGAACCGGCCATGAAGAACCCCGTGTGGTTTCATGCCTGTCCTCCGTTTGTGCGGGAAACGGGCGCCCCCGCCAAGAAGGCGGCGCGCCCCTCCTATACGGCGATCGCCATCGAGACGTTGATCAAGCAGGCTCGCCAGGACAAGCGAATCGTCGCTATTACCGCGGCCATGTGCGAAGGGACAGGACTGACAGCATTCGAAAAAGAATTTCCCGATCGTCTCTATGACGTGGGAATTGCGGAGCAGCATGCGGTGACGTTTGCGGCAGGATTGGCGGCGCAGGGGATGAAACCGGTCGTAGCCATGTACGCCACATTCCTCCAGCGCGCCTACGATCAAGTCGTGCACGACGTCGCGACACAAGATCTTCCCGTGGCGTTTCTCATCGATCGGGGCGGGCTTGTCGCGGAAGACGGAACGACGCATCACGGGGCGTTCGACTACGCGTACTTGCGACATGTCCCCAATATGGTCGTCATGGCTCCCAAGGACGAAAACGAATTGCAGCACATGGTCAAAACCGCCGTACAGCACAATGGTCCAATTTCCGTTCGCTATCCCCGTGGGGTCAGCCTCGGCGTGAAGATGGACGAGTTTCCGACGACGTTGCCGATCGGGAAGGGCGAGTTGTTGAAGGAAGGGACCGATGTCGCCATTATTGCCGTGGGCGTCACGGTGTGGCAGGCCTATCAAGCGGCCGAGCGTCTAAGTCGGGAAGGGATTTCGACGGCCGTCGTGAACGCCAGATTCGTGAAACCGTTGGATCGCGCGCTTATCACGGACGTGGCCAGACGAGTCCGCCACGTCGTGACGGTGGAAGAAGGTTGCAAGATCGGGGGATTCGGATCCGGTGTGCTCGAATTGCTCTCTGAGGCCCGCGTGACCGACGTGACGACGAAAATTCTCGGCTTGCCGGACTGGTACATCGAGCAGGGACCTCAGGATCTGCTCCGCGAGCGATACGGATTGACGGCGGAAGGAATCTACCAAAGCGTAAAAGAACTGATCGGCGGTGCGTCGGAAGAGGGTGACCGGTTCAGCGGTGTGGCGAGGGAGTATCTCCCCCACGGTGATGAGCAGGGAAGTTGATGCGCTGGGCAACGTGAGGAATCGGGGATCGAACTGAGCGGTCTCGGGAACATCCATGCACATCACCAGACGACGAACGAGGCAGATTCAGGTCGGCACGGTCAAGATCGGCGGCGATGCTCCGATCTCCGTGCAGTCGATGTGCTCCACGGATACGCGGAACGTCGAGACCACCGTGGAACAGATCCGCCAGTTGGAGGCTGTGGGGTGCGAGCTGATTCGGGTCGCCGTTCCCGATGAAGAAGCCGCGGCCGCTCTCCCTCGAATCAAAGCGGCCATGACGGTGCCGCTCATTGCGGACATTCACTTTGATTACCGGCTGGCCGTGAGCGCGGCACGCGTGGTCGATTGTGTTCGGATCAATCCGGGTAACATCGGAGCGTGGTGGAAAGTCGAGGAAGTGATCAAGGCGGTCAACGATCGGGGCATTCCGATTCGTATCGGTGTCAACGGCGGATCGTTGGAAAGGCCATTGTTGGAGAAGTACGGCTGGCCTTCACCCGAGGCACTTTCCGAGTCGGCGCTCAATGCGGTCCATGCGCTGGAGGACGTCGGGTTCACCAACATGAAAGTCTCGCTGAAGGCGTCGGACGTGCACCACGCGATCGATGCCTACTGGCTGTTCGCTCATCAATCGGACTATCCCCTCCATATCGGGATTACCGAAGCGGGAACGGCGATGACCGGCGCCGTCAAATCGGCGATCGGTCTCGGCTATCTATTGGCGAACGGAATCGGAGATACGTTGCGCGTCTCGCTCGCGGCCGATCCGGTGGAAGAGGTCAAGGTCGGATTTGAAATTTTGAAGTCTCTCGAGCTGCGGCATCGCGGGATCAACGTCATTGCTTGTCCGACGTGCGGTCGAGTGGAGATCGATGTCGTGCGAATGGCGAATGAGCTGGAGAAGAGACTCGGCCATATCAAAACGCCGCTCAATGTGTCGGTGCTGGGCTGTGTCGTCAACGGGATCGGCGAAGGCAAGGAGGCCGATATCGGCATCGCCGGCGGCGAAGGCAAGGGCATTTTGTTCAAGAAGGGCAAGCTCGTTCGTAAGGTGCCGATGGAAGAGCTGATGGACACATTGATCGAGGAAGTCGAGCAGCTTGCCAAGGAGAAAGAAGCCGAGGGTGACGAAAAGGCGGTCTCTCACACGGATTCCTCCGTGTGGCAGCCGGTTGCATCTCAGGCGGATCGCCCCTCAACGTTGGGAAGAGAAATTCCCGTCCTCCCTCACCGGTAAGCGTCTCGTCGAGAAGAACGTTGCCTGCCGAGGTGCCGGCCCGTCGACTCCCTCTTCGTACACGATCGACAACGTTTCGTGAAAGATGCCGCCCTACCTTTTTCATACAGCGATCGTCCTTCCATGAGTCCGTGGGTCCGAGCGTTCATGGCATCCCCTCTTGCGAGAAGGGTGGTCACCCTGGTTCTCGTGATTGCTGCAGGGATACACGGGTACATTATCTCCTTCGGGCGATCCTTTCACTTTCGAGACATCGACATCCATCGCGAGATCGGCAGGCGCTTTCTCTCGGGAGAGTATCTCTACGCCAACGACTACTGTTACATGTATCTGCCGACCACCGGCATCTATTTCGCCCCCCTGCTGTTTTTCGAGCGAAATTTGAGCTTGGTCCTGCGCTACGCCGTTGCGATCGGCTGTTTGGTCATGACGATCAGGCTGTTTCAACGGATGTTGGGAATCGAGACAAGCTCAAGGCCGGCGAATCGCTTATGGCTGGGAGTAGGGGCCGGTGTGCTGACTCTGCAGTTCATCCTGAACGATTTGGATGACGGAGGACCGCACCTTATCCTGCTTGGCATTCTAACCGGGGGGCTTTACGCAATATGGGTGGGGAGGGAACGGCTCGGCGCGGCGTTAGTCGGGCTCGGCATTGTGCTCAAGCTTACGCCGGCACTGTTTGTTCTCTTGTTTGCTTGGAAGCGGCAATGGCGTGTGGCGACCTATACCGTCCTGGCCGTTTTCTTTTGGATTCTGTTGCCTCTTCCGTACATGGGGGCGGCGAGTTGGTGGGATCACCATGTTGAATGGACAAACAATGCACTGTTGTCCGTGCTTGACCGTCAAGTAGAGGGACGACAAGAAAACGAGCTGCAAAAGGCCAATCTTTCCTTGCGACACACGATGCTGCGGTATCTCGTCGCCTATCCGAAGACTCATCGGCTTCGCCAAGTTGATCCCCAGTACAGGCCGGTGTTGGATCTTCCCTCCCCGGCTGCCAACGCGATCGTTGGCGCTGCGGCGCTTGGCCTGCTCGCTTTTTTCGCGTGGACCAGCAAGCGGTCGTTCAATGGACCAGGCGATCCCACCTGGGCGAAGGATTGCGCCGGCACTTTGATGCTGGCCCTGTTCTTGTCTCCCATTACCTGGGATCAGCACTTGGTGTGGATGATTCCAGCGGCCTGCATCGTGGTGGCGGCCGCAGCGCGAGTAAACGGCCAAGTGAGTCGAGTCGGGTATGTCATGCTGGGGCTCTATGTTGTGCTGACGGTGATTCTGAATTACGAAGTTGTAGGCTCCGCGAAATGGGAAATGCTGAAGAGTTATCATCATCTCGGAATTGCCATGCTCATTTTGTTTGGACTGCTGTTGAACAGCCAGCCCTCCCCGAAGGCCTGTCAACCCTCTCTCGGAGACCGATTCTCCGAGCCTTCGAATGTGGTCGGACAGAACTGACTCGGGATGGGTGCGGTGCGACGCGTGTGTTGTGTTCATGAAAAAGAACCGACTATAATGCCGCTTCTTCAGGGCGCCGTACCCAAGTGGTAAGGGAGCAGTCTGCAAAACTGCGATGCGGCGGTTCGAACCCGCCCGGCGCCTCCATACTCCCTGGAGAGTCACGCATTCGTGGGGCCGCGTTTGAGTTGGGATGCTACCCCTGCTGCCCGCTGAACAAACCGGCCATCCCTCAGTCTCTCGCTCGTTGCCCTGTTCCGTTACCGAATAGACCAAGCGGAGAACTTGACCTCGATGTCTGCGGGTCCGCCTGTCTTGCGGTCGCTGAGACTTCTTCTGCTTGTGGGGTAGTGCGAAGGGCGTCATCCGCCTCATTCTTTTAGAGACAAAGAGAGGAACAACAGAGGAAAAGTCTTCGATCGAATGAGTTGTCCCGTCACGCTGTGTAGTGGTTTGGCATAGAAGCGCGTTCACCTATCCTGTCTTTATAAGGTGACGCGTCCTGGCACGAA
>JANDJJ010000107.1 GCA_024330945.1 Nitrospira sp. | reverse complement strand
CTGCCTGAAATAATGAATGTCGCCATAACTGTCTCCTTCTTTCACGGCACCCCTGGCCGTTTATGATCGTGCCCTTGACATTTCTTTGGCTCGCCCTGTGACCGATCTGATCACGTCAGCGCGACTTCTCCACATCTCTTCAAAAGCGAAAAGCGGACCTTCGGGCTCCGAATCAGCGAGAAACCCTTTCCCGCCCGGATCCCAGGCCCTCACGCCTGCTGTCCTCACGCCGCAAACCGAACGAATTCGGCGTTACGGTTGTGAGGCGCATTCACATGTGCTGAAGCCGCTCACCCCCCGCCGATCTCTCCTCTGGTTTCGATCACGAACAACTCACCTTTCACTTCGGGATGGATATCACACCACAGGGCATGCCGGATACTCTCCGCTCCCCCGGTCAGCGGATCGAAATTGGACGGCGCCGTGGCAAAACGGAGCGTCATCGTTTTCCCTGCATCGACGTGAAAGGATCTGATTTGTTTCCCCCGTACCTCGGTTCCTCCCTCCATCTTGACAGGAACATCCTTGAACAATGCCGACGCGAAGCCGTGCGTCACGGAATCCTGATTGCGGACGACGATGATCGTCTCCTGTGACGGCATCGTGATGCCGACCGTCTCATAACCGTGCTGGCGGTCCCTGATGGTGATCTCCACTTTTGAGGGCGGCGCCTCCATCCCCTTGGCCTGCGCGCATGCGACGTCGGCATGACCGCTCCACGCCATCAATGGCACGACGACAAGTGACATGGCGAACAACGGTGATCGGTATCGTCGAATGTTCATCTTTCCCTCCCTTTTTCTATCGATTCAATTTCGCCCCCTTGTCCAGGGTTCGCCCTTTCAGACCGTGTCGGCCTCGACGTTGACTTCCCTCCTTTCCCCCGTCTCTCTTCTGGGCCATGAGCGCCGGCGTTCAGCTATTTCGGCCTCGCTGAAGGGCACGGCCGCTCTCGACGGGTCGCCCGTTCTATCTCTGCTATGAACCGCTCCCCTGAACTCAGGCCCCGCACCGTTTCATCACTTCGCCAAGCTCCTGATGTAGCGAACCAACTGCCACACTTGCTCATCCGTCAGTCCGGCGAACGCCATCATGCCGGTACCGGGCGAGCCGTTCTTGATGACCCAGAACAATTGCCCGTCGGGAATGTTCTCCATCATCGCGCCGCATGTGAAGTTCCTCGGCGGCGGGACCAGGGCGGCCCCCATCACTCCCTTCCCGTCACCCTGCTCGCCATGACACATGACACAGGCGACCGGCTGCGCCGTCTTCAAAAACAGCGTCTTCCCCTCGGCGATCGCGGAAGCGGAGGCCGGAATGGGGTTCGTCATGCGCAAAAATTCATCGGGAGCCTTGGCCGTCTTGCGCGGTTGCACGCAGCCGCCGGTCTCACCGGCGCTCGGCACCGCCGTTTCCGGTACTCCCTTGAACGTCGCCTTCAAATAGGCGATCACGTCCGCCACGCCCTGCTGTCCGATCGTCAACCCCCAGTAGGGCATGGTCGGCGATTTGCCGACGGCCCGGCCGCCGTGGTTGATCACGTTGTACAGATACTCCATCGGCAGTTTCTCGAACGGCATGTTGGCGTGAATGGCCGGTTTCGGCTCCAACCCGGATGCCGCGGGACCGTCGCCCTTGCCCGTGAAGCCGTGGCACTGGGCGCAATATTCCTTGTACAGCGTCTTGCCTCGATCGGCGCTTGCATCGGCAAACGCGGGACTCGTCCAGGGCTCATAGTATTGGAAGTCGTTGACGCCTTGCACGGCGAGAAAGCCGATCAGCGACCGCAATTGTGCGTCGGTCGCGTCCGCCAAAAATTCTCCTGAATGAACGACAAAGTCCTGTGGATTTTGGCCGAACCGATACAGCCAGTCCATGTTGTAGCGCCGACCGGCGTGCTGCAGGGCGGTGCTTTGCGGGCCTCCGATCAGCTTTCCGTTTTCCTCGATCGTGTGACAGCCGATGCAAGCATGCTCTTTATAGATTTTCGCGCCGACCATCACGTCGAACTTCGTCACCTTCGTCACGTCGAAGGCGCCGGCCGTCACGCGCGGATCTTTGTTGTGTTCCGCGAAATAGTCGGCGAGGGCGTTCGCATCGGATTCCGTCACCACCGGATGCTTCGATGGCACATTCGTCATGTCCCACAGATATCCCTTGGTGTAGAGCAGCGGCTCTTTCCCCGTCAGCCAACGAATGAGCCACGACCGTTGATATTTGCTGCCGGCCCAGATCAAATCAGGCGCATGGAGTTTGAACCGCGATTCAGCGGTCCCTTGTAGCCTATGGCATTGCACGCAGATCTGTTGAAGGAGCTCGCTGGCACGGGCCTGAGACGACTCACCGCCGTAAGCAAGCCCCTGCCCCCATCCCAGTCCCATCCAGAGCGCCGCGACTGCCACCGCCACATGCCCCGCTTTTTTCGGATTCATACTTCTCCTTTCTCTCCTCATTGAAACCGCTGCGCCCCCCTGCAATCTCCTTGCGACATGACTCAAGACTCCATCCCTTTCCGGCTTGCCGCTTCCGGTTTCACCGCACAATGGTTCTAATACGGCACATCCGCCGGTTTCCCTCCCTTCGGCCAATCGTGGATTTTCCCCGGAAAATCCGGGCGCGGCCGGCTGTTGAGATAGGCCGCCACGTCGAATGCTTCGTCGTCCGTCACAGACCATCCCCGCCCGCGCGGCATATTGGCCTTGATGAACGACGCCGCGACACTGACCCGCGCCATGTCCGAGCCGATCGTATAGGACCGCGGTCCCCACAACGGCGGCCCCGCCATAGTCCCCTGTCCCTCGGTGCCATGGCAAAAGGCACATTTCTTCTCATAGACGGTTTTGCCCTTCTCGGCATCCGGCGCCTTCGTCGGCGTGAGGGGAGGAAGGCCACGCCACGGGACGGCACTGCCCGGGGGGACATTCTTTGACAGCCATTCGATATAGGCGACGATCGCCGACAGCCTCGTGCTGTCCGGTGGAAGCGCTGTCCCGTTCATGTTTCGTTCGAAACAGTCGTTGATTTGGTCCACGAGGCTCATCCGGCGTCCCGCCCGCGCGCGGTATTCCGGATAGAGGACGCTGATGCCGACAAATGAGAGCGCGTGGGGGTGAAGTCCGGCGTCGAGATGGCAATTGGTACAATTGAGAGCATTGCCGACGTATCGTTTTCCGTATTGCTGCGTGTCAACCACCATCAAGTACCCCGTCCGAATGTCCTCGCCCCGCAGATCACCGGGAATCGTGTCCGGCGACGGAGGCAGAAACAAGGGATGGATGTCCGCCCCCGGCGGCTCCCTCTGTCCTGCGACCTGGGCCGACGGCACACACCCGCCGACCAGTAAAATCAGACCAAGCACCATGACACCAACACCCTTTTGTTTGCGCACGATCACAGCCCTCGTCTCACTTCTTGACATCAGAAGACGGTTGACAGGTATTGATCCCCAACATCGCCGTCAGCGGACAATATCGAACCGCCCCCGTCACGAGCAGCACAACACCGACGGTTAACGCGATACCCATTCCTACCGGCGGCAATTCCGCCAGCGCCCCCACTGCGATCAACAACAAGCCGGCGACAATACGGATCGCTCGTTCAATTCCTCCGACGTTACAGGTCATGACGTTCCTCCTTCGCAAAAGAGTATCGGGAGAACCACTCCCTTTTCTTCTTGGCCTATGAGAGACACTGGCCGGCAAATGGATTCATCCTCACGGTGGCGTGCCGGCTTCCATTCCAAGAGTTCGAATATAAGCCACGACGTCCCAGATTTCTTCATCTGAAAGTGCATGTTGCCACGCTCCCATGGCCGTGTTGGGTTTGCCTCCATGAATACGTTTGAACAGCCCTCCATCAAGACGGTTTTGCACCCTCGCGGCAGTCAGGTCAGCCGGCGGCGGAACAAGGTGGATATCCTGCCGTCCCTTGCCATCGATGCCATGACACCGCATGCACGTATTCACGTAAATTTCCCGCCCACTGACCGGATCGCCCTTTTCAGCGGAGCCAAGCTCGTTGACACTCGGCCCTCCGGCAAATCCCACCATGAAAATCCCGATTATCAGAGCAGGCCCTACGTCTTTGCCTTGCACGTACCTTCTCCTCTTCCCATCTGTTCCTGCGAACAATGTGCCACAGATCCTCACCCCGGCGACCTCGTAACAGACTTTCCTTGCAAGGACTGAAGCCTGCCAAACAGACTGACTCATCACCCAAAAGAACCGCCCCTGGCGCGAAGAGCCACAGCCCCTCGTTCTGCCGTTGATGCAGGACGCAACATCCGAGGCTTTCTTATAGTCGTTAGTTCCTCGACGTCAACCACGCCAACCACAGCTCATCCCATGGCTTTCACCCCAAGAGCTCCCAGAAACCCGATGAGCGATGGCGCGGCCGGGCCGCTCCCCATGCCTCTTCCACAGGAGGCAGCAAGAAGAGCACGCACCATGTCCCAGAGTAACCCTTCCGGCTTCAGAAGAGGGATTGTCGCCGCCTTGCCACTCGCTCTCTCCGGCTACGGCTCTCCGGCTTTTGCCGTTCCCACGTTCTTCGGCACCACGCCGTCCAGCAGTGTTGTCGATAGCCCGTTCGCCGGACACACGTTCACCTCCTTTTATCTTGAAGACTTCGGACAATGACGCGCTCAACACTCCCGGCGTCAGGATCCGCGAATGCGCGACAACGAATGTTTCGACGGCGTTCAGCGACTCCGTGGACGGCGATGGACGGCGTGATCGACGGCTTCGCGACGGACGGCTCCGCCCGACTTCTCCGTACATGTCCTTGTCCACGACCAGCCGCCGGACCTCTCGCCGGACCTGGTTGCACACAGGGCAAGACTCACCGATCACCCAAGACAAGCAACGACACCTTGACAAAGAAGGGCAAGAGCCAGATAGTGCTGGGTATTTCAAGCAGAGACGCGCTGGACGGGGATACTCCTGGAACGGTGCGCGATGAATCGTGCGCGGCGGACAGATCTCGCAGCGCCTCATTGAATAGTGAAAGAGCTATCGGCAGTCATCGCGATCATCTGATCGACAACGCATCCGGAACATGACCGACGGGCTGCGGAAGGGACGTTCGAATCCGCACGGGACCATCGTGCTCCTGACGGCATTCGCTCCATGAAACTGGTCAAATCCAAACAACGTGTCGCCGACCATGGGGAGGTGTTCACGCCGGCGTGGCTGGTGGAGGCGATGCTCGACCTCGTCAAGGGCGAGACCGAGCGCATTGACTCCAGATTCTTGGAGCCGGCGTGCGGGAGCGGGAACTTCCTTGTGCGGATTCTTCAACGGAAGCTCGCCGCCGTTGAACTCAAGTTCGGGAAGTCCGACTTTGAAAGGCGGCACTACGCCCTGCTCGCGCTGATGTGCTGCTATGGGATTGAACTCCTGGCGGACAACATCGCCGAGTGCCGCGCGAACATGCTGGAGGTCCTCGCGGACCACCTGAAACTTGAGGAATCGGACGATCTCTATCGGGCAGCTTCCTATGTGCTCTCGCAAAATCTCGTGCACGGCGACGCCCTGACGATGCGCACGATCGACGATCGGCCCATCACCTTCGCGGAGTGGGGCTACCTGGGCAAGGGGAAGTTTCAACGACGTGACTTTCGGTTGGACGTGTTGACGGGGGCGTCGGCATATAGCGCGGAGGGCGACCTCTTCGCCCATCTCGGCAAGCACGAGATTTTCACGCCGACCCAAACCTATCCGCCGATGACGGTGCGCGAGCTGGCTGCCGGGTTTGCGCACGTAACACTTGCCCCATCGCTTAGGGAGGAGGCATGACGACCGTGGCGGCTTCGGTGCCGGTGCTTCGCTGGGCGGCGCAACGCACGCGCCTTGACGACAGCGACTTGGCGGCACGTTTCAACAAGTGGCCCCTGTGGTTAAGCGGCGAGGCACAGCCTACACTCAAGCAACTCGAAGACTTTGCGCGCCTCACGCACACCGCCATCGGGTCCTTTTTTCTGCCACAGCCGCCCGCGCTGGCACTGCCGGTACCGGATTTTCGCGCCTTGGCATGAGACATAACTAGATGCCCGGGAGATGAAATGAAAGAAATGTCGTCAGTCATCAGCCCAAAGCTTGACCTGATTGCTTTCCCGGAAGGGGCACAATGGATTCGTGCGGACTTTCATCTGCATACCCGCGCAGACCGTGAATTCAAATACACAGGCGATGACAACTTCTACAACAGCAATTATGTGGACGCGCTGGAGAAAGCAGGTATCCAACTGGGTGTCATCACCAATCACAACAAGTTCGACTTCGAGGAGTTCAAAGCACTGCGCAAGACAGCGCAGAAAAAGAATATTGCGCTGCTGCCCGCTGTCGAGCTGTCGGTCAATGATGGGGCCAATGGCATTCATACCCTGGTTGTCTTTTCCGACGACTGGTTGGCCAATGGTCATGACCATATCAACCCCTTCCTGGGCGTTGCATTTGAAGGGAAAGTCCCTGCCCAGTACGAGCAGGAAAACGGGCGTTCCTCTCTGTCGCTGCTGGAAACCATCAAGAAGCTGGAAAGCTACCACCGCGACTTTTTCCTTGTCTTTGCCCATGTCGAAGCACCGAGCGGGCTTTGGGCCGAGTTGGATGGGGGGCGTCTTGCCGAGCTGGGCCAGAACGAATTCTTCCGCCGCCGCACGCTGGGCTTCCAGAAGGTACGCACGCATGACGGCGCGGGTAAGGGCGTTCCCTGCCGCACCAAGGTACAGGAATGGCTGAAAGACTGGTACCCCGCCGAACTTGAAGGCAGCGACCCCAAGAGCATCCAAGAAATCGGCGGGGGAGAACCCTGTTATCTGAAACTGGGCGAGCTATCCTTTGAAGCGGTCAAGTTTGCCTTGAGCGATCCCGACGCGCGGGTCGCCACGGAGCCGCCCAAGCATCAGGCATCGCACATCCGCAGCATTCATTTCGACGGCGGCATCCTCGACGGGCAGACGCTCTATTTCTCCCCTGAACTGAACACGCTGATCGGCATCCGGGGCAGCGGCAAGTCTTCCATTCTGGAAGCGGTGCGCTATGCCCTCGACATTCCCCGTGGCGAGAAGGCGCAGGACACCAAGTACAAGGACGAACTGATTCGCCACACCCTGGGCAGCGGCGGCAAGGTGACGCTGACGGCCTGCGACGTGTATGGACAGGCATTCACCATCTCCCGCATCTACCGCGAAGCGCCAAACGTCTACTTGGACGGCAAGTTGCAGCCCGGTGTGTCGATCCGGGAAACCGTGCTGCGCCGCCCGATCTACTTCGGGCAGAAAGACCTTTCCAGCACCGGAGAGGGCTTCGAAACCGATCTGGTGGAAAAGCTGGTGGGCGAAAAGTTGCGCGTACTGCGGGATGAAATCGGAACCCAGCGCCAGCATGTGCGTGATGCGGCACAGCGCTGGCTCAAACTCAGCAATACCGCCGAACTCAGGCGCGATTACGAGTCCCAGCTCGCCGATGCCAATTTTCGGCTGAAGAAATTTGAAGAGTACGGGGTTGCCGACAAACTGCAAAAGCGCCTTGGCTTCCAGCAGGATGCTACTGCGCTGACCCGCATGAAGGAGCGGGCAGACAGCTTCGTGCTCGCGCTCAGGCAATTAATTGCCGAACACGAAGACGATCTGCGTAACGCCACGAGCTACGTCTCCAAGCAGAACCCCAACTTCTTCACGGCTTATTACGCCGAATTCGCCAAGCTCGTGGCCAAGGTCGATCAGCTCAAGAAAATCGCGCAAGAGGCTCGTGCCATTGCCGCCCGGCTTCAAGCCAAACAAGGCGAGTTCGACGGCGCGCGCCAGAGTCTTCAGGAAGAGTTTGCCCAGATCGAGCGGCAACTGGCTCAGGAGCTCAAACAGACCGGCATGACGGCCATCCAGCCGGATGACTTCTTAACCCAGCAGCAGCGCAAAACCAAGGCGGAGCAAATGCTGGAGGCGCTGGCCAAGCA
>JANDJJ010000106.1 GCA_024330945.1 Nitrospira sp. | reverse complement strand
GGGAGCTGTGATCCCCCTGTCCAAACAGGCCCAAATTCAGATGCGCGACAGCATCGAAGTCATCGACTACCTGTTGAATCAAGAACGAGTCATCTGGAGTTAGCCGATTACGGTACCGTGTCGTTCATCTTCTTGGGACGTCTCCTCACATTCGACAGGTGAGGGACGCCGTTCTTTCGTGACGTTCCTCTTGATTGCCATAAAAAATTGCCGACAATGACTTGCGATCGGCGCGAGATGCGTCGTGCCGTCTCTTCGCACGTCATCGAAGTGATTTGATGCCGAAGGTTGGCCGATGCTTCAGAAGCCGACCGTAGCGGCCGGACGCCGCATGAAGGCGGCCTCGTCATGAAACAGCCGTGCAATTTCTTGAGGGGGAGCGTGTCTTATGGCGGGGGTCTCTGAACGTCCGCAGTCTTCCACTCTCCCGCAACCGGCCGAATGTCTGCGTCTGGAAGAGGATGCCCGTCGCAAAGTTCATTGGAAACGGTGGGGGCCTTATCTGAGTGAACGCGCCTGGGGAACTGTGCGGGAGGACTACAGCCCGGACGGCACCGCTTGGGAATCGTTCCCACATGACCACGCCCGTTCCAGAGCCTATCGCTGGAACGAGGACGGGCTGGCGGGAATTTCGGATCGCCATCAATACATTTGCTTTGCCATAGCTTTGTGGAATGGGCGCGATCCGATTCTCAAAGAGCGCTTGTTTGGCTTGACCGGCCATGAAGGCAATCACGGCGAGGACGTCAAAGAATATTATTTCTACCTGGATTCCACGCCGACTCACTCGTACATGAAATATCTGTATCGATACCCACAGGCGGAGTTTCCGTATCGGCAATTGGTTGAAGAAAACAGACGGCGGACTAAGAATGATCCAGAATATGAACTGCTTGATACGGGAATTTTTGAGGAGGATCGTTACTTTGACATCTATGTGGAGTATGCCAAGGCGACCCCCGAAGATCTCCTCATTCGCATTCAAGCCGTGAATCGCGGACCTGAGAGGGCGTGGCTCACGATCCTGCCGACCCTCTGGTTTCGAAACACCTGGTCTTGGGGATTGGACGTGCGCAGGCCGAGAATGCGCGAGGGGAGGGGGATCCGGAACAGCAGCATAATCGTGTTGGATCATGATTACTACGGTCGGAGGCTGCTCTATTGCGAGGGGACGCCCCCGCTTTTGTTTACCGAGAATGAGACGAATACCCGCCGGTTGTACGGCGATATGCAGGAGGCCCGTTACGTCAAGGACAGTTTTCACGATTACATCATTCATGGCGACAAGGAGGCGGTGAACCCGGCCAAAGTGGGATCAAAGGCCGCCGCTCACTATGAATTCTCGCTCGATCCCGGAACCTCGAAGACGATTCACCTCCGTTTTACCAACGAAGAACGTCCCGATGCGCTGGCACGAGAGGCTGTTGATGCCCTGTTTTCACAACGGATCAAAGAGGCAGACGAGTTCTATCGTGAGCTGGCGCCGTCCCATCTGTCAGCAGATGCCAGGCTCGTGCAGAGACAGGCCTTCGCCGGCCTCCTATGGACGAAACAGTTTTACCACTACGACCTCACCCGCTGGCTCAAAGGCGATCCCGGCATGCCAGAGCCGCCTCGTGAGCGATTGAAGGGACGGAATGCTGATTGGACTCATCTCTACAATGCCGACGTGATTTCCATGCCGGACAAGTGGGAATACCCCTGGTACGCGGCCTGGGATCTTGCCTTTCACTGCATTCCACTTGCACTGATCGATTCGACCTTCGCCAAGGAACAGCTTATCCTGATGCTTCGTGAATGGTACATGCATCCGAATGGGCAGATTCCCGCCTATGAATGGGCATTGGGCGACGTCAACCCGCCGGTCCATGCGTGGGCGGCCTGGCGCGTGTACAAAATCGAAAAAAAACGCAACGGGGTCGGCGATCGGCTGTTTCTTGAACGTGTGTTTCACAAGCTCCTGCTGAACTTCACCTGGTGGGTCAATCGCAAGGATGCGGACGGCAAGAACATTTTCCAAGGTGGATTTTTGGGACTCGACAACATCGGGGTGTTCGATCGCAGCAAGCCGCTTCCGACCGGCGGGCGACTCGAACAGGCGGACGCGACAAGCTGGATGGCCATGTATTGCCTCAACATGCTCTCGATCGCCCTCGAACTGGCCCGCGAGAATCGGGCCTATGAAGACGTCGCCAGTAAGTTTTTCGAACACTTCGTCTATATTTGCCGGGCCATGAACAATATTGGTGGGGAAAAGATCGAACTCTGGGACAAGGAAGATGGGTTTTTCTACGATGTCTTGCACCTGCCCGATGGACGGACTCTGCCGTTGAAGATCCGGTCGCTGGTGGGACTCATCCCGCTCTGCGCCGTGGAGACGTTGGACTCCGAGTTGGTCGACCGCCTGCCTCGATTCAAACACCGCATGCAATGGTTCATTGAGAACCGACCGGATTTCAGTTCCCATGTGGAGACCCAGTCTCAAACCGGAGAAGTCCGGCGGTTTCTGTCCTTGGTCAATCGGACACGCCTCAAATCCGTGTTGCGCTACATGCTTGATGAGAAGGAATTCCTCTCGCCATATGGTATCCGCGCGCTCTCCCGGTATCATCTCGACCATCCCTATACCTTCTCGCTGATGGGAACCGAATATCGAGTCGCCTATGAGCCAGCTGAATCGACCACGGTACTTTTCGGTGGCAATTCCAATTGGCGAGGGCCGATCTGGTTTCCGGTCAATTTTCTCCTGATCGAATCGTTGCAAAAGTTTCATTATTTTCTGGGCGACGAGTACAAGGTCGAGTACCCCACCGGGTCGGGCCAGATGGCCTCGCTCGATCACGTGGCGGCCGAACTGTCCCGCCGACTGATCCATATTTTTCTGCGAGGGCCGGACGGTCGGCGGCCCGTCTTCGGCGGCGCCAAAAAATTTCAAGAAGATCCCCTCTGGCGTGATACGATTTTGTTCTATGAATACTTTCATGGCGAAAATGGCGCCGGCATCGGCGCCAGTCATCAAACCGGCTGGACATCGTTGGTCGCCAAGCTGATTCAGCAGAGCGGAGAGTGAGGGGTGAACCGAAACCGGAACGAGCAGGGTGTGACAATTGATGCCGCCACCTGCCGAGACCTTGATCGTGCCCTTCGCCTCGAGTGGCTGGAGACCAACGGCCGTGGCGGATTTGCCTCCGGCACGGTCGCCGGTCCCAACACGAGACGATACCATGCGCTCCTGTTGATCGCCCGCCGTCCTCCCATTGAACGGTTCGTTCTCGTCAACCATCTCGAAGAATGGATCGACCTCAATGGCCATCTGATACCTCTTTCAACCAATCTCTATCCAGGAGCTGTTCATCCAACCGGCTATGCGTCCTGTACAGGATTCTCTTCCGATCCCTGGCCGACCTGGACTTACCAATGTGGCTCGGGTTTCCTCCAACGGGAGATCCTCTGCATTCACGGCCGCGATGTGGTCTTGGTGCGATGGACCTTGCTTGCCGGCGGCCAACAGTCTGCTGTACTGCGCATGAGGCCGATGCTGAGCGGCCGAGATTATCACCATACTCATCACGAGAATCCTGCTTTGTCCGCCACTGTTTCTGAGGGAAACGGGTGGGTCTCCTGGCGTCCCTACCCCAACGTTCCAGCTGTTCGGGCGTTCCATGCTGGAACATATCACCATGGCCCAGACTGGTTTCGACATGTCCAATTTCCGGTTGAACAAGAACGGGGACTGGACCATGAAGAAGACTGGTGGTCGCCGGGGGAGTTTGAGTTACCCATCGCAACCGATCGGCCACAGACTGTGATTCTGACCACTGAGCAGGCCGATTCCCTCGATCCGGCATCGCTTCTGAAACAAGAACGGGCCAGGCGCGCGAAACTGAGGCGTCCAACCTCCAGCTTTGACAGATTGACTGCTCAGGTATGGCGCGCTTCGGACAGTTTTCTTGTGGAGCGAGGGGTAGGTTACACGGTGCTCGCCGGCTATCCGTGGTTTACCGATTGGGGACGCGACACCTTCATCTCCCTGCCAGGACTCTGTCTTGTCACCGGCCGCTACGATCAGGCCAGGCGGATTATCGAATCCTATGCAACCCATGTGTCGGAAGGGCTGATTCCCAATCGATTTCCCGACGCCGGTGCAACGCCGGAATACAACAGTATCGACGCCTCGCTCTGGTTCATTCATGCCGTGGATCGGTACCTGGCTTATACGGGGGACGAGCGACATGTTCGACTCGTCGCCTGGCCGGCCGTTCAACAGATTTTGGACGGCTACCGGCGCGGCACTCGCTACCAAATCCGGATGGACCGAGACGGATTGATCGCCGGGGGAACGTCTGGGGCCCAACTGACATGGATGGACGCCAAGGTGGGGGACTGGGTGGTCACGCCTCGCCATGGGAAGCCGGTCGAAATCCAAGCCCTGTGGATACGTGCATTGGATGTCGGCCGACGACTGGCAGAACGATTTGGCGAGCCAGCCTATGCGGCCCGCTGTCGGCGTGAGCGGGAACTCGCTGTCAAGTCCTTTCGACAAAAGTTTTGGTATGAAGCGGGAGGCTATCTCTATGACGTGGTCGATGGGGCAGAGGGGGCTGATGCATCGATCCGTCCCAACCAGCTTTACGTCTTGGCCCTCTGTCCCGACGTCATATCCAAAGAACAGGCCAAACGAATCCTCACCGTCGTAACGGATCACCTTCTCACACCGGTCGGTCTCCGAACCCTCTCGCCGGTAGATCCCCGCTACCGCCCCCGCTATGAAGGAGGGGTCGTCGAGCGAGACGGCGCCTATCACCAAGGAACCGTCTGGCCGTTTCTCCTAGGGCCCTTCGTGACGGCGTGGCTGAACGTGTTCGGCAGAAGCGCCAAAAGCAAAGCCAAGGCTCGATCGTTTTTAAACGGCTTAACGGCTCATCTTCATGCAGCCTGTATCGGACAGGTATCGGAAATTTTCGACGGCGATCCTCCCCACGACCCGCGCGGTTGCCCGGCTCAAGCCTGGTCGGTGGCCGAACCCTTGCGGGTGTTGATTGAAGAACTCGGCCGGCGCCGTTGATCCCTTGACAGTCACAATCGACATTTGTAGGCTCGACCCAATGTGACGATTCTACCGAAGGCCCCGATGACGAGGAGGAGAACGATGCAAACGGTTCAGCGCCGGTTGAGACGCGGAGAACAGTGTGGCAGAGGCCTCGCCGTCGGCGTTGGAATAATGGTTTGCCTGCTAGTCAGTATAAGTGCAGCCCGCTCTATCCTGGCTCAGGAAGTGTCGAAAGAATCGGTGTTGCCCTTGAGTCTCGCCAACAAGGCCATTGCCGCAGCCATCGAATCCTGCAGAAAAGACGGCTATCGAGTCAGTGTGTCGGTCGTCGATCGTTCCGGTGTGTTGCGGGCCATGGGACGGGCCGACGGAGCAGGACCCCACACAGTGGACAGTAGCCGGAAAAAAGCCTACACCGCGGCTAGTATCCGTCGGCCCACCACAGAATTAGCGGATCTGATCAGTAAAAACCCGGCGCTCCAGGGGTTGCGGGACATGAACAATGAGATTCTGATCTTGGGCGGCGGGTTGCCGATCGAGGTCGGAGGCGAGATCGTAGGCGGTATCGGGGTCGGCGGAGCCCCGGGCGCCCATCTGGACGACGCCTGCGCCCAGAGCGGGCTTGACGCCATCGGCGCGGCACCCAAGGTCACCGTGCCCAAGTGAGTCGCGGACTCTGGCTCATTGTCCTGACCGGAGCGGGATTGTTCTGGAGCGCCTGCAACAGCAGCGCGCCGGAGCCCGCATCAGCCGACATTCCGACGACCGGTCTGCGGCTGACGATCGTGCGGACCGCCACCGATCTGTTTTTGCAGCGGTTCAATCTCACGATGAAGGTGACAAGACCGGATGGGTGTTCGACCACCACGGAGCTGTTTCCCGACACGGGCTACGCCGGGCGGCGCAATGTCTATTTGGCCCCCAAGGGGATGGTCTATGTCGTGGGACAGTATGACGCCCGTGTCATCGATTCGCGAGACTGTCGCACGACACTCTCGGAGTTTCGTCATTTGGATCGCAACGTGGTGTTTGTGGGCAGTTTCGATCAAAACGACGAGCGCCGCTGGGTCTATCTCTCTGCCATGCAACGCCCGGAATTGCCGTTTGAGAAACGATAGCCCGCCGGCTCTCGTCGAATAGGCGAGCGGAACAGCATGAAGCAACCGATCGTCGGCTATCACCAGGATGAAGAGGGGCATTGGGTCGCCGATTTGGCCTGCGGCCACGGGCAACATGTGCGGCACCATCCGCCCTTTTTCAGCCGCCCCTGGGTGACCACCGCCGAGGGCCGCGCGCAACATCTCGGCACGGTCTTGAATTGCAAAAAGTGCGACGAGCCGCCGGAAGCGGTTGCCTCCTCAGAGGATCCCGTCGTGACGGTGTAATGACAGCTTGTATACTCACCGACGACCACGCCACGTCCCACGCCCATGAATAACCAAGCGTTGTCCGTTCGGACAGTACGAAAAATTAGCCGACGCCTTGGTGGATGCGCAGGTGGACTTGGATCACCGTCCGATTGAAGCCGCATGGTTCGCATTCTGGTCTCCACTCTTGAAAGGCATTATCCTCGCCGAGGAAGTTGGACTCGCAAAACCATCGAAGCCAGCCTGTGTTCTCTTAGAAACGGGCGAAGCAGAAGCGTCGCGTGCTCGTTGTCACACCATCCGCTCTTCACAAACAGCGGCATCAGGAGCTCCAAGAGAAGTTCTTCCTGCCGTGCCGCATTCTGGAAACGAAGTCCTATAATGCCGCTGGGTGTCACGGAACGTCCGTCTCTTTGAAGACGATGATCTCGTCATCTGCTCGTATCAGTTCGCCACGCTAAGGCGACAACGATTAGCCTCATGCGTTGGGATCTGATCGTCATCGATGAAGCTCACTGCTGAGGGAATGTCTACAAGCCGGTCAACGTCAATCACGAACACGCTGAAGCAGGGTATGACGGACCCACCCAAGCTCCTCCTTATGGCCATGCCGTTACAGCATTCGTTGTTCGAACTCTACGGGCTGGTCAGCGTCGTGGACAACCGCATCTTCGCGACCTCAAAAGTTTCAAGGAGCAATTCGCCGCCGCCGGCTGAGGCTGCAGATGGCTTGCAAGCATGGTGTCTCACAACATGACGACCAGCCGGGCTTTGTTCTCAAGACAATCGTTGTCGTGCTGGAAGCCAAAGCCAAGCATAAAATGACTCTCCCCGGAGATCTTGGCCGAACAAGAAGCCGCCGTCACCTGGTGCGCCCGCGCTACTGACTATGCTCTCGGCAACGGCGGCAAGCTATGAACGTATGTCCTGATCCTGCATGACAGGATCGCGGACAATATGACATTGGCCGCACCGGTCACCGAATTGTCCTGTCCTGAAACAGAACGGTGTTCCTACATCGGATGACGGGACTTACGAGACCAGGCCAAGCCAAGATAGTGGTCACCGGTAACAGTCTCTCGTCGGATCATGATCGGGGGACGTGCGGGCGCAGTTCGGGCCCATGGGGCGGGGGATCCGGACGTAGCCTTCGACCGTGTGACCCTTTTTCAAGATTTCATCGTGCAATTCATGGCAGGCGCCGGAACACCCCTGGCTGGTCGGCAGGGGATTACTCAAAGTCACTGCTTTTCCTCCAAGGGGGATAAAGCGTGGGCGTGGAGTGATAGCTGAGCTGGCGGTTGAGGATTCCGAGGCCGGCGACCGATCCACCAACGTTGTGAAGGTGGGACGGGGCGTGGCCGGCCTCAATACCGTGGCCCAGGTGGGATCGTCGGGGGCGACCAGAAAGGCGTTAGTCCCACGATGACATTCGGTGCAAGCCACGGTGCCCGGGGCAAATCCCTGTTCAGGATCGCGTAGAGATGAGAGGGAGATACTGGACGTTTCGCGAGTCCAACGGGTCGCTGCCGAAAATGGGTCATTGCGCCAGAAACAAGCGTAGCCCGTCTCGGCGCTTTGG
>JANDJJ010000105.1 GCA_024330945.1 Nitrospira sp. | reverse complement strand
ATTATGGTTTGCGGACCCATCGCCCGTCTTCTCGTTGAATCCACTCTCCGGAACGGGCTCGGTCTCGGTTGAGGGCCGCAAAGGTGCGTCGTATTTTCGGCAGGTCTTGTGGTGTGAAGGTTTCATTGGTCGCCAAGACCCGCTGCACGAGCGTCTCGCGGTCGGCGTTCTCCTCCTCCACGAGGTTTTTGACAAAGGCGTGACGATCGGCGGGAATATTCTCGGGATGCAGGATTGTCAGCCCCCCTTCGAGGTTCTCGCCTAGGATGCCTTCCGCCTTGAGCCGATCGATGTCATCCTTGTTGAAGGCCGACCGTTGCATGGCGCGAATGGCCGCTTCTTTGCCTGGGGGCATCGGAGGCTGGGGGACCAACCGGCCCTCTGGATCGATGTATCGGACCGAGGCGACGAGCAGCACGTCCTGATTCAATTCCTGGTAGGTACCCAGGACCTGATTTTCCAGCGCGGTCTTTTCATCGACGATTGTCACGCCGACGAGCGGACCAGTGCAGCCGGCGAGGGTGATCGTGCAGGGGAGGAGCATGGCCCAGAGGCGGCCTCGCTGTCGTAACGAAAGATCTCTTCTGGACCGGTCGTTCATCGCTGTGCCAGCCATCGACATCACTCTAAAACAAACTCGCCTGTTTGATCCACTCCGTATCGGTCCGCGCCCAAGAGGGCCATCAGGCGGCGAAGATCGTTCCATTGTGGAATGGTCGCCGTGAGATCTCGGATCTGTTTTATCTGGCTTACGGGAATCCGGTCCATCTCAAAACGAGACAGGAGCCCTTGCTGAAATCTGATGTGGATTGCCACGAGCCCCTTCGAGAGAGTAAGGCGAGCGGAGGAGGGGTTGGCCAGGCTGATGGCGGAGCGGGCGCCGACGATCGACGGATTGCTGCCGGTCGGATCGAGGAACTGGAGCAATCGGTCCAACGTGTGGCGTCCAATTCTGGTCAGAGAGAGCTCTACGGTGCTCTTGCCGAAATCGAGTCGGCCCTGCTGGTCATCGAAGGCGAGGGTTCCGGTCACGGTGGCATCGATCAGACTGTCGCCCGGGACCTGGTCGCCGACCGGCAGCAGGCGGTTTGCATCCAGGCCGGCTGCTTCCATCCGGAGATCCACGCGAAAGGCCTTGCCACCAGCGACCGTGACCTCGCCGCCGAGTCCTCCACCGAGCAGGTTCATAGCCAAGTTGTGAACGACCAGGCGATTCTGGTCAAGAAACAGGTGCCCCGACAGGTTACGGACCTCGATGGGCCCGGCTTTGGCCAGCCTGATACGAATGTCCCGTTGCGCCGGTGCGGCGAGCAGAAGGTCGGGAAGGAGGCCGGTCGGTCGAAACTCGGCTTCACGAACTGGTTTGTCGGAAGACGACAGCCACCGGAGTGCTTTGTGGAGCACGATCGTTCCGTCCAAGCCCTCGATTCGATGTTCGCCGTGGGCGAGAGACAATTGCTGAGGCTGTACCGTGACGCGCAGGTCGAGGGGGCCCCGTTCTTTCTTGTGAAGGGAGACCGTTAATCCAGCCCGCCCTGTTCCGGTAATGCCGAACGATCGAACGACGTTGGCAAACCGGTCGAGATCCACTGTGACATGTAGGCTGGACTGGGCGAAGAGAGGACCCAGTCCCTCGAGCAAAGGCGCCCCTTCTTTTCTGTTCAGAAGTCGTTTGATCCCAGACAATTCGGCATGGATCGTGGCGTCCAGACCTTCGGCACCGACGGTGAATCGATCGACAATGAGTCGGTCAAAGGATTCGACCGACCCTTCAAGGGCCAGGGCTACTTGCTCAAGGTGTGTGGCTGGGGCGTCTCCGCCGACATCCAAGCGATCGGCGCCGAGTCGCCAGGAGGTTCTGACAACCTGGTGTTTGTTCGATCCCTGCTCCGGCGGTTCGACGGACAGACTGATCGTACCGGTCGCCCCTGTGATCCCATGGTCTTGGAAGGAGCCGCCCACGTTCTGAAGGGTGATCCGTGCGGAAGCCTGGATGGGAATGGAGAGTTGGGCCAAGTCGTCTGGTGTCGGGATCGGCCCCGATCCGCTGATTCGCATCGAGATCTGTCCCGATGGTTTCACCGAGGCGAGCGATTCCACGGCTGGCCCCGAGAGATGGCGACGGATCTCGGCGACGTTGAGCGAGGGGACAGCGATGTCCAGGGTCAATCGTTGGGTTCGAGGAGTAAACGTTCCGGAGGCTGTGCCGTCCAATAACTCTCCAACGATAAGGCGGGCCTCGTCCAGCACGTAGGGGCCTTCGATCAGATCTCCGTGGGCCTTAATAGAAGCAAGCACAGACTGAACTAGGCCGGTGACGGTGGGAGTGGTGTAGCGCACATCCCGAAACTCCGAAGTCAGACGGTTGCCGGCCGTGAGGCGACGGACGGTAAAATCCGATCCCATACGGCCGTCGATCTTGCCGTTGAGCGTAACGGTTACGGTTCCCACTGTCACAGTGGTTCCTTGCTGGAGGTCCTTGAGCCGGATGGCTCCATCAATGGTCCCTCGAAGGGATTCGCCCTTAGCGCGGTACATGGCTCGCACAGCCAGGGTGAGCCGGTCCAATGTTCCCGCAATCTCTTGTTCTGCCGAAACCGCGCCAAGGCCGGCGGCATTCAGATGCAGATCGACGTCGGCCCGCAGCGGACGCCAGTCGGCAGCCAACGTGCCGGTGGTGGTGAAGGAGACGGTTTGCGGGCCGCCGTGAGACCTCAGCTCGAACCCTTGGCGAAGGGAGGACGGGAGAAGTCGGACCAGGTTGATAGCATCACTGCGGACGGTAGCCTGCAAGGAAAAAGGGCGCTGCTTCTCTGCTTGTCCGCCTGATACTCCCAACGGACCAACGGCGCTGCTCGCGACAAGACCCACGAGGTCGCCCACAACCACCTCCGCCTTGGTCAAAGAGAACGACAGGGTTGTTTCGTCTCCGGAGGCATCGACATTGAGCGTGAACGGTTCCGTGAGGCTTGGGCCGGCCGGCTCTAGGGCGGCGGAGACCACACCCTTCATGGTGAGATGGGTGGCCAATTGTCCGGCCTCGCTCCGATCGGCTTGGAGGCCGAACGTCAGGTCGCGCACCGCGGCGGCTTCAGTGGTGATACCGGTCATCTTGATCGACAGGTCGGCATGGATGGGACCGGGACGGTTGGCGCGAACGGGAATCTCACCGGTCTGCAACTGAAAAGACGAGGACTCAAGGGAGATGCCGAACGAAGGAACCGATCCTTGGATGCCGCCGCCCTTCACGTCGAGACGAATCGTCCCGTCGAATCCCCCGTCGGTTTGGACGCCGGTGATGGCAAGCAAGGGCTCGATCGTTCCCGCCAGCCGTGTGCCGGCGAGCGTGGGAGGCAAGAGAGGTTGTGCCAAGGACAGGAGGGCTCCTAAGTCGAGCCTGCTCTCTCGGACCGAGAACGTCACTTCTTGGGTGGAGAGGATGTGATCGACCTGGCCAGTAGCGATGAGATTGAAAAGGGGGTCTGATCGGATTTCCGCCCGTTCGAGAATCAGTCGCTCCGCCGGCAAATCGACCGAGAGGGCGAAGGCCAGGTGGAGGGGGAGCCGCCATTGGTGTTGGTTCAGCAGCGCTTCGATGTCGGCGATTTCCAGAATCCCTGACAGGTCGGCGGTCTTCGGACCGGCGTGCAAGCGGGACGTCAGATTGACGTCCCGCAGGGCTACGCGGAGGTCATCATGACCGACGACGGTGATGTGAGTATGTTCGAGGCGGATGGATTCGACGTTGAGCGACAGGGGGAGCGTCGGAAGAGCGACCGGCTCGTCGCGGCGCGGGGGTGGTTCCGCTTGGGATGGGACGGGGAAACGAGCGAGATCGACGAAGATGTCAGCCCGGGTCAGCGCCACCTCGTCGACGGCCAGTGTTCCATGAAGCAGGGGGAGGAGTCGGTAGCGCAACGACAGACGGTCGAATCGAGCGAGGCGCGCTCCATCCCGTTCGATCTCGACGTTTCCGAGGCCGAGGCCGTGCAGCAGATCCCACTCCAACGCGGCGATCCGCACGGTTCCTTGCAGTTGCCGGGACAGGGTGTGTTCCAATTGCTTGCGGATTTGGTCGACGGGGAAAAAGAGACGGATCGCCGCCACAGCGCCCGCGACCAAGATCAGGGTTGCAAGGCAGGCGACGGCGAGAATTTTGAGCGGTTTCATTGCCGTTAGAGAGTAACGAACGCTCCGCGTTGATTCAACGGAAAGCCGTTCGGTTGCGAGCGGAAGGTGGAGGATGATCGCGGCCGCAACGTGCGTCGTCTTGTCGCGTTGCCTGCTCGTCGAGAAGCCGGCTTTTGGGCCGTAGTCCGATAGGCTCACGTGCGAGTTTTCTGATAATCAGGTATAGTGACGGCCCATCAACGAAATACGCCGGGTGTCTTGGGAGGCCGAGGTGTTCCCGGTTTGAGCCGGGAGGAGGTCATTTAAAATGAGAGCAAGGAGTGGAGATGAGCGGACAGGAAGGCGGACTCATTAAGGATTTCATGCATCGGTATTTGGAAGTCGTTCCGGGGGACACGACCGTCTCGTTCGCGGCGGAGCGGATGGGAGTCCGGCGCGTCGGTTGCGTCTTGGTCGAGTCCGACGAGCCGGATCGAGGACCGATCGGAATCGTGACGGAAACGGACGTGGTCCGGAAGGTGATTGCAGCGGGGATGGATCCCACGGTTACGAGGGTGGCTCACGTGATGAACAGTCCGATCATCACGATCGCGAGTGACCGCACGATGTTGGACGCCAGCCACATGATGGAAACCAATCACATCCGTCACCTTTGCGCGGTGGAGGGAGGGGAAATCGCCGGCTTGATCTCCGTGCGGGACCTCGTCCGGTCGTTCGTGGACGCGGAGGGCGGCCCCGTGAGCGAACTGGATCGCGTCTATCGGCCGCTCGGCGTCCTGATGGCCACCGATCTGGCGACGATCGGCAGCGAGGCGTCCGTGCTCGAAGCGGCTCAAC
This sequence comes from Nitrospira sp., assembly GCA_024330945.1. Lineage (GTDB taxonomy): Bacteria > Nitrospirota > Nitrospiria > Nitrospirales > Nitrospiraceae > Nitrospira_D. The sequence continues at coordinate 3,066 of JANDJJ010000105.1, read as the reverse complement.
GAATGCGTGATAAGCGCATCGGATCATTGTTGACGGTCGAAGCGGGAGAACTGGTCGGGATCGTGACCGAGAGCGACTTGGTCAGGAAGGGAGCGGCATCAAGTCACGGGGGCGGAACAATGCGCGTCAGCTCCGTGATGAGTTCCCCTCTTCTGGGTATCGATATCAACCGGACGATCCGCGATGCCAGCCAAGCGATGGCCGAGCGGGGGGTGCGCCATCTGGCCGTGAGGGAGAACGGAAAGATCGTCGGCGTGCTCTCCGTACGGGATCTGGTCAAGATGGTTTCCGTGCGGGACAGGCCTCGGTTTCTAGGGAGCAAGGCGCACCACTGAAACCAAGGGGTCGGATGGGGGAGACGAATCACTCTCTTTTCTGATACACTACTCTCCGTTATGTCCACTCAATTACAACAACGGCCTGAGTTGCCGGAAAACGTCATCGATGCGTTGCTGCGAGGGGAACGACAGGAGGCAATCTCCACCCTGCAGAGAGAGGCCAATCTTCCACGCGAAGAAGCGCGGGAGCTGATCGCCACCTACATCCTGCTCACGCCGGGCCTGCGTATGAAGGACACCCAGCCGACGACGCCCTGGGGCATCATGCGATGGTTGATTCTGCTGCAGGCGATCGTGGTCGCGATCGGGTATTTTCTCTTTTATCACGACCAGTGGTGATCAGCGCAGGCTAATCTCACGCCAGAGTGGTCTCGGCGTTAACCAGTTAGTGAAACTGGCTGCCGTGGGAGTCATTTCCTTCTCTCTCTCTCTCTGTTCCCTCCCAGGCGCTCTGTTCGATGACGCGAGCGCGCTTCATCGAATCCTGGAAAAGCTGTGAGGGCGCCGAGTTGGCCTTGCGCGACGAGCCAAGAGCCCGTACGATGCTGACCATGCAGAGTGATTGACCGGCCGGTCCAGGGGAGCCTCCCTCATGTGCTCAAACGACCGCGGGGTCTTCCCGTCGGCCGATCTCCAGCGTGTGCTCGATCTCCTGAGAGCCAAAGGCTATCGCGTCATTGGTCCAACCCTGCATGACGGAGCAGTGGTGTGGGACACCATCGTTCGTGTTTCGGACCTGCCGATCGGCTGGCGCGATCGACAGGAACCAGGACGGTATCGGTTGGAGCAGACCGGCACGGACGAGATCTTCGGGGTCGTCCATGGGCCCCAATCGCTCAAGCCCTTCGTCTTTGCCCCGCGCGAGCCGCTCCTTCACATCGAGCGGACGCAAAAAGGATTCTCAGTTCGTCCGCAGCTTCCGGCGCCGGAGAAGATTGCGCTTCTTGGCGCTCGGCCCTGCGACGTGGCGGGGCTGGCCATTCAGGATCAGATCTTTTTGAAGGGTTCCTATCCAGATCCCCATTACGCCAGGCGGCGCCAAGGGCTCTTCGTCATTGCGGTCAATTGCACCAGAGCGCTTCCGACCTGTTTTTGCCGATCGATGGGAACAGGGCCGCGCGCCCCAACCGGATGTGACCTCGCTCTGACGGAACTCGATGATCTTATGCTGGTCGAAGCGGGCAGTCAGGCAGGGCGAGACCTGCTGTCGGAACTCCCTCTGCAACCGACTTCAGAGGCCATTCAGGTTGAGGCTGCGAAGCGAATCGATGCCTGTGCCGAAAGCCAAACGCGCCTTCAAGGGCAGGCGGCGTTGCCACGGGCCCTGTACGACGCCCATGACAGTCAACGGTGGGACGATGCGGCGTCTCGTTGCCTTGCCTGCACGAACTGCACGATGGTCTGCCCTACCTGTTTTTGTCACACGGTCGAGGACAGATCGACTCTCGATGGGCAGCACACGGAACGGACCAGACGGTGGGATTCCTGCTTTACCCACGAACATGGCTACATCCACGGCAAGAACATCCGCCCGACGATCAAGGACCGGTATCGGATGTGGCTCACCCACAAGTTTGCGGCTTGGCATGACCAATTCGGCATGTCCGGTTGTGTCGGCTGCGGCCGGTGCATCACCTGGTGTCCTGTTGGAATCGACGTGAGAGAAGAAATATCCGCTGTGCTTACGTCAGATGGTCAGCCGTCCCTCGCACGGAGCCCAGAACGGTTATGACCAACCCTCACATCGTTCATGCGGCGACGATCGTCGAAAAGGTTCGAGAAACGGCCGACATCCACACCTATCGGCTTCGGATCAACGACGAAGACGAACGACAGAGCTATCGCTTTGCCGCCGGGCAGTTCAACATGGTCTACCTGTTCGGGGTCGGCGAGGTGGCGATTTCGATTGTGTCGGACCCAGAGGACCCGGAAACCTTGGACCACACGATCAGGGCTGTGGGGCGGGTGACCACCGCCATCGCGCGGTTGGAGGTGGGCGATGGCGTGGGGATTCGCGGTCCGTTTGGGAGGGGCTGGCCGCTTGACGAAGCACAGGGGCGGGACGTCGTCATCGTAACCGGCGGTCTTGGCTGTGCGCCGGTGGTGGGCGCCATTGAATACATTTTCCGCAGGCGCGACCGATATGGAGCCGTCAAGATTCTCCATGGGGTCAAGACACCGGAGGATCTGGTCTTCCACGAACGGTTTGAACGGTGGGAGCGACAGCCTGACACGGAGGTGTTGTTGACGAGCGACCGGCCAGGCAAACTCTGGCGCTACCACGTGGGCGTGGTCACAGAACTGTTCGAGATGGTGTCGTTCGATCCTTTCCGGACCGTCGTGTTGATGTGCGGGCCGGAGATCATGATGCGGGTGGGGGTGCCGATTCTGCTCCGTCGGGGCTTGCCTGCGACGTCCGTCTATGTGTCGCTTGAGCGGCATATGGAATGTGGCATCGGGCTCTGCGGCCATTGTCAGATGGGGCCTTATTTTGTGTGCAAGGACGGGCCGGTGATGCGATACGACCGGATTGCACCCTGGTTGGGGCGGCCGGGGATTTGAGGCAAAATGATGGCTCTGGTGGACGGACGACGAAAGCCGAAATTGGGGGTCTTTAAGTTCGCCTCCTGCGACGGCTGCCAGTTGAGCATTTTGAATCTGGAAGACGAACTGCTTCTCTTGGGAGCGGTCCTGGACATCGCCTACTTCCCGGAAGCCTCAAGCCGCA
>JANDJJ010000104.1 GCA_024330945.1 Nitrospira sp. | reverse complement strand
GGCCTTCAACAGCGACACCGCCTCCGTAGTTGAAGACTTGATCGGATCGGAGACACCAAGAAGCCCGGCCGGTTTGTCGTCGATCGCCACGAACACCACGGTATGCCCATCCTGCCTGAGTTTCTCGGCTTCCCTGTCCAGGTGATCCAGGATGGCTGATCCTTCTTTGACCATTTCCCGAAGGAACGGCAACGTCCCCACAGCCACACCCTTCCCTTCCACCATACCGGCCACTCCTTTGCCGGTCAGCGACCGGAACCTGGTCCCTGCCGCCGGTAAAAGTCCCCTCTCTTTGGCGCCCGCCACAATCGCCTCGGCCAGTGGATGTTCGCTGCCCTGCTCAAGGCTTGCCGCAGAACGTAACAATTCCTGATCGGACCACGGTTCGACCGTCACCACCGCGGTGAGGGCGGGCTTCCCTTCCGTCAAGGTACCGGTCTTGTCGAAAACGATCGTGTCGACCCGGCCCAAGGTTTCCAGCGCCTCGGCTTTCTTCACCAAGACTCCCGCCATCGCGCCGCGGCCGGTTGCGACCATGATCGACATGGGTGTGGCCAAACCCAAGGCGCAGGGACAAGCAATAATGAGTACCGCGACGGCATTGACCAGCGCGTGGGCCAGCTTCGGCTCCGGCCCCCAGAGAGTCCAAACGAGGGCTGTCAGCAGAGCCACGCCGACCACCAGCGGCACGAAATAGGCGGCCACGCGATCCGCAATCCGTTGAATGGGAGCCCGGCTTCGCTGCGCCTCGCCGACGATCTGGACGATCCTGGCCAGCAACGTTTCGCGCCCGACCCGCTGTGCCCGCATCACAATGCTCCCTGTGCCGTTGATCGTTCCCGCCGTGACCAGACTGCCTGGTTCCTTGACCACGGGCATCGACTCGCCCGTGATCATGGACTCGTCAATCGCCGTCGTCCCTTCCAGCACCACCCCATCCACCGGCACGCGATCGCCCGGACGAACACGCAGCCGGTCACCCACTTGGACTTGCTGGATCGGAATGTCTTCTTCATGACCATCGTCCCGTACAAGCCGAGCGGAGGCCGGCGCCAACTTGAGCAGCGCCCTGATGGCAGACCCGGTTTGCGCACGGGCCCGCAACTCCAACACCTGTCCCAACAACACAAGCGTGGTGATGACCGCACTCGCCTCGAAATAGACCGGTACGGTGCCATCGGGCCGGTGAAACGAAGCGGGCAACAACGTGGGAGCGATGGCGGCGATGACACTGTAGCCATACGCCGCACCGGTCCCGAGTGCGATCAACGTGAACATATTAGGCGAGCGGTTCACGATCGAGGCCCAGCCCCGCTGGAAGAACGGCGCACCGCCCCACAGCACGACTGGTGTCGCCAGGAGAAGCTGCGCCCACTGAAGCAGCGTGTTGCCGACCGCTCGCTGGAGCGGCATGCCGGGAATCATGTCGGCCATCGCGAGCGCCATGACCACCATCGTGGGAACGAGGCAGCGCCACAGCCGCCGGCTCATGTCGTCGAGTTCGGGATTGTCTGGCTCCTCCGCCGAGACAATCTTCGGCTCCAACGCCATTCCACAGATCGGGCAAGCGCCCGGCTTGGTTTCCAACACCTCCGGGTCCATCGGACAGATGTACTCCACAACGCCCCCCGGTGGTACCGCCGGCGGCACGACGATGCGCGGAGCCCGCTGGTCAGGCGGAGTCAGGTAAGAAGCCGGGGCGTCGCGAAATTTGTTCAAACAGCTTGTGGCGCAGAAATAGTAGGTTTTCCCCTGATAGACATGTGAACCAGCCGCGCGCTCCGCTTGGACCGTCATGCCGCAGACCGGGTCGATCTCCCCCTTGGGGGCCTCCCCTTTCGGCACCTGCATCATTGGAAGCGGCTTTCGGACGCGAGGGCTGGCCTGAGCAGCAGCACCGGACACGGAGGGAGCGGCGACCATGGCCGGTAGCTTTCGCCGCAAAGCCGCTTCCGGATCAGCACGGAACCGTTCAAGACAGGACCCTGCGCAAAAGTAATAGGTCGTGCCTTTGTAATTGTACTGCCCCGCCGCACGGGCCGGATCGACAGTCATGCCGCAAATCGGATCAATCGCCATGACACCTCCGAAACAGGCCCGCCGGCACTCGGCGCCGGCTTGGTCATCTGGCTCCCCTCACTTGAATGGCTACAGGGCACTATCTTCATTTTTTGGCATCGTTCTCCAAGATACTCCGAATGATCGTCACCACATTTTCCGGCGTCATGTTGACGCCATCGACCTTGATATTGCCGTCGATCAGAATCGAGGGCGTGGACGAAACCTGGATCCGCTCGCCCCAGCGCCGTCCTTCTTCGAATGCCCGCGCCGGCTTGCCGCCAGCCAAGCCCGCTTCGAACGCCGCGACGTCCAATCCGACTTCACGAATCAGCAACTCACGAATCGACCGGTCCAGGATGCCGGTCATTTTGTCTTTGTGAATCGTGCGGAACAAGACCGCCTTCATTTCATCGCCCTTTCCCATTATCTTGGCCTGCTCGTACATGTCGAAAGCGGTCGGCAATTTCCCGTGGATGACCGGGAAGCCGACCATCGTGATCTCGATCTTGTCGCCGAACTCACGGCGCAACATCGGAATCGCCGTTTCCTCGAAATGGTGGCAATGGGGGCAGTAGAAATCGGCGAACTCAATGATTTTGACTTTTCCCCGTTGATGGGTAGACGGTTCGTCTTTCAAGAGTTCATACTTGCCTTTGATCTCGGGAACCGCCGCCCCCACGCTGAGCGGTACGCTCCCGACAGCCGCCAGGACAGCGATACCCAATGCCACCTTCCGCATCGATCCGTTCTGAACCATCGTCGCACACTCCTTTCTGCAATGATCCCTGGAGACTGTATTATAGCGAATGCGAGACGGTTTCGGTTTCTGTTATATTGAATTTCATGGACATTCGATGGAGAGGATTGGTTCTCTGTGCCGCGATGGCCTTCGCAGGGTGCGCCTCGACCGGCGAGTACACAGCACCGGCATCGTCCCTGGTCTCGTTCACTGAAGCAGGGAAGTCACCCGATACCTTTAAGGGACAGACCGTCACATTTGGTGGCAAGGTCTTAGCAGCAAAGCGACTGGCAGAAGGCACTCGTCTTGAGATTCTTCAGCTCCCGCTCGACTCTTCCTTGAAACCAACTCGCGATCTCAGAAAATCCCAGGGCCGATTTCTTGCGATCAAAAAAGAATTTCTCGATCCTGCCACGATTCCGGCCGGCACATTCGTCACCGTCACCGGCGAAATAACCGGCGCCATTACGTTGCCGCTCGATGAGACAGAGTATCAATACCCCACCATGGCGATTGCCACCTTGCACGTCTGGGCCGCCGAGGAGGAGCGACCGGCTCGTCTGCGTCCTTATCCTTATTACATCATGCCCGGCCCCTATTGGGGCCCGTACTGGCATCCCTATTGGTGGGGCCCCTGGCCCTACTGGTAAGGGAATCGGCCTGACTCCGTATCGAGTGCGCCAGTGCCGAGACCTCATGATCTGGCTCACTCTCGAAGTGAGAAGAAGCAGCGGTGGGGTGAAAACGACGTGGCGCGCGGCGCGCCGGGGGGCGCGCCGCGATGGGATTTCGGCATCCCTGAAGGCCCTGACAGGGACTCCGCGGGATTACTTGGTCTTGCCTTTCGGCTTGTGCTGGTGGGCCTGCTCAGCGTGCGCCAATGATTCCTCGGCGTGTTTCAGCGATTCCTTCGCATGGTCGAGAGCCTCCTTGGCATGAGGATCATTGCTGCTTTTGATGGCTTCCTCCAGGTGGTGAATGGCCTCCTTCGCGTGCCCGATCCCCTCCTTGGCATGAGTGATGGTTTCCTTCACATGGCCACCCTCGCCGGCGAGCGCGGAAACAGCGCCATTCCCTACAAGAAACACACAGATTCCAACCAACACCACGAACGTTCGAGCCTGGCTCATGAGACCTCCTCGTTGAATGGGTGAATGTGAGTGCGCGACGATTGCTGCACCGACTTGGTACCTATAGAAGGGATTCGACGTTGTCAAGAAAACAGTTCGAAAATGAGTTGCCGCGCGATTCAACCGGCATCTTCCGCGCGTCGAAAGATTCACGATGGTCTAAAACATCCTTGTCCGTGCTTTCATCCGTGCTTTTCCGCCCCTGCACGCCTGTCAGAAAATCAACTGCCCTTCCCCCCCTCAGATCATTCACTGGCCGTTCCGGCTTATCATTCGATGCGGCAGATTGGGGCCATCCCACAAACGGAAGGCAGGGCTGGCCTTTACGTTGTTTGCCCAGACGCCTCCTGGCTATCCACCGAGCCAAGTCGCTTTCCAGGGCTACTTCATCTCCTTGGCGCGACAATGCCACCCCTCTCCTTTCACACTGTTGACCGCCTCCACTAGCTGCTTGGAGGTCGCTTTGCTTTGTTCAACCGTCACGATCGCATGGCCTTTCATACTTTTGAAGTCAACCGCCTTGACGCCGGACACTTTTTTGACCGCCGATTCGACTTCGCCCAAATATAAATCGCAATAACTCCCCCCGAGCATCAACGTGATCCTCTGCTCCGCCGCAGCCTGGGCAAGTTCGAGGGCACCGCACAAGGCACCCGTCACAATGATCGCGGCCACAATCCCCTTCATGCTCTCCTCCTCAATTTCGTCTTACACCAATGGACCCCTGGTTGACATTCCAGACACCACATGAGGCCGGTGAACCCTCCTAAAAAAGGGAGGGAGTCGGAGGGAGGCCGCCTCCGACTCCCCACGCAGGCCTAGAGGAAGGGAGGTGCCGACCCTCCAGACCTGAACCTTTCCTAGCGCGGTGACCGTGTATTCCGTTTCTTGCCTTGTGAATGATTCTTTTTTTTCGTGATTGGCCCGTCTCGCTCGGTCCCGCCGTCATCGGTTATCTTAGCTTTTCCGATCAGATCATTCACCGAATCCTGAAAAACCCTGAGACTGCTGCCTCCGATCTTCGTCGCGCGTAACCGCCCATCTTCGATCCATCGATAGACCGTCCACTTACTGACATTGAGCAACCTGGCCACTTCCTGAACTCTGAGCAACACCGGGTCCACACTGCACCCAACTCGACCAGGCAAAGGGAGGGGGAGCGCCCAACCTGCACTCCCCCCATTCGGAACGGTGGAAGGAGGCCACCAGAAACGCCCGTTCCGAGAACCTATGAAATCAGAATCCCTCTTTGCCCGACTTTCACCACACAGAGCGACATCAGCGATGCAATAGGCCAATCGACTGATGAATGACCTTCACGCGCCCGTCGGAGGCATCACACAAGAGCGAGAGCGGATTCAGCCATTTGGCTTTAGAGAGAGGGAGGAGCGCGAGGATGGAGGGATGATGAATGACAAATCGAATCTATTTGATAGGAAGACTCGCCAGGCTCATACGCAACAGGAGTATACGATGTGAACGTCGCCTGAACAGGGGCATCAGACTGAGACGAAACCTGACACGCCCAGGAGCATAAGGATGAATGAGCGGCGTCGTGATCATGGTGTTCATGGCCGCCGGCGTTCGCCGAAGCATTGAGCGCAGGAGCGCACAAGGCCATCAAACACACCAGTCCCACATAGGTCACGGCGGTCAAACCTGCGATGACCATGTGTCTCCGGATGTACCTGAAGAGCCCCATACACGATCTCCTAAGCTTGCGTGTCGTTATACGCGCTCTTTTCTTTGCTGTCTACCGATGCCTGCCACTCCATGCAACAAAAAATCGGAGGTCGAGTGGGTGTCGGCATAACTTACCACACCCATGGCGTTGCCGATGGACGCCGATCGTTCCCCGACAATGCTCTGAAACGGTTTCGTCGAGACGCACGGGTGAGGAATGTCGCCTCGGTCTTTCTCTGCGCCTCCGCACGCCTTTTCTGACCCTTCAGAAGATGAAGAAGCTCGCCGCGCTGAACTGGCTTCGCGAGCGCTATTCTCGAAAGACTTTCGATATCCCGACCTGTGGATTCAGACGAATGTCGAACCTTTAGCTTGAATCCGACGCCTTTGATGGCGACAATCTCGCAACCACGATCAGCATCACGGCTCAGCAGCTTCCGAAGGGCGTGAATATGAACGTCCAGGGTGTGTTCGCCGATGGCGAACCCCGGCCCCCAGACCAGCCCGATCAGCTCCTCTCGCGCGAACACCTTGGAGGGTGCGCTCATCAACACCTGCAGGATCGCAAACTGCTTGGCGGAAAGATGGATGGTCTCCGATCCGATCGTCAGCTCGTGGGTGTCGGCATCCAATTGAACATCGCCTATTTGATACACGCCTCGACGCGCCATGTCATACCCCGCTCGTCGGCAATAGGCGCCGATCATTGCCAGAAACAGTTTCTGGCCGTCTCGGCATGAATACACACCGTCCGCTCCCCGCTCCAGATCGGCCACAATGGCCTCGTCGGTTTCCATCATTTCGTGTGGAATCAAGGTCAGGATGGGAACGTGCGCGATCGCCTGCTCCGTCCGAAGGATGTCCCAATCCGTGATTCGTCGATCGACCAGCACCAGCGCCGGCGGGCGATGACGAGCCCACTCCAAGAGCTCCGCCACGGAAGCCGCCGCGCGGCATTGATAGCCGGATCGCCGTACTTGCTCCTCAAGATCAGATGAAAAGCTCCGATCGGACGACAAAAGAAAGACACCGAACGACCGGATGACCTCCGACGGAAGAGCGGATGCTCCAGTCCCAAAGTCTTGACGTTTGACAGGTCCCTCTCGACGCACCACGATCCCGATGATTCCACAGAGACCGGACCCGAACAAAACGACCGCGGCCGGGATAGGCACCTGTTCCGTCATCGTCTTGCGAACGGCCCCTCCACGATCGCCGGCCGTCATGACAAACGGCTGCGTCAGCGCAACCGTGCGCCCCCATAAAAAGATCGAGGATACGCCCCCGGAGATGTTTCCCGATTCTTCAGAGACATCGTCGCCAAGATCCCCGACGGTCAGCGGAATGGTCAGCCACGTATTCAACGATGCCCCCACTCGTCCGATTCCGGCAAAAATCGGCATCACCGGAAACGGGAGAGACCAGGCGGTTGAGAGAACGGCCCCCGATGAAGCCTCAATTGAGGCCTCAATTCCATTACTGTTGCCCTCCACCATCACCGAGCTTCGGGAGAAATCCAAAGCACCGACAATCGCCGCATGACCCCGCACAGGCCCCCACCCCATGCTCGATACCAAACACAGGGCGAACGCGATGATTGTCACAGCGAACTTCCGGCTCCGCCTACTAATCACCGCCATATGCCCCGTCTTTCTTTCATTTTTTAGGAGAGTCACACCAGAAAAAGGTTCGGAGAGGCACGCCGGCCTCTCCGAACCGGAGATCTGCTTACTCAGCAGACCAGGCAGTTTAGGACACTTTTTTCATCCGACGGGCCAAGCCGGCCAAACCGACGAGGCCGGTTCCAAACAAATACACCGCCGCGGGAACCGGGACGGGAGGCGGCGGAGGAGCAGACCCGAACGTACCCCACATGGTCAAAGTGTACGATCCTCCACCTGATCCTCCAATTCCTGATGGATGGAGGTGGTAATCACCAGGAGGCATTGAGATCCCCAAATCAGCCAAAGGAAAATTCGTGAAGGACGGCATGGCGCTCCCCCCAGCCACCTGGCTATCCCCGACATTCTCAAAAATCGACGCACCAAACCAGAAATTGAGATTGTTCGTCGTGGAAGTCATGTTGAAGTGAGTAAACGGCCCCAAATCAAAATTGACCGTGTCTAGGAAGAAGCCTGATCCTACATTGCCGGTATACACAACCGGGTTATCGGCATCTCCATACCCTGGGCCAAAGGCCGAGTTTGGATTGTATGGCACGGCTTGAGCGTTTCCGCCCATAGCGATCAGCCCGGCAACCGCAAGCCCGGCGGCCACCACTTTCAGTCGGCACAAAGAAAACCTTCGCATAGCGCACTCCTTTCTGTTGAAATAAAATCCGTCTCTCCGCTCCGTCACACCTTCACCCCAAACAGCTTCCTACGGAAATCCTCTGTACGACACACCATCGCTTATATGCCCG
>JANDJJ010000103.1 GCA_024330945.1 Nitrospira sp. | reverse complement strand
TTCTCGCAAGGCACCATCACACCGAGATCGATGACCTCATAGTTGTTGCAGCCGAGCACGACGCCGACGATGTTCTTGCCGATGTCATGCACGTCGCCTTTCACGGTGGCCAAGACGATCTTGCCCTGTGACCGGAAGTTGCCCAGCCGTTTCTTCTCTTCTTCCATGAACGGCATGAGATAGGCCACCGCTTTCTTCATCACACGCGCGCTTTTAACGACTTGCGGGAGGAACATCTTGCCGGAGCCGAACAGATCCCCCACGACGTTCATACCGGCCATAAGCGGCCCTTCGATCACCGAAAGCGGCGTCGGATACTTCCGGCGCGCCTCTTCCGTATCCTGCTCAATGTAATCGGTCACCCCCTTCACCAGGGCATGGGTCAGTCGTTCTTCGACCGTGCCTTTGCGCCATTCATCGTCCTTGACGGCGGCTTTCCCCCTTTGCTTCACCGTCTCGGCGAAGGCCACCAGCCGCTCGGTGGCGTCCGGTCGCCGGTCCAGCAACACATCCTCAACCAGTTCGAGCAGATCCTTGGGAATTTCCTCATAAACGGCAAGCTGGCCGGCGTTGACGATGCCCATATCAAGCCCCGCCTTGATGGCATGGTACAAAAAGGCCGCGTGCATCGCCTCGCGCACCACGTTGTTGCCGCGGAACGAGAACGAGATGTTGCTGACGCCGCCGCTGATCTTGGCGCCGGGCAGATGCCGCTTGATCCAACGTGTCGCCTCGATGAAATCCACCGCGTAGTGGTTGTGTTCCTCGATTCCCGTAGCCACGGTGAGCACGTTCGGATCGAAGATGACGTCTTGCGGAGGGAACCCGACGATCTCGGTCAGAATCCTGTACGACCTCGCGCAGACCTCGATCTTGCGCTCAAATGTATCGGCCTGGCCTCGCTCGTCGAACGCCATCACGACCACCGCCGCTCCGTAGCGGCGGATCAACCGGGCCTGTTCGATGAACTTGGCCTCGCCCTCCTTGAGGCTGATGCTGTTGACGACCGCCTTGCCCTGAACGTTCTTTAAGCCCGTCTCCAGCACCTCCCACTTGGAGCTGTCGATCATGATCGGCACTTTCGCGATGTCCGGCTCGGCGGCAACGAGACGCAGGAACTTCTCCATCGCGGTCTTGGAATCCAACAGGCCCTCGTCCATGTTGACGTCGATGATCTGCGCACCACCTTCGACCTGTTGCCGCGCCACGGAGAGAGCGGCTTCATAGTCACCCGCCAGGATGAGTTTGGCGAAGGCCGGCGAACCGGTCACGTTGGTCCGTTCGCCGATGTTCACAAAATTGGAATCGGGCCGGATCGTCAGAGCTTCAAGCCCGCTGAGTCTCATGTAGGGTTCGACGGTCTGGATCGCCCTCGGGGCGACATCTCGCACCGCCTCGGCGATCAATTTGATGTGGGCCGGCGTCGTGCCGCAGCAGCCGCCGACGATGTTCAGCCACCCGTCCTTCGCCCATTCGCGCAGTTGTGGAGCGAGGGAATCCGGGGTTTCCGGAAAGCCCGTCGGGAGCAGGGGATTGGGCAACCCCGCGTTGGGATGGGCGCTCACATGCACCGGCGCGAGGCGGGACAATTCTTCGATCAGCGGCTTCATTTCCTTGGGTCCCAACGCACAGTTCATCCCCACGCTGAGCAGTGGGACATGAGAGATGGAATTCCAGAAGGCCTCCACGGTCTGCCCGGTCACGCCTCGGTTGCTCCCGGCCTGGATAAACGTGACCGACGCCATGATCGGGACCCGTCGCCAGCCCCGGTCGAATCCGTCAAGAATCGCGAAGAAGGCGGCCTTGGCGTTGAGCGTGTCAAAGATCGTTTCGACCAACAGCAAATCGACGCCGCCGTCGAGCAGTCCGCGAACCTGCTCACTATAGGCACGGACTAGCTCATCGAACGTCGTCCCTCGCGCGCCGGGATTGTTCACGTCGGTGGAGATGGATGAGGTTTTGGTCGTGGGCCCGATCGCCCCGGCCACGAAACAGATTCGGCCCGGCTGGATAGCCTGCACAGCCGCCACGGCCCGCCTGGCGCACTCCGCTCCGGCCTTGGACAGTTCGTAGGCCAGCGACTCCATCTGGTAATCCGCCAGGGAGATCGCCTGCGAGTTGAAGGTGTTGGTCTCGATGATGTCGGCCCCGGCCTCCAGATATTGGCGGTGGATGTCTTCGATGACGGCCGGTTGCGTGAGATTCAGCAGATCATTGTGGCCCTTGAGGTCTTTTTTCCAATCCTTGAACCGCTCGCCGCGAAAGGCGGCTTCGTCCAGCCGCCGTTGCTGGATCATGGTGCCCATGGCCCCGTCCAGGATCAGGATGCGCCGCTTGAGCAAAGTCTCTATGGGATGGGAGCTTTCACTAGGCATCGAGGCCATGATTCGGTGACGATTGAGGCCTTTCTTTCATCACTCACAGAAATTCCGGAAAACTTGCTCGATCATACTGGAAGGCCCAGGGCCGGGCAAGCCGGCCCCGCTTCCTTGACTTGAATTCCTCTTCGCCGATAGGATCGTTTCAATGCGGACCGGGTCGTTCAGCCTGGCAATCTCACACCGTGCCTGCTTCATCGCGGCTCTGGCTTTCGTTCTGTGGGGAGCGAATCCAAGAACACCCGCGGCGGAGCCGTATTTCGAGGATGGCTTCCTTGGGTTGACGCAAAAAGAGCTGCATGAAAAACTCGGCATGCCGCAGGCGGTCCGCGACCGGAAATCGGCGCTGCGCGTCTTCACCTACTATCCCATCACCGATTGGAAGACATATTTCAGCAAACTCGTGTCGCCGGAAAACGGCGAAGACGTGTATTCCTTCAAGCGGGATGAAATCGACGTCCGCTATTCATTCAGTTATGCGGTGGACCCCAACGACGAGCGCGAGGACCGGCCGCTGGTCGTTCGATTGGTCGACATCGAATTCTCGTCCCCCGTCCCGATCGGCAGGGTCCCTTCGTTGGTGCCGGAATTTAGGCCTTCGACCGATCCATCCGATCCCGCGTTCCGTTCGAACATCTGGATTCTGCTCTTCAAAGGATCGCCCTCTCCGGCGGCACGCTTCATCGTGAAAGAAAAGGGCAAGGAACAACTCGACTGGACCTTGGCCTTTCAGCTTTTCTCCTTGCAGGGCTTGCCCGATCGACTCACACCCAAGGCCACGATCGATCGCATGGAAATCGGGGCGCAGAGCCTCCAACTCGTGCGGCAACGACAGCAACACACTCATGAGCCGATACTGAACCCCTACTCCGCCGAATTTCTGCGTCAATCGACGGAGCCGGCCAAAACGGTGAAGCCCATTCCAGTCCCCCGATACGCCGAATAAACCCCCCCGGACATGCCTTGACTCAGTGTCGCCCCGTTGTTAGCATTTCTGCAGTTCGCACGTTGCCATGATGAGCGCCTCTTCCCCCTCCCAATTCGATTCACCGCCCGAAACCGTTTCCTTCATTCGGCGGCCCGAGGTGCGGGCCGTCATCTATGGAGGGCTCGGATTATTCGCCGTGATGATGGTGATCTGGCCGTTGATCAATCAACTGCTGGACCCGGATTTCAAACAACACATCGAACAACATCGCGTCATGGTCGGCATGACCAAGGAGCAGGTGCTGGAAGCCTGGGGCGGCCCCCAAACGATTCACACCACCTTTACAAAAGACGGCATCCGGCAAGAAGAGTGGATTTTCGAAGATTGGGAAGACGCCGCGACCGTCCGCCATCGTTATCTGTACTTCGAGGAAGGGATTCTCGTAGGAGGATGGTACCAGGGGTCGAGAGAGCGTGACACGCGGAATCTTCCGTCATCAAAACCACGGCCCAAATCCGAGTCTTAGCCCTGAGCGCCTCGGTGATTGTGATGTTCGCGCGCGGGGACGGCGTGCCGCCTTATCATAAATAATAATATAAAGCCGTCCCTCTCTTGCCTCTTTTCATGACATGACGCGCGTCACGGTGAGCCTTGTCTCGCTCGCGCACTCAGGGTGTTCGTAGCACGTCGGACGGTCGTCAGTCCGAAGTCTCCCGAATCGAGAGTCTGAGCCTGCTGAGAAGAACCTCCGCGCGAGCCCGATCCAATTCATCGACCATCACCCTCCCCACGAAAAACGGCACGCCCGGATACAGCGTGCTCATGTGTTCGCCATGAATGACGTACGCAATCCGGTTGCCGTCCAGCAAGCTCTTGATGATGGCCAATTCTCCCGCATCCTGGGCGTTGATGAGGTGCACCATCCTCACGCGCGCGTTGCCGTCCCTGTCTTGCTTGTTCAATGGAGATCCCCGAGGAATTGCAGTTTCTCGCCCACCCCGTTACACTCGGAATCGATCATGGAGTTTCAGTGATCCGGACACGCCGTTCTTGACCGGGACCGCCGGAAATGGTGAGCACGCGCTTCCACTCACGCACCTGGTAAATCGCCCAGGCATTGGGCCGGCCTTGATAAAAAGCCGAGGGGTCTTCGCCGCTGGCGTTGAGGAAAATTGGCTCGGTAAAGCCTTCTTCCAGCACGTAGTCCAGAAGCGATTCCGTTGTAAATCCCTTCCCCCGGAGCGAGATGTCGGCCAACACGCTCAAGATCTCGTCCGGATTCTGCACGGTGATCGGATTCATGGCAATGGTGATGAATTCTAACGACAGCCCGACGAAGAAGGCAAGACGCACGAGGACTCGCCCGACAAAGGCAGCCTTGCCGCACCACGCCTTGACCGTCCTTAAAAAGAGGGCAGGGCTCCTGGTCCTCCCATCGAGGAGGTCTCACCCCCGGTTGCGGGATCGAGATGGCGCCATCACCGATTTCTTGGCGACAGCCTTGATCGTGCTGGTTCTCGGCCACGCGCCGGTTGTTTCCGCCTCGTCGCTTCCCGACGAAACGGTCTTGATTCCCGCCGGAGAATTTTTCATGGGGAGTCCGGCCGATGGGTCGAGCTTCGACGACGAACGACCGCAACGCAAAGTCTTCGTCAGTTCCTTTCGTATCCATCGCCACGAAGTCACGAATGCCGGCTATAAACGGTTCGTGGACGAGACCGGGCATCGAACGCCGAGTCACGAGAAACCGGCGTTGACGTTATGGCTCGACGGCGAGCCGTTCCCCGGCAGCGAGCAGCACCCGGTTGTCAACGTCAGTTGGGATGATGCGCTGGCCTACTGCCGATGGCTGGGCATGCGCCTGCCGACCGAAGCGGAATGGGAAAAGGCCGCGCGCGGGACGGACGGCCGTCGCTACCCATGGGGAAACGAATGGGACCCGCATCGTGCCAACAGCGCCAGTTACTGGGCCGATCGCACGATCGAATTCAAGGACGGCGAGGAGTGGAAAGCTTTTTGGATGACCGGCGACGGCGCGCGCATTGCGCGTGAGCGCGGTTTCAAGGGCGAAGTGCTCACGTTGCCGGTCGGAAGTTTTCCGGAAGGAGCGAGTCCATACGGCCTCTTGGACATGGCGGGGAACGTGTCGGAATGGGTGCAGGATTGGTACGAGCCCTATTCCTATCTGCAGGCACCGCTCTCCGACCCGCCAGGCCCGGACGGACGGCTCCTGAAGGTTGTCCGCGGCGGGTCATGGCTCAAACCGGCAAGAAATCTCAGAACCTCCGATCGCGACTACGGCTTTCCGACGGATCGCGCGACCGGCATCGGCTTCCGCTGCGCCCAGGATGCCTGGTAAATTCAAGGCGCTCACCGCCGTTGATCCGATCGCGAAGCCGCATCGAGACCGCCTTGTCCGGATGGACCATGCGACGACAATCCTTGCTCCGGCTCCTCCGGCGAGACGGCCATGGCTCGATGAAACGAGGCGGAGAGACGCGCCACGGCCTCATGATCGGAAGCCAACACACCGATCTCGACCAACACGGCCACGCGGGGGGCCGGATCGAGCCGGCGCAGCCCTGAACGAGTCAAACCCTCCAGGGCAAGCACCCGTTCATACGTCTCGATCCATGACTCGGTCACGGCCCGCACACCTGCATCCGTGGGCTTGAGACGCCCCAACCGAACCTGTTGGAGCAGCTTGATTAACGGATCAACCTGCGCAATGGTCGAGATGGCGCGCTGCAACACCTGCCCGCTTGGATTGTCCATCCCTTCTTCAGTTCATGGAGCAGGCGCCCGGCCCCCGTGGATCGCCGCAGGTGCCGCAAGGCCCAGGCCCCCCGGACGACGCCCAACTCGATGTCGCCCCGACTCCGAAGGCGGAGAACTGCTTCTCCAGTTTGGTGGTCTTGCACTGAGGACATGCGACCGGCGTCGATCCCTGAACCAACAGCTCAAATCGATGATTGCATTCCCGACAGAGATACTCGAAGATAGGCATGGGGTACCCTCCATCTTGCGGATCTCATTATAAAGTCGAGCCACCGCCATCGCAACGAGAGGATCCCATGTATCACGAAGAAAAGACGTTCCTTCTCCGATTCAGCCTGGAAGTCCGGTTCCCCGACGATTACGAAGGCGAAGAGGACCACCTCGTCTGGCTGCGCGCCTGGGAATCGCGCGTCAAACCGGAACTGATCAAATCCGTCTTTGAATCGCTGAGACGGACCGGGGGGTGGGCCGTGCACACCCGTAATCGCGGCAGATCGCCGGAAGACGAAATCGAAATCGTGCTGGAGCGGGACTATTCGACTTTTCCTTCTCTTCTGCCATGACCTTGTCCGGCATGACCATAAGGCCGCGGCGCCCGATCGGCGTGTACATTCACATTCCCTTTTGCAGACAGCGCTGCCACTTCTGCGCGTTTTACCTAGAAGCGGCGAAACCGGAACGGATGGAAGCCTTTTGCTCCGCGCTGGTGCGGGAAATCAATCTCTATGGCAGCCGCGACGTGACGGACGGACGTCCGCTGCGAAGCCTCTACGTCGGCGGCGGGACACCGACGACGCTTCCGGCGGCTCAATTGGTCGCATTCTTGCGGCGGGCGCAAGAGGCATGGTCAATGGAAGATTCCGCGGAAATGACCGTAGAAGCCCATCCCTCCACCGTCACTCCCAAGGATCTGGGCGTTTTGGCAGAGGCGGGATTCAATCGCCTGAGCATGGGCGTTGAATCCATGAATCAACGCGACTTTATCCCGATCGGTCGTCCCGGTCTGGTTGACGAAGCGGAACAGGCGGTGAAGGCGGCGCGGGCGGCCGGTTTTTGGAACATCAATCTTGACCTGATGTACGGACTGCCGGGACAGACGCTGGAATCATGGATGGAAACCCTGCAAGCGACACTGGCTCTCAAGCCGACTCACATCTCTTGCTATGCCTTGGCTATCGAGGAAAATACGAGGCTCGCCCGCGACATCGCCAAACACCTGATCCCACCGCCAAACGAAGCGCTTCAAGTGGAGATGGAATCGGCCGCGGAAGCGTTGCTGCAAGCGGCCGGATTCGAACGGTATGAGATCTCCAATTACGCGTTGCCGGGCTTCGCGTGCCGACACAACACACTTTATTGGACCGACGGGGATTACCTGGGACTCGGCCCGAGCGCCCAGTCCTACGTCAACGGCGTGCGGTTCGGCAATATCGACGACCTCACCGCCTATGTGGATTGCTTGTCTGCGCATCGTCTCCCCGTCGCGGAACGGACCGAACTCACGGACAGCGAACAACGGCGAGATGCGCTTGTCTTCGGCCTCAGACTGATCGAGGGAGTTCCTCTTCGCGTCGTCCATCCCGGCACACCGCAGCATGAGGCGCTCACCGCTTTGGTCGGCCGGGGATTCATCGAATGGGAAGAGAATCGCGTTCGACTTACCCGACTCGGGAGACGATACGCGGACTCGGTGGCCGAGCAGTTGTACTAGCAACGGCACCCGGCCGAACAAAACGGGCATGATCTCGCCATCGGAGTCTGCTAGAATTTTCAGCACGATGGCAGCGATACCTCAAACTATCCCGGAAACGACCGAAGACGTTCGGACTGGCAGCGGAAGCGGTCTTGAATCCCGAGTCGTCGTCTTCAATTGTGACTGCCACACATATCAGCAGGTCATCGACCTGTTCTGCCGATTTATTCCGGGGATGACCCCTCCCAAAGCCTTCGAGCTGGCTTATCGTATCGACCACGAGGGACAGGCGGTCGTGTACAGCGGACCGCTTG
>JANDJJ010000102.1 GCA_024330945.1 Nitrospira sp. | reverse complement strand
CGGCGCGTTTATGTTGCTGCTGAATGTCGAAATGCTGGCGCTTGGGCGCATGGCCATCACCGACAGCGTCCTCATCTTCTTTACCACCCTCTCGCTCTATGGGTTTTGGGTCGGGCTGCACGGGACAGGGACGGAGCGCCATTGGATATGGAGTTTCTATGTCGGCATGGCCGTTGCGACCCTCACGAAAGGACCGGTCGGATTCCTGGTTCCACTGATGACGGCGGGACTCTACCTGACGGCGGCACGGCGATGGATGCAGTTCTGGCGGCACGGCTTTCCCCTTGCCGGCCCTCTCCTCTTTGCGGCACTGACGATCCCCTGGTATGCCACCATGGTCATCATCCACGGCGATGCCTACAGTTCGCAAGCCAAACTTCACACTATCGGCCGCTTTCTCAGCCCGATGGAAGGACATGGGGCAGGACCGTGGTTCTACATCCCGGTGCTGTTCTTTGGCTTTTTCCCCTGGAGTCCCTTCTTGCCCGCCGCGCTGTATCAGACCTATCTCGATTGGCGGAGCCGACCGCACACAGAGCCCGCCGCCCCCCTCTCACAGGGCGCGGCTCCATCGGCGACCGCCGACGGAGCGTTGGAGGGAAGAGAGCTGGAATGGTTCGCCGCCCTGTGGTTCATCGGAACCTTTGTCTTCTTCACCCTCTCTTCGACTCGCTTGCCGCATTATATCGGCCCGCTTTTCCCCGCTGCGTCGTTACTGGCGGCATCCTATTGGTTCCGCACGAGCGAGGAACCGCTTGTGAAAGGGGTTCGCCTGTCCATCCGCGCCACGACGATCGTCGGCTATCTCCTGGCGATCGGATTGGCCTGCTTGCCCATCCTGTACGAAACGTTCTCCGGCAAACTGCTCAATGAGTTTCCCCTCGCCACAGAATTCGAACTGGGAATCGGGCCCTATCTGGCCGCGGCGGCGGTGTTGATCGGCATGGGGTCGGTCGGTTATTTCGGGTTGCACCGTGAAAACCGTTGGGGAACGCTCGGGGTCGCGGGAGGAACGGTCGCCGCCGTCTTCCTCCTCGCGCTCTATACTGTCATCCCCGGCGTCAACCGCTATGCCATCGCTCCTCCCCAGGAACTGGCCTATGCGGCCGGCGTGAGTCTCGCTCCGACCGATCAGTTGATCGCCTATGGAACGACCAGACCCTCCATCGCATTTTACGCGCAGCGCAAGGTCTTGTTTATCGCAAAGGACGAGACCGATCTGCTCAAAACGGCCTTGGCCCATCCGGGCCGCACCATGATCCTCTTGCGGGACGACCTGCGGGGATCCTTGCCGGAAGAAGCCGCCTCGTTTCAACCGGTCCTCAAGCGGCACGGCTACGTGCTCCTGGCCAATCAACCGATGGTGACGATACCGGAGCCGTCCCGGCAACCGCCACCCATCGTTCCCGCTCACTAACTGTGTTCACTTTGCGGGTTTTTCCGTCGGCATCCGTCACAACCGGATTGCATGAGGGACGGTTGCGGATCAATGATCACCGAAAGGGCAGCACTCCGCGAACACCGAGCAGGACCAACGCCGCCGACAGCACGCAGAGCAAGAGAGCAATCTCCTTCGCCGCTGCCCATGACGAGCGAATCGGGCTCTTTTCTTGAACGGCCGGTTCGCCGCCGAGCCAGTGCGCAAGACAGGTCAACCCGGCGGCCGCCGTCACGGAGAGCGATGTCGTCATCGCGGCAAGCCCATAGGCGATGAGCAGCGGCGACACGTTCGCCGAGCGATCGAATGCGCCATGGCTTCTCCACGTATTCCACCGAAGCCAGAACCCACTTGCCGTGGCGGCCAGCCCCACTACGATCAGAAGTGCCTCGGAGAGACCTTCTTCCGCCGGACGCGACAAGACCCACAGCAGCGCCAACGCGGCACAGGCTCCCCAGGCGGAGTGCAGCAGCCCCTTCACGATCGACGTCCGCCACTGTTGCAAGGGAGCTGAGGCAATCGATCCGCTTACAACTCCGATCACAGCCCCTCCGATCACGTCGGTCGGAAAATGAGACCCACGAAGAACGCGACTGAGCATCACGAAACAAGCGATACCGATCACGACCGGACCGATCGCGGGAAACCGCTTGGCCAAGACGGTCGCGACGGCAAAGCTGACCGAGGAATGCCCTGAGGGGAATGAGTCGAACCCAGACGCCATCGACGGCGCAAGCAACCAGTCGCCGGAGTGGGTAAACTTGGGACGGGGCCTGCCGATCAGATGCTTGAGCCCGTTCACGATCAAGGCGGCGAGGCCGTGTGCGAGCAGGGTTTCGACGCCCGCCTTCCTGATTGTCTCCTTCGACCAGAGCCACCCGACCGCCGTCAAGACGAGGCTGAAGACGACCAGGTGCGTCCCCTCGCCGATCCAGTCACCGGCATTGCTGGTAAAGGCCATCCATGGGATGGTGAGCTGCTCCCAGGGACGGTACGTCGTGACGGATCGCACGTATCGAGCAACGGGAAGATCAAACCGAGAAAAACCGAGGAAGGTAATGACCAGCGCAGCAATGGAACAACAGCCGGAGGCGAGGAGTCTGCCGATTCCCGACCGAGACCGATCGTCACAAGGACCGATGGAGTCTCGATCGGTCGAGAAGGTTTCCGAGTCCTGATCGGGGAGCACCGGCACGGGCTAGGGGATCCAATCGGCCAGAAAGACGTTGAATTCCCCGGGCTCCTTGGCATTGCGATCCGACACCCACACCAACCGTTTCCCGTCCGGTGAAAACATGGGGAAACTGTTGAAGCGGCCTTCCGTGGTGACCCGCTCCAGCCCCGTCCCATCGTCATTGACGAGGTAGAGGTGAAAACTGGGTCGGCTCTTTTCATGTTTTGTTTCCACGTTGGAGGAAAAAATGATGCGCCGTCCGTCCGGATGAAAAAACGGCGCAAAGTTCGACGCCTTGTTCGACGTCACCTGTCGTTTGCCGGAGCCGTCAGCATTCATGACAAAAATCTCGAGTTGGTTCGGCTCAACCAACCCCTGCGCCAGCAAATCTCGATAATGAGCCCTCTCTTCCGGTTCCGTCGGATGTGACGCGCGATACACGATTCGCGTACTGTCCGGTGAAAAAAATGCACCGCCGTCATAGCCGACGTCGTCGGTCAACCGCCTGACCCCCGTTCCGTCGAGATTCATCGTGTAAAGATCAAGATCCCCGTCCCGCACCGACGTCCAGACGATGGTCTTGCCGTCCGGCGAGAGGGTCGCTTCGGCGTCGTAGCCCGGCGTCGTCGTCAGCCGCTTGAAATTTCCACCGTCAAGATCCACGGCGTACAGATCATAGTCGTCCAGCGCCCACCGATAGGTTCCACCCCGCTTCGGCTTGGGAGGACAAGCCGGGCCGGCCTCGTGCGTCGAGGCGTAGATCACACGGCGATCGCCTGGATAAAAGTACCCGCAGGTCGTGGCCCCCTTGCCGGTGCTCACCACCTGAACGTGACCAGTTTCGATGTCCATCACGTACATCTGATAACAGCCAAGCCCGGCCTCGGCCGGTTTATCGGCGACCGCCGCCCCCTTCGTCCAATCATTGGTCGATTGAAAAATCAGTTTTTTCCCGTCGAAGGAAAAATAGGCCTCCGCGTTCTGGCGGCCGAAGGTCAGTTGCCGGATATGGCCAAGGTGGCGCTCTGTCGAGCCGGCGACGGAGTGACCTGTGACAGGCGTCGCGGACTCTTTCCGAGCCTCGTTGGCCGCACATCCAACGGCCAGGCCCAACGCCGCCAGCCCCCACGCGAGACATCGCGATGATCTACCGAACGCCATTGACTTCCACCTCCTTCATCTCCGGCCCATCCTGCCACACCCCCCGCTCCACCACGACTCCGTTTTTAAAGACCACGTAACTGTGCCAGCCGTAATAAAACAGAAAATTGGACACCCGCTCAACCGCTCCCGGACTTAGGCCGTAGAGGACCGTCACCACGCTCCCCGGTACGGCGGCGCGGCGACAGGTGAAGAGCACGGCCATGTCGTGACCTTCATGGGTCCGGCCCTTCACATCAACGCCTTCCTCGCGGAACCGAACCAGATCTCCACAGGACTCCTTGACGAGCGGCTCTATCCTGTGCCGTTGATCAGCCCCTCCCAAGACTAACATCGACCCGGCAGGCGGCAGGGCCATTTCTTCGAACGAGACGATCGCGGTCTTTCTCGATTCAGGCCATGGAGACTCTCGCTCAGCAATCCGATCCAGAATTGGCTGAAAAACCTTGCCTCCCTCCGTGCTGAGCAGCCCCACTGTTCTCCGGCTGTCGGTCACGTATCCGTTCAACATCGGCGTCAACCGGTCCCGTGTGATCCGGCGAAAGGCCATCCAGTCGGGATCCAGGTACACATGAAGCGGGCGAGCCGAGACCACAAGCTCTACCGTCGTCGCAGCGGCGGGACCGAGCCTGATCCATTTCGTCTCAGTCCCATTGTCCAGCACGACTCGGAGAGGGACGGCCATTTGAAACGGCCGTCCGGACTGACGGACCCGAACGGCTATTCGCCATGTCTCCCCTCCGTCTTGATTCGGAACCGAGCGGGCACGAACCTCGTCCAAGGAGAGTTCCGGCTCCCCCTGCCGTTCAACCCATTGCTCAAAAAACCAACGGAGCTCCCTCCCGCTCTCCCGGCCAAAGACCCTCTCGATATCTCTCCAATCGGCCGGTCGATTGCGGTACCCTTGGGCAAACGTCTTGACACCGCGCCAGAACGCTTCGTCGCCGATTTCGTGACGCAGGTGCTGAAACACAAAGGCGGCTTTGTGATAGCCGATGGCGTTGTCTCTCTCGTCATGCTTGGCGAAAAAGCGGGAGACAGGATAGTCGCGATCCGGCTCCACATAAAGGCTGTAGCCCTCAACCATCATGCGTCGCTGTTCCGTCGCCTGCCGATCGTCGCCCATCAGCTCATGCCAATAGTAATTAGCCAGGTAGGTCGTCAATCCCTCGACCCAGTTGCCAGCCCCCTGGCGATTAAAAACGGAATTGCCGATCCAGGAATGGACGATTTCATGACCCAGGGCATAGGGCTGGACGTAGTGCCGCTTGATGCTCCCGCTGCCCAGCAGGGTAAACGACGGCAGGCCGAGCCCGCTGGGGAAAAAGTTTTCCACGACCGCGAATCGATGAAAGGGGTACTCCCCCAAGATCCTGATGTAGGCGTCGAGATAGGCGGCCGTGGCCTCGAGGTATTCGTCGGCCAGCCCGGCGTTGTCGGGGAAGAAATATGTGGCCAGCTCGATCTGTTGCCCGGTTCGGCTCGTCCAATCTCGGGTTTTGACGACAAATCGATTGGCGACCAGGGTCAAGGCTTCCGATGGCTCCGCAACCACCCATGTCGAAGAAATCCGTCCGTCACGGACCGTCGCGGCTTGCCGGCGCCCTTGCGTCACGACTGTCCATCCATCCGGAACGTGAACATGAAGACGATAGGTGCTATAGGCCCCCTCGATATCCGGATACCATTGACTCTCGCCGCTTAAATACACCCCTTCCTCGCCGATGTAGCCAGCGGTTTCGTTCGGGGTCACGAACCGCAGGTGGCGCGGTTCCTTTGGCGGATCGTTGATGGTCCCGCGGTAGGTCCAGCTCAGCGTGATCTGTTCCCCGCCCCTTGAAGGCAGCGAGACGACCACTCGTTGCCCCGCCGGATGTGCGGTCCGATCAATAGAGAACGCCAACGGATGAGTCCGCTCTCCACCGTCCTGAGATTCATCTGCACCGACCATCACGAGCGATTCCACGCGCAAGGTCGGCGCAAGGGAGAACGAAACGGTCCCTGCTTCGACGGATCTCGCCACAACCATTCGATCATGCCCGATCAATTCATGGGTCGCGGGATTGATCGTAACCTCGAGGTCATGGCTCACAAGGGACGGATGAACCGAACCAACTGAGCCGGCCGCGGTATAAGACCCGCCCGCGCCGACAGCGAGCAGCACGATGACGGAGAAAGTAAGCCGTGTTCCGAGCACCATGGAAACAGGATGAGCCATGCTGTTCAACAAGAAACAGCCGCATCGCCACACACGCGTCATCAAGCGCACCGTTCGGGCAAAGCGGGAAATCAACCGGGAAGGCAGCATAGCATGGAGAGAACGAAACGAGAAGAAGAGGGGCTACGAGCCGACGGCCGGTTCTCCAAACAGCGCCGCAACGAAGGCCTCGGGATTGAAGTCCTGTAGGTCTTCCACTCCTTCTCCGACACCCACCAGGCGGACCGGTATCTTTAATTCCTCGGCAATGGCCACAACGATGCCGCCTCGAGCCGTGCCGTCCAATTTCGTCAACACCAGGCCGGTAACGCCCACCGCTTCGTGAAATTGTCTGGCCTGCGCCAGGGCGTTTTGGCCGACCGTCGCATCCAGTACAAGCAGCACTTCATGGGGAGCACCGGCCAATTCTCGACCGACGACGCGTTTGACCTTGCACAACTCTTCCATCAGGTTGGACTTGGTGTGCAACCGGCCCGCCGTATCGATGAGCACCACGTCCGTCCCGCGGGCCTTGGCCGCGGCGATGCCGTCGAAGGCGACGGACGCGGGATCGGCCCCATGACGCTGGCGAATAATCGGCACGTTCAATCTGTCAGCCCACACCTGCAACTGCTCGATCGCCGCGGCGCGAAACGTGTCGCCCGCCACCAACAACGGCTTCTTTTGGGCCTGCACAATGCGCCGAGCCAGCTTCGCAATCGTCGTGGTTTTTCCCACCCCGTTGACGCCGACCGCGAGCACGACGAAAGGTCGGGGGCCCTGGTCGATCAACTCAAGAAGCGAAGGGCTGGCGACCTGCTTGAGGACGTCGTACAGAGCGCGGCTCAACACGTTCTGAACGCCTTGGGAAGACGAGGCCGCCTCGCCGCGCGCCTCTTCATTGACTCGGCGGATCAATCGATCCACGACGCGGGCGCCGAGATCGGCGCCGAGCAGCGATGCTTCGAGCTCTTCCAGCAGGGCCGGGGTGGGCGTCCGCCCCAGCATGTGGTCGAACGATTGCCGCACGGCTTGCCGCGTCTTCCCCAACCCTTCTTGCAACCGCTGAAACCACCCCACGATCAGAGTCTCCTTTTTGCTTGCCGGACCCGTCGTTTCAGCAGGCAAGGAATGGCTTCCAACGCCCGCAACACGGCTCGTTCGCGCCGCCTCATCCGGGCGGCCTCCCGATCATTTCTCTCATGATCATACCCGCACAAATGCAGCACCCCGTGCACCAGCAGTGCGGCGATTTCCTCGTTCAGCGACCGCCCCGCTTCTTTCGCTTGGCGCATCGCGGTCGGTACGGAGATGACCACGTCGCCCAGAAGCCTCCGGCAGGGAGACTTCGTCTCCCGCATCGCAAACGCCAATACGTCGGTGGTCCGATCTTTCCCCCGATAGACCCTGTTCAAACGGCGCATCCGCCCGTCGCCGACCAGCTCCACACTCAATTCCGACCGCGACTCTCCGAGCGCGTCGAGAATCGCTCGCGCCGCGCGCACCAGCGAATCTTGGTGTTTCGACAACCATCTGAGGCGGACGCGCAGAAAGACGGCCATCAGTGAGGTTGGCCGAACGCATCGTCCGACGGCACCGAGGCCGGAGACGGTTTGCGATGCCTGGGCGAAGACGAGTGGAAAGGCGCGCGCCGTCGGCCTTGACCCGCCCCCCCGGCGCCAGTTGATTGATAGCGATCGTAGGCCTTGATGATGTTCTGAACCAGGCGGTGACGCACGACGTCCTTGTCGTCGAAATGCACGAACACGACGCCGTCCACGTCGCGGAGCACGTCCTTGACCTCGATCAATCCCGACACCCGGTCATTCGGCAAATCCACCTGGGTGATGTCTCCCGTCACGACCATCTTCGAGTGGAATCCCAACCGCGTGAGAAACATTTTCATCTGCTCGGCGGTGGCGTTTTGCGCTTCATCGAGAATGACGAACGAGTCGTTCAGCGTGCGCCCGCGCATGAACGCCAGCGGCGCGATTTCAATGTCGCCCCGCTCGATCAAACGATTGGCTCGCTCCACGTCCATCATGTCGAACAGCGCGTCATATAAGGGGCGCAGGTATGGGTTGACTTTCTGATAGAGGTCTCCCGGCAGGAACCCGAGCTTTTCTCCGGCCTCGACGGCGGGTCTCGTGAGAATGATCCGGCTGACTTCT
>JANDJJ010000101.1 GCA_024330945.1 Nitrospira sp. | reverse complement strand
CGCTGCCCAGTTGTTTGCCCGACGATAGACAAGCCCTCTCCAATACTCCTGTTCGGCAATGGCCTCGCGCTCGATCCACTCCTGGCGAGCCGTCACCTGCCAGCCCAACCCGTCGGCGTGCGTGATCACATGCAACGTGGGAGAGCCGACGGGATCTGATCCTAAAGGTGTCGTGGTGATCTTCGAAGAAGCCAGTTCGAGCGGGACAAAGTACGAGTCGGCGCAGCCGGCCAGCAGGCTGATGGAGAGAAGCAGGCCTGAGGTATACAGGCGGTGAGACATCTTCGTCGGATCCGACCGTAATAACTCCATGCATGCCAGAGCTGCATCACGCTGTCAAGGAAGCCGAAGGAACGGAGGATTACATGGTGCGGGGATTTCTGGGATTGGGAGCGTTAGCGCTCGGGTTGGCCACCTCCACGGTGTTTGCCGAACCGGCCACTCTGCCAGACAGGTGGATGGTAGCGACCGGGATGGGCGGGTGTGCTGAGGTGTCTGAGGTATCGGGCCAGATCGGGGATGTGCCGCGGTGGTCCGGTCCGGAAGAGTTCGTCAATAGCCTCCGGGGCAAGGGCCTGCAGGTCTCCGGAGATCAGCGATGGGATTCCGACCTGAAGAACAAGGGATGAAGACGGGAGGGGGAAACTTCTTTCGCCCCTACTCTCGAAATCTGCAAGAGCAGATTCCCGCGCGCCAGACAGGTTGCGGCAATGTTTCCGCGCTTGCCCCGCGAAGCTCGCTGCGGTATGACAGGCAGGGATAACGCGGGAGAAGCGCACCATGCTCAAGAATCCTCAGAACGTTCACGCCATGATTGTCTCGGTAGGCGGTTCCATCGAGCCGCTCGTCACGACGCTGCGGGCCCATCGCCCAACCGTCGTCATTTTCTTTGCGTCGGAACAAACGGTCGAACAGATCGGTGCAATCAAGGAGCAGGTGCGGGACCTTGGCATTCCGAGGACGGATCGCAAGGTGGTGACTGCTGATCCCCAGGATTTCATCACGTGCTATACCGATGCGCTTCGGTGCGCGGCGCTGATTGCCGAACTCGGCGTGACTGCCGACCAGGTGGCTGTGGACTTTACCGGCGGCACCAAAGTGATGAGCGCAGCATTGGCGTTGGCCACCGTGGGCAAGGGATTTTCGTTTGCCTATGTCGGTGGGCGGGAACGATCCAAAGAGGGACGTGGCGTGGTGATCACCGGCAGCGAATCGATCATTCATCGGGATGATCCGTTCGTGGTCTTTGCCGTCGAAGAGCGGCGGCGGCTGGCGCTCTTCTTCCGCGCGTTTCAGTTTACCGCCGCACAGGCGCTCATTGACTTAGTCCTCGAGAGACCACTGAAAAAGCCGGATCGTCTGGCCTTCGAATTGATTGGAGAGGTCGCCCAAGGATACCTCTATTGGGAACGGTTCGAGTACCAGCGGGCGCTAGAGGTCCTGGGCCGTTGCTCCAAGCGGTGGACGACCGCGGTCCAAGCGAATCCGTCTCTTCGGTATGCCAACGTCCTGCCGACGGTGGAAGAGAACGTCACGTGGCTTGAAGGGTTGTCCCGTCATACGATCCGTTTCAGTCGGTACCATCCACTCTTGGTGGCCGACCTGCTCGCCAATGCTGATCGCCGGGCGGCGGAGGGGAGTTACGATGATGGGATTGTCCGACTCTACCGCGCGCTCGAATTGGGCGCGCAGGTGGCAATCCAACGGCGCTTGGGTTGCAGCACCGATCGGGTGCCGATCGAGCAGATTCCTGAAACCGTTCGGGCCGAGTTCTTGGCCCGCTGTCGGCCAGAGGATGGAGAGACGCTCAAACTGCCACTGGAGGCCGGTTACCGCCTCTTGGCTGCGCTGGGCGAGCCGGAAGGGCAGAGTTTCGAGCAGCAGCGGGAACAGTTTAAGCAAGTGCAGGCCGCCCGCAACTCCTCATGGCTGGCGCACGGGATGAATTCCGCCAACGAAACGAACTATCGCCATCTGCGCGAGGTGGTGCTTGCGATCCTGGGTGAGCAGCCGACCGTGACGTTCGCCACCCTAGACGAGCCGTAAGGAATCTGGCTATGCGGCGACTGTATCTCATCGCCTACGACGTGACCGATCAACGACGTCTCAACAAGGTCCGCGACGTACTCAAGGCTTACAGCACCGGCGGGCAGAAATCGGTGTATGAATGTTGGCTCACGCCCGCCGAACTGACCGAGGTGACGGAGACCCTGCGCGGGCTGATCGAGACAACGGAAGACCGCGTGCACATCATCACGCTCGACGGACGCAGCCGTCCGGCGACGCTCGGCATCGCCGTCCCGCCGTCGGACCCGGCGTTCTTCTATTTCGGGTGAGCAGTCTGAGAAATAAGAGAAAAAGGCCGGATCGTTCACCATGTTCCGAACAGGACTGGATACTCAGGAACGGTTCACGATCCTTTTGTGTTCTAGACTGCTAGAACGTATCAAACTCATCTCCTGAGCTGTGCCGAGCTGTGTGCCTCCCGTTCCCCATCTGCACCGCTGGGGGCCGGTCCGCCACGGCACCGGCGGGCTCCGCTGCCTGAAGGGTCGTTCGCGAAGCGTGTTTCGTGCTGGATTCAGACCCTTCACGCCCGGAGCGCTTCTCGCACGACGCTTCGCCCGTTCCAGGGATTTTGAACACAGCCACCCGCTGCAGCAACCCCCTGGTCTGCTCCTTCATCGACTGGGCCGCGCCGGCGGTTTCCTCGACCAAGGCCGCATTCTGCTGGGTCGTCTCGTCTATGGATATCACGGCCCTGTTCACTTGATCGACTCCGCTCGCCTGCTCCTGCAATGCCGCGCTGATCTCCCCAATAATATCGGACACCCGCTTGGCCGAACTGACGACCTCCTCCAGCGTCTTCCCCGATTGATCGACCAGCTCGTTCCCCTCGGTGACCCGCTGGATCGACTCATTGATAAGCTCCCTGATCTCCTTCGCCGCCGCCGCGGACCGCTGCGCCAGGTTCCGCACCTCGGCGGCTACCACGGCAAACCCCCGTCCATGTTCGCCAGCTCGAGCCGCCTCCACAGCCGCATTAAGCGCGAGCAGATTGGTCTGGAAAGCGATTCCGTCGATCATTGTGATGATGTCCGCAATCCTTTTGCTGCTCTTGGTGATCTCGCCCATTGCGCCCACGGCTTTCTCGGTGATGGCGCCGCCTTTGCACGCCGTCTCTCGGGCCGTCATCGCCAGTTGATTGGCTTGTTTGGCGTTGTCGGCGATTTGTTTCACGGTCGACGTCATTTCCTCCAGGGCTGCAGCGGTCTCTTCGACCGCTGCAGCTTGATCACTGGTTCGCCGAGCCAAGTCTTCATTGCCCTTGGTAATCTCGTCCATGCCGAGTGTCACCGCTTCCGCGGCATCCCGAACCGATCTGATGATATCGATCAAGGTAGAGAGCCCACGATTGACGCCGACTGTGATCTCCCCCAGTTCGCCCGCGTACGTACCCTGGACCGGGTGAGTGAGATCACCTTCGGCGAGAGCCGTGAGTGATTGCCGGACTTCATGCACGCAACTTTCTAATTCAAGCTGCGCCTGTTTCTGCATCGTGACATCAGTCGCAAGCTTTAGCACCTTGACTGGTCTGCCCACCTCATCCACCACCGGACAGTAGGCGGCCTCAAACCAGACTTCTCTTCCCCCTTTACCCAGCTGCCGATACACGCCCATATCCGTCTCGTTCCGATTCAGCTTTTGCCAGAAGGCGGCGTACTCGGCGGTGTCGGTCCAGGCCGGATCGCAAAGCATCCGATGGTGTCGGCCCTTGATCTCGTCCAGGCTGTACCCCATGATCTTGAGGAAATTCTCGTTGGCCGTGAGGATCACCCCCTCCATGGTGAACTCGATGGTGGCATACATCCGGTCGATGGCCTCGACGATTCCCTTCATCTGCTGGCGCGCGATCTCTTGCTCCGTGATGTCGTAGCGCACGCCCACGTATTTGCGGGGCTTGCCGGTCTTCTTGTCGAGCACCGGCGCGATGACCGCATCCACATAGTACGGAGTTCCGTCCTTGCGCCGGTTCTTGATGACGCCGTGGAAGAGCTGTCCCCGTCCGATCGTGGCCCACACCTGTTTAAAGACCTCCTTGGGCGTGTCCGGATGGCGCACGATGCTGTGCGGCTTGCCGAGCAATTCGTCCCTCGAGTACTGGGAGACTTCGCAGAACTTGTCGTTGACCGACAGAATGTTGCCCTTGAGGTCGGCTTCCGACAGGATCGTGGTCACGTTTAAGATGGCATAGAGGGTCGTGAGATTCTCACGGGTGTTCTCCAGTTCCAAGTGCAGCGCCGTTAGATCGGATACCAACGCCATGACCTTGGTCGGCTTGCCACCGGCTCCGAGCATCGGCACATAGAAGGTCTGCGCCATCCCCCCCCCCCTTGCCGATCCACTGATAGAGACCGGATTCGGACTCGCCTCGGTTCAGTTTGGCCCACAACGCGTGATACTCCGGGCTGGCGACATAGGCCGCGTCGCAGAACATCCGGTGATGCCGCCCTTTGATGTCCTCAAGAGAATATCCCGTGATCTTCAAGAAATTCTCATTAGCCGTGATGATGGTGCCGTCCAGATTGAACTCGACGATGGCCTGAACTTGATCGATCGCCTGCAGCTTCAAGGCGCATTCGTTCATGCCGCTGGTCTTCTTCCTGCCGGTCTTTACGTTCTTCTTCGCTTTCTTCACACTGGCCATAGTCTCCCCCCCTCATGACCTCTCTTTCGTCGTACGTGATTGGCGCTTCAGCTCTGCTCACGCCGAAAGCAGCACTCTCCCTCCGACAGCAGGCGATCCAGATTATTCCAGGATCGCCACAAGCTTCTCGCCTGACTTGCCGATGCCGTTGATGAAGTTGACATCGACTTTGGCACCGAACTAAGGCGGCGGTTGGATGTCCTGTTTATCGATATTCAGCATGTCCGACACGGCATCCGCCACCAGCCCGTCACCTTGTCGCCGACCACAACGACGATGACGGCAAACACGGCGTAGTCGATCGTCCCCCGGAGGTTGAGCGCCCTTTTAATATGCGACGGCGTGTTGGGAATCTTCGTCACGTCGGTGTAGCCTTTGATTTCTTGCACGCGGAGGACGTCCACACCGTAGCGCTCATCTCCCAAGTTAAACGTGAGAACCTAGTTGCCTAGTTACCGTCCGCCGCGAGTCCGATCTGGTGATTGAGTTCTTTTGACGCCGTTTCAAGCGCTGCTGCGGCCATAGGTTTCCCTTCGCAACACGTGAGCGTCTCTCGTGATAGGTTTCGAGTTTCATGTTTCACAGTGCGAGTTTCACGTTTCAGGTTGAGGGAAACGACTCTCCGATAACATGAAACGTGGAACATGAAACCCTTACCGGCCTCGAGACTGTATCGGACAGGCCAAACAGTTCTTTAGCGTGAACTGGCGATGCCGGCTCATGATTTGCCTGCTGGGCTGATGGTCATAACGTGGAGGCAGACGGAGAAAGCCAAGAGAGGGGAATATCGCTGGGCCTACCGCTCCCGCTCGTCCGGGCCTCATGCCTGCCGCCTCACGGCTCCGACGTTGAAAAAGACTCCCGCCTCCCCCTTTACAGCCCGCTTTTCGCCTTTCGTTGAGCAAGGATATACGGGTTGGTGAGCAGCTCCACCATCTCGCGAGCCTCGGCATCGGTCTGGCGAGGCGATATCACGACCGGGAGCGGGGCAAGATCGAGTGGAAAAGCAAACTCACCGGCCTGCCTGTCGCTCACGAGCGAGACGAGCATCTGACAGGCCGAGGCTCCCCACACCGCCGCCGGGGCAAGCCAGCGGCCGGTAGACGGCTCCCGCGGGTGATACGGATAAGCCACCACCCATTCAGCCGTTGCCCATCGACCACCCCGTGGCACTTCTGCCGGGTGATAGAAGAGACTGGGGACCAAGATCCGATGAGGAGCAACGCGACCCACAAGCCGTTCGATTTCCCTCATCGGGCGAAGCCACAGAAGGGGCCGTTCAGGACGAAGCGGTTGTGTTCTCTTCTGAGCCGTCCATCGTTCGAGAGGAAGGTCCCATGTCTTCGCCATCCGCTCCGCCACGGCGCCCAGGTGTTCGCTCAAACGATCGCGGAGATCGATGGCGAGCGTGACACCGCCGGCATGCCACTTGGCTGCCTCCTCGACCAGCCGTTCCACTTGCCGTTCGACCCCGGGCAATCGATAGAGCCAGCGTTCTGACCCCACCGGACTCCGGAAGGCGACGGGCAACAGTACTGTGAGGGGCCGTGATGAGATCCATTCGGCAAAACGATCTTCCCACCCGACGATATACGGCGCAACAAGGATCAGATCCGCCGTGCGGGACCGAATCTCCTCCAGTTGCCGAAGCGCATCGCCTGGGTCTTGATAGCGAACCCAGCGGATCGACGCGGTAGGTTGGGGCCGCATGGTTTCCGGACACTGGTCGATACGTCGAACCAACTGATCGGCCGTGCGATCCAGCCCAGGCTGGGGGACTAACCCCAACACGACCGGAGGGACGGGAGGCGGTGATGAGGCGGTGGCCGAGAGGGCGCTCAACTGTTCGACCAACGCGGAGACTTCCGCTTCACTCAGATCGAATCGCGGCATGGCGGGACTGAGCCTCGATCCGTCGGGCCTTTGGCCAGTCGCCAGGGTCTGCGCCAGGCTTGATTGATCATAGGGTACGGCAGCAGAACCGTGCCGCACCGAAGCAAACCGATCGGTCAGAGTACGCCAGCGGATATCCGGCGCGCGAAGTTCCCCTTCGCTCAAGCCCCGCCCATCGCGGCCGTGGCAGTTGGCGCAGGCGACCGCCGAGCCGGTGAGTTCGACTCCATTGCCCAGCGTCCCATGGATCTCACGGTTGCCGACGCCCCGTCCCTGCTCATAGAGGGCCCGGCCTAGAATGAGAGCCGTCTCGCCGGCCCTTGGCGAATCCAGGCCTCCGGCGACAAACAAGCACGCGAGCCCCATCCCCAGACTGAGGACGGCAAGGCAACCTCGCCGCGACATGCCTGCCTTCTCATTCATCAGCTAGCTGAATCAACGCTCGCGCTACTTCATCGGGTGAGGCGTCAGGGCGGAGTTTTTTCCAATGTTTCGTCGCGGCCCGGCCGACGATGAACAGGGTCTGGTGATCCGACGGATCGTCGGTCCAGAGCCCCAGCCGCTTGAGCACAAGCGAGAATCGCTCGGGATCGCCGGAGAGAAAGTACCAGCCGGGCTCGTCGGCTCCATGGCGACGCGCAAAGGTCTTGAGCTGCTCCGGTTGATCGCGCGCCACGTCGACGCTCAAAGACAGAAACCGCACTGTTGCTCCGAAAGCCGAGCCGAGTCGTGCCCGCACCAGGCGCAACCGGTCCACCTGGAGCGGACAGGCTTCGCGGCACTGGGCGTAAAAGGCATGGATCAACACCGTGTGGCCCGCAAGCAGATCACTATAGAACCGGTGAGACCGCCCATCCTGATCCACTACCGTTTCATCGGTAAAATACTGTCGCGCCCGTTCATCGGCCGGAGCCGGCTCAGCGGCTCGCGCAACATCAACGGCCGGTCCATTAAGCCATCCCGCCGCCACCAGGAGGATGAGACAGCGGTGGAATCGAGAACGCTGGTCAGTGACCCATGACCCGCTCGGTGTCATCGAGCACCTGAACGATCGATTGTGGCGAGAGGAGCCCTGAGACCCGCCGCCAGGTTCTTCGCACCGGACTGCCGATGAAGAGGTCACTGGAATGGGCGGCGGGATCTCCACCCACACGGATGCCGAACGCCCGCCAGAGCCTCGCCAGGTCCGTTCGATCTCCCGTCAGACGATACCAATGCAGCGGATCTCCAAATGTCCGATGGTGCGCTGCCAACTGTTCAGGCCGGTCATGCTCAGGGTCAACCGAGACCGAGACCACCACCACGTCCCGACCAACCCTCGGACCCAGGTGATGATAGACCGAAGCCAGGAGCCCGTTGACGATCGGACAAGCGGTCCGACAGGTGCCATAGGTGAAGGTCAGGATCACCAAACGGTCGCCTGTCACTTGATGAAACGAACCGGTATGGCCTTGCTGATCCTGCACCGGAACATCCGGGCAGTCGATCGCCACCATGGTGTTCGGGACTTCCTCGGCCATGACCCGCTTCACCATCAGGCCTCCAACAAGCAGGCCTCCAACAAGCCACCCCAGCAGAACGAAGAGCGGCCACGTCATGACCGGCAGGG
>JANDJJ010000100.1 GCA_024330945.1 Nitrospira sp. | reverse complement strand
GGCCCCCATCGATCAGTAACACACACAGATCCGACGCCAATGGCACCCCCGACCGTCTATGTCACCCGCTTGCTGCCCTCCCCCATCATGGCTACCCTCCGGGAACGGTACCGTCTGGTGGCCGAACCGGCCGAAGAGGCTATCCCGACGGCGGAAGACCTTCGTGCCGGCTTTGCCGAAGCCGATGCGGTTATCTGCATGCTGAGCGACTCCATCAATGCGGATCTGCTGAGCCACGCCACGAAACTTAAAATCCTGGCCAATTACGCCGTGGGCTACAACAATATCGATCTGGCCGCCGCCAAGGCCCGCGGCATCGTCGTGACCAATACGCCGGACGTCCTGACCGACGCAACGGCGGACCTCGCCTGGGCTCTGATGTTATCTGTAGCCCGCCGCGTGGTCGAAGGAGACCAGTGGGTGCGAACTGGCACTTGGCGGGGGTGGGCGCCGACTCAGCTTTTGGGAGCGGACATTGCGGGCAAGACCTTGGGCATCATTGGCATGGGACGGATTGGTCAAGCTGTTGCGCAGCGGGCTCAGGGATTCCGCATGCGAGTGGTGTACGAGAGCCGTCGGTCCGTTGTGGCTCCTCCCGGCCTCTTGTGGGAACATCGCCCGCTGGATCAATTGCTCGCCGAGGCTGACTTCGTGTCGCTCCATGTGCCGCTTACCGCATCAACCCGTCACCTGATCGGCGCGCGCGAACTGAGCCTCATGAAACCGACCGCGATCCTGATCAATACCGCTCGTGGACCGGTTGTGGATGAGGGAGCCTTGGTCGCAGCTCTCAAAGCCGGGGTCATCGCCGGTGCTGGATTGGATGTCTATGAGGAGGAGCCCACCGTTCACCCTGAACTTGTTGAACTCCCGAACGTCGTGCTGTTGCCTCATCTAGGATCAGCAACGGTGGAGACCCGTATTCGGATGGGAAAACTGTGCCTCGACAATATCGAGGCGGTGCTGAACGACAGGCCGGCACCCAATCAGGTCTCTTAAGCCTTCGTTGTGTTTTATCCGGTGAGCGCACAGCCGCCCAAACGGCCGGCATCGCCCCTTCCACTGTGCTCCCCCGACGACGAACCAGGTCCGTTCGGAGCCTGAGTTCTGCTCTTGAGCGTCGCCAACCGTTGGCGCACGTCATGGAATAAAGGGATCGCCTCAAACGTCTCCACCGCTTTCTCCCATTGGGCATCGGCTTCATACAGCAGCCCCAATTCATACCGAATGGCTTGCGCCTTGGCTCCCCGGCATCGAGAGTCGGCTAACAGTGTTTCAAGCTCTTGAATGGCTTCCGCCAATCGGTTTTCTTCCTTGAAACAGAGAGCCGCCATGAGGCAGGAGTCGAGGTAATAGATATCCACCTTCCGCGAGACGTCAAATTCTTCCCGTGCTTCGGGATACAGTCCCATGTTTTTGTAGGCGACGCCCAGCATGAAATGCGCTTCATAATCGGGAACACCCGCCAGAACATTCGATGGAGAACGCACGGGCGAGACAACCGGCACGGGGCGTCCGGTCTCGTCGCCTAGTCGAAAGAGAGCGGTTTCGGCTGTAAAGTCGGTCTTTTCTAACTCATTCCTTGAGAAGGAATCTGATCGAGAACGCAGTGTTTCCTTGGCCGGGCAGGCTCCGTTTCCTTCCTCTCCATCGCTATCTCTTCCTGACTGCTGGTCGTTCGGTAGTTCCTCACCGGCCATGGATTTTTCGAATTCTCTCGATTGCTCCGACAGGATGGGCATCGCGCCGTTGTCGGTCGCCGGCTCTGGATGAATGGACTCGGAGTCGCGAATCACAGCGAACTCTCTTCGGATCTTGGCCGCAAGCCGCTCGACCAACTCGTTGTCCGGCGACAGAGCTCGGACTTTTTCAAACAGTTCCTCGTGGTACTCCTCCATACCCGGCTCGGGATGCGCCAGCAACAGCTCGATCGCTTTGGCATAGTGCCGCGCCGCCGATGCGGGATCATTCTGCTCTTCGTACAACTCTCCATACAGTTCTAATAACGGCACGGAGTCTGGCTGCTGTGACAAAAACTCCGTAATGAGGGATTCCGCCAAGCGATAGTCCTGCGCGCGCAGAGCCGCCCCCGCTAAAAAGCGATATTCTCCCAACGCGACCTGGAGATCTCCCCGTTGGAGATGGAGACGGGCCAGCAACTGACAGACCTGCGGATTGCCCGGTTCGCGCGAGAGCATTTGATTTAAAACGGCCTCGGCGCCGTCATACTGTCCTTCGTCCATTCTTCTGACTGCCTCGGCCAGTTGGCCGAGCGGATCGGACGGTCGCAGCGGAATCCCCGCGTCCTTGGGCTTGTGCAAGGTCATCGAACCGAATTTCCCGCTCTTGAAACTCTCGATGTATTGCGCCGCTTCGCTATTTGGCGGATCGATGGTGAGTACGGCCTGATACGCTTCTTTTGCTTCTTCATATCGTCCCTGGGCGGAACGTTCCCGTGCCAGTTGCAAATACACCCTTGTCGCTTCCTCTTGTTGATTGTCTTGAAGACAGAGTTCGGCGATACGCTGCTGCGCGTTCACATTGGACGGATCAAGCGCTACGATTTTCCGGTAGAGCGCCAGTGCTTCTTTGGGTTTGCGCGCCTTGAGAAAGTGCTTGGCTGCCGTGAGATACTCCTGCACGGCGCTGCCGATCAGGCCGCGCTCCGCGTTCAAATCGCCCAAATGCTGATGCACTTCGTACTGCGTTGGGTCATATTTGAGCACTTTCTTATAGGCGGCGATCGCCTTCAGGATGGCCCCTTCGCATTTAAACGCTTCCGCCGCCTTGAGGAAACAGGCCACCGCATCAGAAATGGCATTGCGCTTGAGGTGCAGATCGCCCATGGAATTGTAAATGCTGCCGTCGTGCGGTGCTTCAGCGGCCAGTTTTTTCCACTCGCCCACCGCATGCTCGTACTGTCCACGCGACGCGAGCAGTTGGGCCTGTTGCAGCACTTTGCCGCGGTCCAATGGCAACACGCACCTCCCCGTCGAGACTACGAACACGCTAACAGTGCTAAGGAATTTTGTCTAGAAAATGGCTGAAAACCTGACCGGGCGATTGAGCGGCACGACGGGCCCCTCTCCCAGCAACGGAAGCGAACCCGCCGTGGCAAGCAGAAAGAACGACTATCAGGAAGAGGCGACGGCCGACCTCAGTACATTGGCGGCTTGCGGTCCCTTGGCGCCTTGGACGATATCAAATTCAACATTTTCACCTTCTTTCAAGGTTTTGAACCCTTCGCCCTGCAACGCCGAATAGTGGACAAACACATCTTCTCCGCTCTCAAGACGGATGAACCCGAACCCTTTTCGATCGTTGAACCACTTGACCGTTCCTTTCGTCTTCACGAACCGCCTCCTTTCCTTAAGGCCCGCACGCGAGCGGACCTGCTGACTGCAAAACCCTTCCGGGGATGGGACATGACGTGGACGAGAGACCGGACCTGGCTGGAAAAATCGACGGGCACCTTCACGCGCGTTGTATCTGTCACGGAGCCCCATCTTGGGATAAAAGTCGCGGTGCGGTGTAACATAGAGGATCATTCCTGTCAAGCGATTCTTTGGCCGATCGAATATTCGGACGATATTTACAAGGAGGCGACCATCACTTTATAGTGTTTCAAGTTCGTTGCGCCTCAATTCCAAGCTCCTAAGCATCAAACATCCGAATCGATCGCCATGCCGATGATCTCGTGATCCTACGAACTCTGCTGGATCGTTATATTTTTACCGAACTGCTCACCCCGTTTGGCTTGAGTCTGGGAGCACTCTGTTTCGTCATGTTGACCCGCGAGCTGTTGCGGTTGGTCGAGCTGCTGGTTTCGAAAGGAGTGGGGATTTGGGCGGTCCTGAAAGTCATCGCCGTGCTCCTGCCCTCCGGCTTGGTCTTGACGCTTCCGATCGCAGGCTTGATCGCGTCAATTACCGCCTTCGGCCGATTATCGTACGACAAAGAACTCGTTGCGATGCGGGCCGCGGGACTCAGCCTTTTTCGCTTATCACAACCCGTGGTCCTCTTCGCCGTGGCCGTTTTCGGCCTGACGCTCTTTCTTTCCCAATGGGGGCAGCCCTGGAGCTCCCTGAATCTTAAAAAAGTCGCCCTGAATCTCCTCAAAGACCAGCTTGTCCTGGCCTTGGAACGGGGCACCTTCAATGAACCGATTCCACACATGGTCATCTATGTGCCGGACTCCGCCGAGGGTGGATCTCGGAGCGGGATTTTCGTCTCGGACGCCCGATCCCCGCAGGATCCTCGCATCATCGTGGCGGAGAAATACCACGTGTTCATGGATCAAGAAAACAGCCAAGTGGCTCTGCGCTTGGTCAACGGCGTCATTCACAGCCGCCCGGATCGAATGGATCAATATCGTCTGGTCTCCTTTACCCATTACGACATCAAACTGAGCTTGGCCCATAGCGCCTATTCCGCAGCCGAAGAGAGGCCGACCTATGAACAAATCATGACCATGATTCGGGAAGGGGGCGAGAAGGATTCGACGGGCCTGCGGCGCCTGATGGAATACTATAAAGACCTCGCCTTCCCGTCCGCTTCGTTGGTGTTCTGTCTTCTGGGGGTGCCGCTGGGCATCGTTTCCAAACGCTCGGGGCGCATCGGCGGGTTTGCGGTCGGAGTCGTGGTGATCGTCGTCTTCTACCTGTTGAACATCGCGTTCGACTTTCTGGTGACGACCATGATGATTGGTCCGTTCGCCGGCGCCTGGGCGCCTACCCTCATTTTTGCGCTGGCGACGATTTTTCTCTTTATTAAGACAGGCCGCTGATGACGATCCTCTTTCGCTATATCTTGCGGGAACACGTCAAAATTTTTTTGATGTGTTTTTCGGGACTGCTGACCATCTACATGGTGATCGACTTCTTCGAAAAAGTCCGTCGGTTTCTTCGCTACGATTCGGGCGTCGCGCCGTTGCTCGTGTATTTCGCCCTCAAAATTCCGGCCATCTCATTCCAAGTGGCGCCCTTCGCCGTCTTGGTCGCCACGCTTCTGACAATCGGACTGCTCTCGCGCAGCAATGAAATCACCGCGCTCCGGAGCTGCGGCGTCAGTCTGTTCTGGATGGCCTCGCCGTTTTTTCTGTTCGCCGGCTTTCTCTCGCTCATCCTGCTGGCGTTGAGTTCCACGATCATCCCGCTTGCGTCCGAAAAGGCCGAAGAGATCCGTTTGATCCGCATCGAAAAACGGCCGACTCCGTTGACGGTTCAGGCGACTCAGCCATGGGTCCGTATCGGATCCGACACACTGATGTCGATCAACACGGTTGACGTCGGAGGGCGCGCGCTTCGAGGGGTCCGGCTGTTTCATTTCGATCGCACATTTCATCTCGACCGAATCATCGAAGCCTCCGAGGCCCGGTTCACCGGAGAGGGGTGGATTTTGCACGACGGAGTCCGCCGTCAGTTCGGACCGGACAACACCGTGGACCTTGCCGCCTTCACGGAACAACCGGCCCAAATTCCTCTTATTCCCGACGATTTCGCCACCTCGTTGACGGGCAACTCCGAGTCGATGACGTTTGAACAGATCCGCAACTATATCGCCAGGTTTCAGCCTGAAGGCGTCTCAGTCGCTCGCTTGCTGACCGATTATTACAGTCGCTTGGCCTTCCCTGTGGTGACGGTCGTTATGGTTCTGATCGGCATCGCGCTGGGTTTGCGGCGAAGCGGCGTTCGCGGCGGCAGCATGGCCGCCGGAATCGGCCAAGCCTTCGTCGTCGGATTCTGTTATTGGACGACTCAATCCGTCGCCGTCGCTCTGGGACGCGGCGGCGCGCTGACGCCGATGTTCGCCGGTTGGTTGGCGAACATTCTGTTTATCAGCTTCGGGCTGTCTCTCTTGCTCAAGGTCCGTCATTGAGCGATCGCCAATCTCCAGTTGACTGCTTTCCATTCTTCCGGTAAGTAAGAGCGACATGAAGGAGACCATCGCATGAAGTCGCGCGTCGTGATTACGGGCTTGGGGGTCGTTTCGTCCATCGGCATCGGCGTCAGCGAATTTTGGAAAACCGCTTTGACCGGCCGTTCGGGCGTCTCGGCCATTTCTCCTTCCTCGCTTGAACCGTTTCCTTTCACCGAATATCGATCGCGAGTGGCCGGTCAGGTTCAGAATTTTTCGCCGGAGCAATACCTCCCCCCCAATCAGGCAAATCGCGTGGACCGATACGCCCAATTCGCTCTTGTGGCCGCCAAGGAGGCTCTTGCCGACGCCCATCTGGTCATGGCAAAGGAACGACCGCACCGCGTCGGGGTCATCGTTGGAGCCGGCATGGGCGGGATGGTCATGGGAGAGCGGGAAATCACCCAACTGTTCAAAACGCAAAAGCCCAATCGCGTTCATCCGAATTTCATTCCGACCATTACGCTCAATTCCGCCTCCGGCATCGTGGCGATGGCTCACGGAGCGAAAGGACCGAATCTCACGATCTCCACGGCCTGTTCGTCCAGCGCCCATGCGCTGGGACAGGCGCTCCAATGTATTCGAACCGGCCAGGCCGACGTGGTGATCGCCGTCGGCGCGGACGCCAGCATCACCCCGCTGGTCTTTGCCGGCTTTTGTTCTCTGCGCGCCTTGTCCAGCGAATTCAACGATACGCCGGAACGGGCCTCGCGTCCCTTCGACAGGCGTCGGGACGGATTCGTGATGGGGGAGGGAGCCGGCGCCCTGATTGTCGAATC
This sequence comes from Nitrospira sp., assembly GCA_024330945.1. Classification (GTDB taxonomy): domain Bacteria; phylum Nitrospirota; class Nitrospiria; order Nitrospirales; family Nitrospiraceae; genus Nitrospira_D. The sequence continues at coordinate 1,710 of JANDJJ010000100.1, read as the reverse complement.
ACTGGCGCACGCGCGCAAGCGAAAGGCAAGGATTTACGCCGAGCTTGCCGGATACGCCGCCACCAGCGAGGCCTATCACATGGTCATTCCTCGGGAGGACGGCGAAGAGGTGGCCGTCACCATGAAACTGGCCTTGGACTCGGCCGGTTTGACTCCGGCGCAAGTGGATTACATCAATGCGCATGCAACCTCGACGGCCATCGGCGACGTTGTCGAGGTGAAGGCCATCAAACGGCTGTTCAAGAACCGAGCGGATAAGATCGCCGTCAACGCCACGAAGTCGCTCATCGGCCATACCCTGGGAGCCGCCGGCGCGCTCGGCGCCATCGCTTCGGCGCTGGCCATTCACACCGGGCAAATCCATCCCACAGCCAACTATGATGATCCTGATCCGGCCTGCCGCCTGGACGGCATCAGCCGATCACCGCAAGAACGAAAAATCAGAGCCGCTCTCGTGAATTCGTTCGGCTTCGGGAGCAACAATGCCACGGTCGTGTTGAAAAAATTCGTTGCATGAGAGACGGGTCTTCTCTTCCGCGCACCGACGACAGTCTTCCTGCCGCAAGTCATGGAGACGTCGGCTCACATTCGGCCCTCTGGCTAGCGCTGGAGCGGCAACTGGATATTGATGTGATTATGAGCGTATCCCGCAATCGACCGCCGGGATCTTCACTTCCATGATGAAGGAGCAGCCATAATGACCGAACTTGAGGTGACCTCTCAGATCATTCAGGCACTTGCCACTTATCTGAAGCGAGACCCTTCCACCATTACCGAATCCCATCACCTTCGAGACGATCTCGGGCTCGATTCGGTGGCCATCATCGAGTTGCTCTTTGAGATCGAAGATCGATTTAAGATTCAAATCCCCGATCAAGACCTCCCCGGCTTGAGCACCGTGGGGTCCGTCGCCTCCTATGTGCATCAACGGCTTTCGACCGGCCAAGCTTCGGCCTCCGCCGAAACGAAACCGGCCGCCGCTTCCAAGAAACCGACCAGTACAGCAGGAGGGAAACGGTCGGCGACCGTTTCCAAGAAACCAGCCGCAGCCGGTCGAAAGCCGGCGCCGGCCCTTAAAAAGCGGGCTGCCGCTCCTAAAAAAGCCACTGCCGCAAAGGCCAAGAAGAGGTAACGCCCCATGGCTCTTCCTCGGCTGTCCACGCCCATCTCCCTTGCCGATATCCGCCAGGTCGTCGGAGGAACAGTCTACGGCGACGAGGGAACGCAGATCTTTGAGATTGCGAGCCTCGGTGAAGCGACTCCCGAATCGTTGTCGTTTATCGCCGGCGATAAAGTCTTGAAGTCGGCAACCACCGTTCGCGCGGCGGCACTGCTCGTCCATCGGCACCTGCCGGAACTTGCCGTTCCTCAAATCGTCGTCCCTCACCCCTTGATGGCTTTTGGTCAGGTCGCGCAGCGGTTCTTCGTTCGCCCCGCCCCGCCCCGCGGTATTTCTAAAGATCTTGTCCAAGGGGCCGACGTGACTATCGGACCCGATACGTCCATCTGGCCGTTTGTCACGCTGGGAGACCGCGTCACCATCGGTGCACGCGTGACCCTCTACCCCGGCGTGTTCGTGGGGTCGGACTCAACCATCGGGGATGACACAGTGCTATACCCCAATGTTGTCGTCAGAGAAGGCTGTGCGATCGGCTCCCGCGTGATCATCCACAGCGGCACCGTCATCGGCGCCGACGGCTTCGGGTACGT